>JANLUZ010000106.1:0-24959 GCA_031363755.1 Polaromonas sp.
GGCAGCGAACCCGGTCATGTCGCCAACCACACCACCACCCAGCGCAAACAACACTGTTTTCCGATCGCAGGCATTTTCGAGCAAAGCATCAAAGATCAACTGAAGCGTTTGCCAGTCCTTGTGCACTTCGCCGTCTGGCAAGATCACAGCAACCACTTTTGGGTAATGCGCGCTCAACATTTCGACGACCACAGCGCCAAAAAGCGGAAAAACGGTCTCATTTGAAACGACAACCGCCACACTGGCTTTCGGCAAACCGAGCCAAGTGGCAGCCCGGCCTGTCAAGCCAGCGCCAATAATGATGTCGTAGCTTCTATCGCCGAGGAAAATGGAAACCGAGGCGGAAACTGGTGGAATCTCTTGCATCATGGCCGTAAGTGTAGAGGCACCGAACAAAACACTCGCCGCACCGCTCAATGATGAACCTGCGTCACTAGCGAGCAACAGCCAACCCTCCAAAGCAGCCTCAAGCGCCTCAGCGCTTTAGCAAGTCCAGTTGCTCGATGATTCGATTTGTAACGCTCGCAACTGCTGGGCTACCTGTTTCGATGACCATGCAAGCGACCTCGCGATACAGCGGATCCCGCACCGAATACAAGTCTTCGAGTCGTTCTAGCGGGTCGGCAACCTGAAGTAAAGGCCGAACGCGATCATGTCGAATGCGCTTGAACACTTCAGTTGGCGTGGAATGCAAATAAATTACTGAAGATCTTTGGCGCAGGTGGTCACGGTTAGCCTTCAGCAGCACAGCACCACCACCGGTCGACAAAACGCCGCTCATCAAGGTGAGCTTGTCCATCATCTTGGACTCAATATCGCGAAAACTCGTTTCCCCACAACAATTGAAATAATCACGAATCAAGCAACCTATCTGTTGCTCAATTTCATGATCGCAATCAAAGAGTGGCAACTTAAGACGTCGAGCTAACCGTTTCGCAATCGTTGATTTTCCGGATCCTGGAAGCCCGACCAAGGCGATGTTCAAAATCTATAAGTGTTTAGTGTCGCAAGTCCGGAAGGACTGGTTACCGTAATCGTAACGCCATCGCCTGCGACGCAGTCTTTCATGCTAACGGAGTTTAAGGTAGCAATATCAGCAAGGGCGTTAGTCGTTGGGTTAACGTTAGGAATAGGACTAACCGGCGGGATACCCACAGAACAAGTCAAACTGTCCAGCGAATTCGAATCAATTGCTACAGCCGTAATGGTTGTGCCAGCAGGCATCGGCAACAGAGGATTTTCAAGGCTACGAATAACGAACGACAGACCGGCTGCAGACTTGGACTTGACATCCAGTGTAGGGGACGACGAAGAAAACAAGATAACGGCTTGTTGCCTTACGGTAGTGGTCAACTTGCCGTCGCACGTATTAGCGCGTGAGGGAAACGGCTCTCCAACACCAACACAGGTTTCCAGACCACCGCGAGGTATTACAAACTCACCAGCAGTATCTTGATAAATACCGTTTTCGTCATCATCACGATATGCGTCACCAATTTTTATCAGCGTGTCAACACCTTCGTCGTATCGATTATTTCCGTTAATGTCCACATAATCTTTTGTCCCCTCCGTATAGGCAAGAACTGAAGCACGTCCACCAAATGTTCTAGGATTTTGACTAACAAAATTCACTGAACATTGTGAAATACCCGATACACGAACCGTTGCACAGCTTGATGCTACTTGTCCACCTTCCGCAGTGAAGTTAACGACCGTGCCGTCAGCGACGGAGTTACCTTGGCGGTCAGCCAGCCGAGCTGTTAGCTGGGTGCTTGTACCGTCGACCAGCCATCCTTCAATATTACTCGTCTGCACAGACAAGCTCATAAACCGTTGCGAAGGAGGGCCCGAAGAGACTGTTAGGTTCTGTGAATCAGCGAACACACTCGAATTGGATGCCAGCGTCGCGCGAACCTTGACCGGTCCCGGAATTGGTCCAGAAAACAAGGCCACAGAAACCAGACCGGAAGCATCTGTTGTGCCTGACACCGCCGAAACGGAACTTGCCGAACCCAAGCCAACGCCGCCTGGGTTTGTAGCAATAGTGAACTGGACAGGAGTGTTCGCAAGCGGCGTACCAGCAGACGAAATTACCTTAAACACTGCCAAAGATTGATCCGCAGCACCAGTACCAGAGACAAATATTTGCGCTGGATTAGCAGATACAAACGTGAGCGCGTTGGCCGTGGCTGTTGCTACAGATAACGTCAAGGTTTGTGGGGTCGCGTTAGCGCTCGAGGCGGAGATATTCACGTCACCGCTACAAAGCGAGCCGTCTAAAGCAACCGCACTATAGACCGCCGAAGCAACGCCGCTTCCGTCAGTAGTCACGCTTACACCACCTGAAGTTGTAATACCGTTTACGCGTCCGCACGACGCGGCATAGGATACGTTGACAGGGATTGCCTTGGACGCTTGCCCTGCGACAAGGGCAGTTACTGATAGTGAAGTGTTCCCACCCGATGCGAGCAATAGATTTCCAGCCGTAATAGAAGAAAGCGTAAGACTAGATGCCGCTACTGAAAAATCTGCTTTACCAGCCACAGAGGTCCCGGCCACATCGCTGGTCGCAGTCACTGTGGCAGCTCCTGCACTCGCGATTGATGCCGGCGAAAGCGTGACTTTGGCGATGCCTGTAGCACCAGTCAATGCCGTGGAGGGGCTAAGCGTCGCAATAGTTGCATCACCCAACGCGAATGTAACTAACTTTCCAATGACAGGTGCACCAGTAGAGTCAACAAGCGTTGCTTGGGCTGAAAAACCACCGCCAACCGCGATACTACTCACGGCCGTGCCAGTCTGGTTGACAACAGCTGTCGTCATTTTTGCTACCGATGCTGTCACAACAGGCGTAACGGTGCCGGTATTTATTGCTGTTCCAGACGTACCAGCCGAACCACTTGGCGTGCCAGCGCTTCCGCCACCACCCCCGCAACCTCCTAGACTCAGTGCGATAGACAACAATAAACAGACGCGGATTTTCGAGAATTTCATAGTAATCAACTTCCAATATTAACTGCTTGAACCGAAAACTATCGCGTAGCACCACGCTCGGACAAAACCTTCGGCGTTATAAACACAAGCATTTCCGTCTTGTTCGAAGTCCGCGCGCGGGTTTTGAACAGATTACCCAGCACCGGGATGTCACCTAGCAAAGGCACCTTGGTTTCACTGTTGGTTTCTGTGAGTTCGAAAATACCACCGATAACAACCGTTCCACCGTTTTCAACGAGCACCTGGGTTTTGATGTGTTTGGTGTTGATCGCGAAACCAGCGGCCGTGGACTGGCCAACGGTATCTTTGTTGACATCCAAATCCAAAATGATGTTGCCTTCAGGGGTTATCTGCGGTGTCACCTCAAGCTTGAGGTTCGCCTTGCGGAAAGCAAGCGACGTGGCACCGCTTGAGGTAGCGACCTGGTACGGCAATTCAGTACCCTGTTCGATAATGGCTTTGATCTGATCTGCTGTAACAACACGAGGGCTTGAAACCACCTTGCCTTTTCCATCAGCTTCGAGAGCCGATATCTCAAGATTTAGAAAACGATTTGCTGCTGAACTGAAGATTGATACGGCAAGTGCTGCAGGGTTGTATCCGTTTTGACCAATGGCAGGCAAGTTAACAAAGTTGCTTCCCGTATCGACAGCACCGCCCTGCCCGCTGCTGGCTACCGCATTTGAGTAAGAGGATCCAATAACGACACGGTTTGATCCAGCAACCTGGTAGCCGCCGTCGCCGCCTTTTTGAGCACGCAGATCGCTTCCGCCCAACCTCACGCCGAGAGACTTTCCAAATGTATCACTTGCCTCAACGATCCTGGCTTCGATCACCACTTGACGAACCGCAATATCAAGTTTGGCGAGCAAAGCCTGAATTTGCTCCAGTTTTGATGGGATGTCGGTAACGAACAATTGATTGGTTCTGGCTTCGGAAATGACGCTACCGCGTGCACTCAAAATTCTACTTGCGCCTGCACCCGATGTTCCTGTGCCAAGCAACCCATTTGCCACATCAATTGCACGCGCATAATTGAGTTTGAAATCCTGCGTGCGTAACGGCTCGAGTGTTTGAACCAGATTTTTTGACTCTAGCTCAAGCTTTTCTTTCGCGGCAAGTTCGTCCTTGGGCGCGATTAACAGCACGTTGCCGGTCTTCCGAACACCTAAGTTTCTCGCTTGCAAAATGATATCAAGGGCTTGATCCCACGGAACGTCTTTGAGCCTTAATGTCACCGATCCGGATACAGTGTCCGAAGTCACAATATTGAAGTTCGTGAAATCAGCAATCACCTGGAGAAGGGACCGTATTTCAATATTCTGAAAATTGAGGGAGAGTTTTTCTCCGTTAAAGCTTTGCCCCTGGGTCAGCTTATTGGGGTCTGTTTTCTGCGCACGGACTTCCAACACAAATTGGTTATCGCTCTGGTAAGCGCTGTGTTCCCAGGCACCTCTGGGCTCAATCACCATTCGGACTTTGTCCCCCGTTTGGAAGGTTGTCACTGTCTGAATCGGCGTTCCAAAGTCAGCTACGTCCAACTTGCGACGCAGACCCTCGGGCAACGTAGTCTTTAAAAATTCTACGACCAGAGTTTGTCCCTGTTGCCGGATATCAACACCAACTTGGTTGTTGGGTAGATTAACAATAATCTTGCCTGACGAATCCGATCCGCGCCGGAAGTCGATATCGCGCAGTGGGAGCACATCTGAATTACGACCTTCCGCAAATATAGGCGCTGCCGCAGTAGACGGTGACGCCACTGCCGTCGGCTCCAAGGTAATTAAAAGTGACTTGCCCTGAATTTCGGACTTGTAAACTGTCGATGTACGCAAATTCAACACAACCCGCGTTCGCTCGCCTGCTTGAACAATATTGGCCGAACGCAGATTACCCAAACTCAAGTCAACGCTTGACCGCCCAATACTGTTCGTTACATTTGGAAAATCCAGCGCAATTCGGGCTGGGGCCTGGATACTGAAGCCTGTTGGGACCGCCGCAAGGGGCTCCGCCAGATCGATTCGAATTACTTCAGTGCCGCCCTGAACAGATCCGGAGACCGCCTGGATCGTATTCACTGACTGCGCCATCACCGGGGATAAAGCGATAAGCCAAGCGGACGTGATGAGAGCGGTTATTTTGATGATGTTGCAAAGCATCAAAGACTTTTCACCGTGCCTGCGCGTTACGTTCAACCATATCTGCTTGCTCATTTTGATCCCTCTAAAAGCTGTAATGCTGCTGTCCGTTCGGTCCACTCGCCGGCCGCGTCCTGCACAATTTCGCGAAGCGATATCGCGGTCTCGGTAACTTTTGTAATCAACCCATAATTTTGGCCAAGATAATTACCGACACGGACCTGATAGATCAGATTATCGACTTTAACCAAAGCCACCGGCTTGCCTGATCGTATAAGACTACCGACCATGGAAACAGAATCAAGCGGCTGCGCCTCCAACGGTTCCTTGCGCCTGGCAAGTTCCGGCGCAATCAACGCCGCGTTTGACGATGTTTGATTCGAGTCCCGTTTGAGCGCTTGCGTCAGTTTTTGACTGCTGAATGGCTCAATTTCAAGCGCCTGACTGTATGCGTGAGGGGAAAATTTTGATGGCTCCGGGAGCGGGTCAATTATCGGACGCGCTGCGTCACGCTGCTCTTTCATCCAGTTCTGAATTTCATCTTGGCCAGACGAGCTGCAACCCGAGAATACAAAACTACCAAGGATGGTCGAAACAAGCAAAAAACGATGAAAACGCCTCATTTAGCTGCCCCGGCAGTTGGTGAATTTTTCTTTTGTAGCTCGATTTCTTCAGTGTCAAGATATCGAAAGGTTTTTGCAGTCGTGTCGAGTACTAAATTACCGTCTTTTGCTGGGGTCAGCGAAAGATTGTTAAGAGTAACTATTCGAGACAGCCCTGCGATATCAGCCGCGAAAGCTCCGATATCGTGGTAGCGACCAGTTACTCGAACAGCAATAGGCAATTCGGCGTAATATTCTTTGACGTTGACTTGGCCTGGTCTGAATAATTCAAATTGAAGACTGCGACCCAAACCAGCTTGATTGATATCAGAAAGGAGCGCATCCATTTCAGCTTTGCTCGGCAACTGTTTTTCAAGCTGCGTAACGTACTGTTGAACCTGCTCACGCTGCTTTTTGAGCGCCTCAAGATTAACAGCCTGAATAAGCTTCTTTTTAAAATCTTCCTTAAGTTGAACTTCCTTACCCTGCTCGGCAGTCAGCTCTTCTTCCGAGGTACTCAGCCAACTGAACCAAAGCCCAACGACTACCGCAGCTGCTAACGCGATATAAAGTAAATATTTGGGCAGGCCCGGCCATGCAGCCGGATTGTTGGGATCTAGCCCCGAAAATTGAGCTGTAACTCTGCTTTGAATTACAGAAAAATCGATTTGGGATCTCGAATTTTTAGCCATGAATTGTCAACTTAATTTTCATGATTTTTTCGAAGGTGTGCTCGCCACACCAGTTTTGGCCGACGCTGCGACTGCAGGTGAAACGGCGCCAAGGGCGCCCGAAGCCGCAGCCTTTGGATCCAATGCTCTTTTGAGGCCAAGTCGCATAGAAAAATTTGAAACTCGACGTTGATCGCGTGGTGTCAGTGAAATTGATGTCGCCGTAATTTCCACCAGATCAGGTTTTGTAAGCGTTGCGCTATTTGTGCTTATATTGCGCAGAAGCTCGGACACCCTTTCGTTAGACTGAGCGAGTCCGGCAATCAGGATATTTTGGTTCTCCTGCTTCATACTGGTGATGTAAACGCCATCCGGCAACTGGCGAACGAGCTCACTCAAAAGATCGACAGGTAAGTTACGGTTTCCTTGAAGATCTTCTACTGCGTTCTGGCGGGCTCGAAGTGCAGCGATTTCAGCTTGCAAGGTGGCAATGTCTTTGATTTGTTCGTCAAGCCGCTTGATTTCGACGGTCAGATAGGTGTTTTTGCTGCGTTGTGCGTCAATTCTTGCAACGTACCACGTGTAAATACTGACGCCGATCAACACCCCTATAAGTGCTGAAAATCCTAGCGTTGCATAGAACCGCTCTTGCCGGGCTTTTCTCGCCGCTTCTCTGTGGGGAAGTAAATTGATGAGAATCACTGTGAAAATCTCCTCAATGCCAGTCCGCAAGACGTGAGATACGACGATGCTTCTCGCCGCATTTTCTTTTCACGAACATTGCTTCCAAGCTGCATTCCTTCAAATGGGTTGGCCAGCAAACATGCAAATGAGGTTTGCTGTGAGACGGCCTCCGATAGCCCTGGCAATGCTGAAGAACCTCCCGCTAGCAACACGTAATCGACGCGATTATGTGGGGTGCTGGTAAAAAAGAATTGCAGTGCTCGCCCGATTTCCTGCGCCATACTATCGACGAAGGGCTTCAAGACCCCTGTCTCATAATCTTCGGGCAAGTCCCCGCTTCTTTTTTTGTTTTCAGCTTCTTCTGGCGAAAATCCGTATTGCCTGACAATTAACTGCGTCAGCTGAGCGCCACCGAAGGCTTGATCGCGCTCATACAGCACATCATCATTCTTGATGACCTGCATACTTGTTGTCAGTGCTCCCACTTCAAAAAGGGCAACCATGGTATCCACCCCTTTGTCCGGCAGCTTTTCTATCAGGCGCGCAGTTGCGAGCCGTGAAGCGTACGACTCCACATCAACTACAACTGGCTTCAGCCCTGCCGCCTCTGCCAGCCCTTGGCGATCTTGAACTTTCTCTTTTCGCGATGCAGCTATCAAAACCTCCACGTCGCCTGACGACGCGGCGCTGGGCCCGATCACGCAAAAGTCAAGACTCACTTCATCTAATGAGAAAGGAATGTATTGGTTGGCCTCGGACTCAACTTGAACCTCGAGTTCTGCGTCACTGAGCCCACCTGGCAAAATGATTTTTTTGGTGATTACCGCTGAGGCTGGCAACGCCATCGCCACATTTTTGGTTCGCGTGCCGCTTTTCTTGACCAGTCGACGAACGGCCTCAGCGACTTCGTCAAATTTTTCGACGTTGCCATCAGTGATCCATCCTCGTTCCAGAGGCTCAATAGCACAACGATCCAAAACCAGGTTTCCGGATTTGTCACGGCTCAATTCAACCAGCTTGACACTGGAAGACGATATGTCCAATCCGAGCAATGCGGACTGGCGACGATTGAATAACAACCCCAAAACGTTCAAGGCGGTCCCCAGTTGATTAGCTGCTGCGCAGAGGTTTGACTTCAAAAACCAAATGGATAGTATCAGCAAGCCCTTTGGACCGTAAGGATTTTTCCCTCATTTATTCGGGTCAGCGTTGTCAAAAGTTGACGCCCTGTCGCAGTGTTCTGTTTGTTGATGCTGGCAGTGATCGCTCAGACCGCCAGTTGTAACTTTCTCATTGCTTGTACTTACATGTTCTATCGACAGCCGACGTCACGATTTATGATTCGGGCACACGATCAAATTGGCCCACATGACCAGAAATGAAACTTCGCCATCCGATACGAATCGGTCGAAAACCGCCAAACGTCCCTGGCAGCGGCTGATTCTTACAGCACTACTTTGGATTTTCGGGTCCGCCGTCGCCCTGCTGATCGGCATCGTACTTTTTGCGGCGGTCGCTTTGGCGGTGGCCTATCCAAATTTGCCTGACATTTCAGATTTAAGCGACTACCGGCCCAAACTTCCCTTGAGAGTGTACTCGTCGGACAGCGTTTTGATCGGCGAGTTTGGCGAGGAGCGCCGCAGCCTGACTCCGATTCAGGACATCCCGCAAGTGATGAAAGATGCCGTGTTGGCGGTGGAGGACGCGCGGTTTTTTCAACACGGCGGTGTTGACTACCTCGGTGTGTTGCGTGCGGGTCTGGCCAATGTTGGCCGTGCCAAGAGCCAGGGTGCTTCGACGATCACGATGCAGGTAGCCCGGAACGTCTACTTGTCGGCGGAGAAGAGTTACACCCGAAAGATCTATGAAATTCTCCTGACCTTCAAGCTTGAGCACCTGTTGACGAAGGATCAAATTCTTGAGATCTACATGAACCAGATTTTTCTGGGTAACCGGGCTTACGGCTTTGCTACGGCGTCGGAAACCTACTTTGGCAAGCCATTAAAGGACATCTCTATTGCTGAAGCTGCGATGCTGGCAGGGTTGCCGAAAGCGCCATCGACGTACAACCCGATTGCGAACCCAAAGCGTGCGCGCATACGCCAGCTCTACATCATCGACCGGATGGAGGAAAACAAGTTCATCACGAGCGCACAAGCTTCAACAGCGAAACAGCAAGACGTCAGTGTGAAAACGGCGTCCGCCGCCGGCAGAATTCATGGCGAATACGTGGCAGAGACTGTTCGGCAACTGGTCTACAGTCAATACGGTGAAGATACTTACACACGCGGCATCAACGTCTACACCACGCTTCGCTCCACCGATCAGAACGTAGCCTATAAAGCGCTTCGCAAGGGCATCATGGACTACGAGCGTCGGCAGATCTACCGTGGACCCGAGAAGTTCATTGATATGCCCACCAGTGCGCTTGAAGTCGAAGACGCGGTCGATGACGCACTGTCCGACAGCCCCGATAACGGCGATGTGATGTCGGCCGTTGTTTTAGAGGCCAACCCCAAACGCATTTTGGCGATGCGGGGTGGCGGGGAGTCGGTGGAAATTATCGGAGACGGACTTAAACCGGCCCAGTCGGGCTTGGCCGACAAGGCCGGCCCCAATATCAAAATACGACGTGGGGCCTTGATCCGTGTGGCGAAGACTCCCAAAAACACATGGGAAATTACCCAGTTGCCTGAAGTTGAGGGCGCTTTTGTCGCGCTGGATCCACGCGACGGTTCTATTCGGGCGTTGGTTGGCGGGTTTGATTTCGCGAAGAACAAATTCAACCATGTGACGCAGGCGTGGCGGCAGCCGGGTTCAAGCTTCAAACCGTTCATTTACTCTGCGGCACTTGAGCGCGGATTCACTCCTGCGACCGTCATCAATGACGCGCCACTGTTCTTTGACGCGGGGGTCACAGGCGGACAGCCGTGGGAGCCAAAAAATTATGACGGCACGTTTGATGGCCCGATGAGCTTGCGAACAGGCCTGAAGAAGTCGAAAAATATGGTTTCGATCCGAATCCTTCAGTCCATCGGGGCGCGGTACGGACAAGACTGGATCACGCATTTTGGATTCGACGCCGAAAAGCATCCGGCCTACCTCACGATGGCGTTGGGGGCCGGATCTGTGACACCCATGCAAATGGCGACGGCTTATTCTGTATTTGCCAACGGCGGCTACCGAGTCAACCCCTACCTGATAGCGAAGATAACCGACCAGCGAGGTCGGATTCTGCTTGAGACCAAGCCCGCTGTTCTGGATGAGTCGAGCCGCACCATCAGCCCTCGAAACGCATTCATCATGGACAGCTTGCTACAAGAAGTAGCACGGTCGGGCACTGCCGCCAAAGCCCAGTCCATGCTCAAACGCCCGGATCTTTTTGGTAAAACGGGAACGACCAACGATTCCATTGACACCTGGTTTGTCGGATTTCAGCCTACGCTGACCGCTGCGGTTTGGCTCGGTTACGACGCGCCCAAAAAACTCGGTGACCGTGAAACAGGAGGTGGGTTGAGCCTTCCCATCTGGATCAACTTCATGGAATATGCCTTGAAAGGCGTGCCTGTGGCGGAATACTCCGCACCAGAAGGCGTGGTTAATGTGGGCGGCGAATGGTACTACAACGAATATGCGCGCGGCGCAGGCGTCAGCACGCTTAACAGTACCGATGCTCTGGGTGGGAGCGTCGGTGAAGTTTCAGGCACAAATCCCGGCGAAACGCCAGGCCAAGCGTCGTCCCCGTCCGACGAGCGCAGGCGAATTCTGGACCTATTTAAAAACTAGCACGGGCTCATAACCCGGGCGGCGGGCAGCTCAAAAAGTCAGTGACTGACCAGACTGAGCGCTGGCGCTGCGGGATAATTCGTCGAAAAAGTCACATCCACTCTTGGTATCACGCCACGCCCCGCTGGTAAATTTGTAATGGAAACCTCCGGCCTTCGCGGCCATCCAGATTTCCTGAAGCGGCTTTTGGAGATTAATCACGATCTGACTGCGGTTGGGAAATGTGAGAGTTACCATGTTGCCGGTTCGTTGGCTGTCAAGATCGGCATCAGTGTCGTCATTGATCCGGTCGCAGGACGTTTCCACCGCCGCAATCGCCTGTTCGGCCAAGTCCTGATACTGAAGGTCCGTCATTACAATCCGTCTATGGTTGTTCAAAGCAGAATTTTAGGTGCAATTACGCGGATATCGGTTCAACGGGTTTCAGCCAGTCTGAGCTCGCTGATGGTCGGAGGATTGTTGACATTGACAGGCTGCGGGCAAAAAGGCCCACTTTTTTTGCCCCCCCCGTCAACAATGGTGCAAAAAACTCAAGCGGTCGCCCCGGCATCCGCTATCAGAGTCGACAGTCAGCCGTCGGCGACACTGCCAGCTGCACCAAGTGCCAACCCCGCCAGTGCCGCCATGGAGCCGGTCCGCTGAACCAAGGCTCCAGGTGACCAACGAGTTTTTAGGCTTTTACGACCGAAGCGTGTGAACGCGCTCAGGCCTTCAGGAGGGATGAAGGCATCTTTTTAACTGCTTGCAGTCTCCTTTTTTTAGCGTACTGCTGCACGCGCCAGCCCAGCAATATCGCTACGATCCCAGCATAGACCATCACCTCCGCAAAGTTGTTTTTCCCCGCCCGCATCCAGAAGAAGTGCAACAAACCCAGCCCAGCAATGCCATACACAAGCTTGTGAAGGGTCTGCCAGCGTTTGGCACCCAGGGTTTTGATCGCTTTGTTGAATGACGTGGCCGCCAAGGGAGTGAGTAACACAAACGCCGAAAAACCGACCAGGATAAAGGGCCGTTTGATGATGTCCCGAGCGATGTCTGGCACGTCAAACCCCATGTCGAACCCGCTGTAACTGAGCAGGTGGACCACTGCGTAGAAATACACGAAGAGCCCGGACATTCGTCGAAAGCGTGCCAACGCAGGAGTGTTGCTGATGGTGCGCAGCGGCGTGACGGCCAACACGATGCAAATGAAACGCAGCGTCCAATCGCCTGTTGCGCGAATCAGCGCTTCAGCCGGGTTGGCGCCCAGATGATTCGCGAGTGCGCTGTAGAACAGCCACGCGAACGGCAACAGACACAGCACGAACGCTACGGGCTTGGCGGCTGGATGCAGCAACAGCTTTTGTCGGGAGACCATGACTTGATCCCTTAAAAAAACTTTTTCAAATCCATTCCCGCATACAGCTGCCCGACCTGGGACTCATAGCCGTTGAACATCAGCGTTTTGCGTTTTTTGGTGAACAGCCCGTCCTCCCCGATACGTCGCTCAGTCGCTTGGCTCCAGCGCGGGTGATCAACTTCCGGATTCACGTTGGAATAGAACCCATACTCCTGAGCCGCTGCCTTATTCCACGCAGTGCGCGGCTCCTTGTCGGTGAAGCGAATCTTGACAATGCTTTTGCCGCTCTTAAAGCCGTATTTCCACGGCAACACCATGCGAACCGGTGCCCCGCTCTGATTGGCCAGTTGTTCGCCATACATGCCAAACGTCAGCAGCGCTAGCGGGTGCATGGCTTCGTCCATGCGCAATGCCTCCACATACGGCCACTCCAGAACCCGAGAGCCCACAAATGGCATGGTTTTAGGGTCTGCCTGGGTGATGAACTCAACGTATTTCGCGCTGCCCAGCGGCTCAACTTTTTTAATCAGCTCTGAGAGTGAATAACCGGTCCACGGAATCACCATCGACCAGCCCTCAACACAGCGAAGCCGATAAATGCGCTCTTCTTGCGGGCTGAGCTTGATCAGGTCTTCCAGCGTGTATGTCTTGGGGTTCTTGACCAAACCCTCGACCGCCACAGTCCAGGGCTTCGTCACCAGCGTGTGCGCGTTTTTGCCCGGGTCTGCTTTGCCCGTGCCGAACTCATAGAAGTTGTTGTACGTCGTGGCATCCTTGTAGTCGGTCACCTTGTCCGGTACCACGGCGCCTGCAACGGTAGATTTAACACCTGGGAAAGCGGCGAGCTTGCCGGGCTTTTGATACGTTTGCGCCGAAGCCTCGCGCCCGGCCCAACCGGCCATTGCCACCCCTGCAGCGCCTGTGGCCATGAGCTTGATAAGGTCGCGGCGTTGCTGGTAGGTGCGCTCCGCAGTGATCTCGCTGGGCGTGGGGTGGTTAAACCCGCTGTTATTTGATTTGATCAGCATGAAGAAGCCTTTTAATGAAACAGACTGGTTGGTCGTTGGGGGCCGAAGTTCCTTACAAAGACTCCGCCAGTGGCTATAAGGTTCCGTAACTGTGCAGCCCAGACAGAAACATGTTGACTCCCAGAAAAGCGAACGACGTCACCGCCAAGCCTGACAACGCCCACCAAGCGGCCACTGTGCCGCGCAGGCCTTTCATCAACCGCATGTGCAGCCAGGCGGCGTAATTGAGCCAGACGATCAGCGCCCAGGTTTCTTTCGGGTCCCAGCTCCAGTAGCCGCCCCAGGCTTCGGCCGCCCACAATGCACCCAATACGGTGGCGATGGTGAAAAACGCGAACCCCACCGCAATGGATTTGTACATCACGTCGTCCAGCACCTCGAAACCGGGCAGGCGCGCCGCAATTTTTCGGCGACCCAACAAGATGCCAGCGGCGATCAACGCGGAAATCAAAAGGTAACCGCCCCAATAGCCCGCACCGCCCACGTCCAGTGGGTTTTTCCGGAAGACGATGGGTACAAAGCACAGAACGACGCCGAGTAACCACAGTGGTGTAAGCCTGTACCAACGGGTTTCCGTCGCCTGCTGCTTGATCAAATAAGCCAGCGAGACCATCGCCGCCAGCGCGAACATGCCGTAGCCGATGAAGTTGGCCGGCACGTGCAATTTCATCCACCAGCTTTTCAATGCGGGTACCAAGGGTTGAATTTCGTGAGCTTCGCGCACCACGGTGTACCAGAGCAAAAACCCCACTGCGGCACTGACGACCAGCATGACAAGTGCCCCCAGCGATCTGGTTTTGTACTCAGCTTCAAAATACAAATAGAACGCGGCGGTCATCCACGAAAACAGGACGAACACCTCGTAGAGATTGCTGACCGGAATGTGACCGATGTCCGCACCGATCAGGTAGCTTTCATACCAGCGCACCATGGTGCCGATGAGTGCCATACCCACCGCCACCCAGGCGATTTTCGAGCCCATGGCGTCAAACGCAGCGCCCGTTCCCACGTTCCTGCCTTCGCCCGCGGCGTTCGCGGCCTTACCGCCTGCAAACATGCCGATCCAGTAAAAAATCGTGCTCATGAAAAACAACACGCTCATCCACAAGATGGCAGACTGGCTGGACAGAAAATACTTGAGCCAGAACACCTGCTCGGCCCGGCCCAGGTCGCCCTGATACGACACGATACCCAGCAGTGAGAAAGCTGCGACTGCAACCATCAGCGCCTGCAAGGGCCGCCAGAACCATCCCATGGCAATAACTGCCGGCACCGCGCCGAGCAAAATACCTTTTTCGTAGATGTCCATGAACGCCGCATAGCGCGTGAAGGCAAACAACCCGCCCGCGACCACCAGAGCAGCGAACAACCAGTCCAGCACATTGCGGCGCGCGAAATAGCCTTCATTGAGGGCCAGGCTGGCGGCGCTGCCCATGCTGTGCTGCGTGGATGCGCTCAACGTAGTAGTGATGTTGTCGTTCTTCAACGTGCTCGTGTTCATACCGCTACCTGCAAAAGTTTTGTCGTCAACATGTCGAACTCCTTGTCGCCGTCCATCGTTTTGCGGTTGGTCGACAGCGCCATCGTCGCGTGGCATGAAAGCGTGCTGTCACCATCCGAACCGCTGCCCGCAGCACGTGGTGCCAACCACACCCAGACCCGGCGCTCCCGCACGTAGAGCATGGCGAAAATGCCCAGAATCAAAAAGGCGCAGCCGGCGTACACAATGGTTTTCCCCGGTGCGCGCGCCACCTGAAACACACTAGCTTGAACCTGCGTGAAGTCAACCAGTTGAAACGACATCGGTGCCGGGTAATGAAAGGCATCCGACAGAGACAGCACCGCCTGCGCCATAAACGCGCGGCTGGCGTCATCTTGCGCCAATGGCGGCAAGCCATCGGCTTTGCGGGTCATCTGGGTCAACTCATACAGAACGCCATTGAGGATGCGGATCAGCACTTCACAGGCACGATCCCGCTCGGCCACGGGCACATTGGTTTCCATGAAATCGGAAATCGCCTGAAGGCCTGCCACGCGAGCTGTTTTTTCGGCGCCTGCAACTGCGGCGGCTTCGGCCCCGGCAAAAAGCGCCAACGCCTTGGACGCTGATTCAGCCAGCTGCCGGGACAACTCCGGTCGGTCAGCCGACATGGCCTGCGCGCTGTAACGGGCCACGGCACGCTCGCGCTGTACCGGATCGGCCAATGCAGCGCGCATATGCAAAAAAGTCTGCATGCCGCCCTCGGGGTCGGCCGGAATTCGCAGGTATTGGAACGCATCTGCGGGCGTGTCACGCACCCCCAGCAGGAACAAGGCCGGGCTGTCAGGCGCCGTGTCCATCTTCACGGGCAACATATAGTTTTGGTATTCACGCGCCTGCCCTGCAGCGTCGCGCAGCTTGTAGCTGACGCTGGGCCCCACATTGCGCAGCTCTTTCTGGCTGGTCGTTTTGTGGGCGGAACCGAGGCGGGCATCAATGGCTTGGCGCAGGTCAACCTTGCGCACATCCGTGCCCGCAGCACCCAATCCGGCTGCGCCTGCAGCAAAGTTTTCAACATTGATCACGCGCAGACCGGCGTATTCAAGCGTCAGCTTTTCGGCAGATGGGCCCGAGCTCGCCAGCTCGCTTGTTCCGCCAATGGTGCCTTCGATCTCAAAGGGCTTGACGTCGGCGCCCATGGGAATCGCCTTGAGTTTCACGCGGGAGCCGCCGTCGTCGAAGCTGGACTGGTAGATTTCCACGCCCTTGAAACTGGCCGGGTGATTGACCTCGACCCGGGCGGGAATCGCCTCGCCGGTTTCCTTGTCATGAATCACGATGTCGCTGGCAAACAGCTTGGGCATGCCGGTGGAGTAGTACTCCACGATGAATTTTTTCAGCTCAATGGCAAACGGCAGCTCCTGAATCAGCACGCCGCCCGGCTGGTTCAGGATAGCGGCGCTGGCCTGCCCACCCTCGGGCACCAACAAGTTGGCACGAAACGTGGGGTTGTTTTCGCTCAGGCGGTGCTGCGTCGGCACGTTGGCGATCAACCCACCACCGGTGTAGGTGGTTTTGCCGTTGAGCCACATTTGCGCCCGCACGATCATGTCGCCGTCCAGCAGGCCGCCCACGCACACCAGCACGATGGCGCTGTGCGCTGCGATATAGCCCAGCTTGTTGGCCGAGCCTTTTTTAGCCGCCACCATCCAGCCCGAGGTGTCGCCCGAGTCATCGGCCTTGCGCCGCTGCTGCAGCTTGACGCGCCAGCCGCTGGCCACCAGCGTTTGTCCGATCCGCCGTGCGGCGACTTCGGGCGATTCGGCCAATGTGTTTTCAGCGCGGTGACCAAACGCCTTCAGACTTTGTTCGCGAACATTTTCCTTGAGCTGGTGGTAGTCGGCCAGAATTTTGGGCGCATTGCGGCTAATGCACAGCGAGGTCGAGACCACCAGAAACGCCAGAATCAGCAAAAACCACCAGGCGCTGTACACCGTGTTCAGGCTGACCAGACTGAACACCTGCGCCCAGAAGGGGCCGAACTGGTTGACGTAGTTGCCCAGGGGCTCCTGCTGCTTCAGGATGGTGCCAATGACCGAGGCGATGCAAATCACGGTCAGCAGCGAAATCGAAAAACGCATGGACGACAGCAGCTCCACCGATGCGCGAAGCGTGCGGGAGCCCCAGGAGAGCTTCATGCCGTGGGTGGAAACTGTCGTCATGGATGAGTGGGTACCAAAGGACTGGTGAGTGTCGCCGCTTGAAAAAACAAAAGCGGGTCCTCGGTGAAAAGACCCGCCTTGGCGTCAGACTGGATGGAGCGGCCAGGGATTTTTGCCCCTACGCGCTTTACACCATCAGCGCAAACCGGCCACGTATTCGGCCAGGGCGCGGATTTCGCGGTCGTTGAGCTTGGCGGCCACCTGATTCATCTGGAGGCTGTTTTTACGAACCCCTTCACGAAATGACGTGAGCTGGGTTGCGGTGTATTCCGAGTGTTGCCCGGCCAGGCGTGGATATTGAGCCGGAATGCCAGCGCCTGTCGGGCTGTGGCAGCCCGCGCAGGCCGGAATTTGCCGGTCGGACACGCCGCCGCGGTATATGCGCTCGCCCAGGGCGGCCAGTTCTTTGTCTTTGGCAAAACCAGGTTTGGCGGTTTTGGAACCGGCCCAGTACGCGATGTTTTTCATGTCTTCTTCAGACAATGCACTTGCAAAGCCCGCCATGATGGCATTTTTACGCTTGCCCGACTTGAATTCGGTCAGCTGCTTGACCAGGTATTCAGGATGCTGCTGCGACAGCTTGGGGTTGGCGGGCGTGCCTGAATTGCCCTCGGCGCCGTGGCAAGCAGCACACACCGCAGTGAACAGCGCTTCGCCCTTGACCAGATCAGGCTTAGCTACTTTTGCAGCCTCTGGTTTTGCGGCGTGTTCGGCAGGCGCGTCGGCAGCAAATAAGGGCACTGCGGCCACTGCCAATAAGGCCGCCAGGAGGGAAGAGACAAACAGCTTCATATCGGGGGTGTTTTAATGGGTTGGCGCGCAAAACTCTGAACCCCACGATTTTACAATGGCTTGCCGGGGCGCCCCAATTGTTGGGGTCAAGCCAAATTGGCAGGCACACAGACCGCAGCGGCTCGCAAAGCCCGCATCCATTCCTCCTGACAAGGCTCGATTCCCTGGGGCCACCACTTTTTGCCATGACGACTACGACTCTTTCCTCTTCTTCTGCGCCTGCTGGCGTTCTGGCAACCAAGCCCAATCCGAAAATCGCCATGGGCTGGCTGCACACGGCCAAATTTTTGATCACTGCCCCCGAGTTGAAGCACCTGCCGCGCCTAGACGTGCCCGAAATCGCGTTTGTGGGCCGCTCCAATGCGGGCAAATCCACCTGCATCAACACCCTGACGCAGCAACACCGGCTGGCCTACGCCTCCAAGACACCGGGGCGCACGCAAAGCATCAACCTGTTCACGCTGGGCAAACAGGGCGTGACCGACGCCGTGCTGACCGACCTGCCGGGCTACGGCTACGCGGCTGTGCCCAAAGCCGCGAAATACCGCTGGCAGCAGGTGATGGGCAACTATTTGCAAACGCGCGACAACCTCAAGGCTGTGGTGTTGCTGTGCGACCCGCGCCTGGGGCTGACCGAACTCGACGAAATCCTGCTCGACGTGATTCGTCCGCGGGTTGAAGAGGGGCTGAAGTTTTTGGTGCTTCTGACAAAGTCAGACAAACTCAACACGACCGAAGCAGCCAAGGCGTTGCAGATCGTCAAGCTGCAGGCCGGTGGCGGGGATGTCAAACTGTTTTCTGCGCTGAAAAAACGCGGTGTGGAAGAGGTTGCCCAGCACCTGTGGGACTGGGCGCATCCGGCTGACAAACCGATAAAAGCGCCCCGCGCCGAGGCCTCTGCAGCCGACGGCGCCGTGCAGCCTTCAGCACACCCCGATGAAAGCGATGAAAACGAGCCGCCAGCGCTCGATTGAGCCCTGCAAACGGCTGTGCGCGTCGTTTTTTACATCAAATCAGCTCCTGGTCCAGGTATTTACTGCCTGTGCAGCTCCTAAAGGTATAGCAATATGATTGAACTGCTCACCCACACGCTGCCGCACGGCATCAGCTTGTCGTGCCGCACGGCGGGTGCTGTGGGCCGGCCGGTGTTGATGTTTTTGCACGGCTTCCCCGAGGCTGCGTTTGTGTGGGACGACGTGCTGACCCACTTTGCCCAGCCTGAGAACGGCGGCTACCGCTGCGTTGCCCCGAACCTGCGCGGCTATGAAAACTCCAGCGCCCCGACGGACGTGGCAGCCTACCGGCCCAAGCACCTGGTGCAAGACTTGGCCGCACTGATTGCCCTGGAGGGCGGGCGCCTTGAATGCCTGGTGGCGCATGACTGGGGCGGCGCCGTGGCCTGGAACCTAGCGGCCAGCCAACCCGGCTTGATGGACAAGCTGGCCATCATCAACTCCCCGCACCCCGGCACGTTCTTGCGCGAGCTCAAGCATTCACCCGCGCAGCAGGCAGCCAGCGCTTACATGAACTTTTTGATCCGGCCTGATGCCGAAGCGCTGCTGGCCGAAGACGACTTTCGCCGGCTGTGGGAATTTTTTGACCAGTGGGGCGCCGGGACGTCGCCCACGTGGCTGACGCCAGCCGTCAAAGACCAGTACCGCGCCGTTTGGTCGCGCGGGCTGACAGGGCCGCTGAATTTTTACCGCGCCTCCCCGCTGCGGCCACCCCGCCCAGGCCCGCCGCACAACGACCCGGCGGCGGCCAACGTAACAATTGAACGCGCCATGCTGGAAGTGCATCTGCCCACACTGGTGCTGTGGGCCATGAACGACACCGCCCTGCCCCCCGTGCTACTCGACGGGCTAGCCGATTTTGTGCCCCGCATGCAGCTGGTGCGCATCGAAGGCGCGTCGCACTGGGTGCTGCACGAACAGCCCGAGCGCGTCATCAGCGAGCTGCAGGCTTTCATCTTTGGTGCTCCTTAATCGATAGCTGCCCAGTCAATAAAAACATGGGCTAGAGGGTTAAAACACCCCCAAAAGAGCGAAAAAAGCACTGCAATCCGTCAATAGAACGGCGCATCGCCCTCAGGCCGTGTCTTGAAACGCTTGTGCACCCAGTAATACTGGGACGGCATGGTGGCGATGTACTGCTGAAGCTTGGCGTTCATCACCGCCGTGTCGGCTGTGGCGTCATCGGTGGGGAAGTTGTCCCACACCGGGTGAATCTCGACCTGGTAACCGTCGGGCGTCATGCGCGACATCAGGGACAGCACCTTGGCGCGACCCAGCCGTGCAAAGCGCGACAGCGACGGCACAGTGGCGGTGGGAATGCCGTAGAACGGCACAAACACCGACTCGTCGGGCCCGAAATCCATATCGGGCAGCAGGTAGAACGGCTGGCCGTCACGGATCGCCTTGACGATCTCCTTGACCCCATCGATGCGCCCGAACAGCCGCAAGTTGCCAAAACGCTGGCGGCCACGAAGAATCCACGCATCGACGATCTTGTTCGATTGGTCGGTGTAAATCGTGGTGCAGACGCGATTGATCAGCGGCGCCACACCGCCCCAGGCAGCGTCCAGGCCCATGAAATGCGGCACAAACACCACCACGGGCTCGGTGCCCTGCAGCCCGGCGACGGCACCGGTCACCGTGACGCGGCGCTGCACCCAGGCTGCAGGCGCGTGCCACAGCCAGGCGCGGTCCAGCCAGGCTTGGGTGAAGTAAACAAAGGTTTCGCGCGCCAGCGTCAGGCGTTCGGCCTCAGACTTTTCTGGAAAACACAGCGCCAGGTTGGTCAGCACCACACGGCGGCGACCGGCAATCAGCGCAAACAGCAGGCGGCCCACAGCCCAGCCCAGCGCGCGCGTGGCGCGCAGCGGTAAAAAAGCCAGCGCCTGCATCAGGCCGATGCTGACGTGAGTCATAAGGCGGCCCAGCACCGCCGACGACCCGCTCACGCAGGCTCCTTGCGCGGGGTTTTGTAGCGGGCGTAGCTCCACAGGTGCTGGCCAGGGTTGCGCAGCACCAAAGCCTCGATGGCCTGGTTGATCAGGGTCACGGCGGCCAGCAGGTCGGATTTTTCAAGCGTTTCCAACCCGCTCAGCGCGGGCCAGATTCTCAAGGCGTAGCCCCGCCCCTGCGGCAAGCGGTCACAGCTCACAGGCAGCATCACCGCGCCACTTTGCAACGCCAGCCGGGCCGCCAGCGTCATGGTGTAGGCCGGTTTGCCGAAAAACGGTGCCCACAGGCCCTGCCCCTCGGGCGGCACCTGGTCGGTGAGCAGGGCCACCGCGCCTTTGTCTTTGAGGGCACGGCTCATCAGCCGGATGCCGCTCATTGACGCGGGCACCACGGCCAGCCCGGGGCGGGTGCGGGCGATCACTTGCAGCTCGGCCAGCCAGGCCTGACGGGCGGGCCGGTAGATGGCGGTGATCGGCCCGTGCTGTGCGGCGAATAACTCGGCCAGCGCCTGGGGCTCCAGCTCAAAACAGCCGCAGTGTGGGGCAAAAAAAATCACCCCCCTGCCCTGGGCGAAAGCCGCGTCGGCGTGCGCGAGCCCGTCGACAGACACATTGCCCAGGCACGACTGGCCTGCGGGCCGCATCCATAACTTGGGCAGCTCGGCCACAAAGCGGCCGGCTTCGGCAATCGCCGGGCGAGCCGCGGCAAACGCAACCCCGGCTTGCGCCACATTGGCCCGAAAGCGACGCCGGTAGGCCGGGCTGGCGCACCACACCAGCCAACCCAGTGCAGCACCCGCTGCGTGCAGTAAAAAAAGCGGCCATAGCGCTAAAAATCGAAATAACCGGGTCATGCGAAGGGTGTGGGGCCTACAAGGTGAAAAGGGGTGGCGATTTATAATCCACGCTGTCGCCGAGTTACTGAACAACTTGCAGGGCGACATTAAACCAAACTGCTAAAGCGTTCGCCAGGGCACCCCACAGCCGGCAACGCGCCGACTAATCTTTTGGAGTGTACGCAATGGCGAATGATTTTCTTTTCACGTCCGAGTCCGTTTCTGAAGGCCATCCCGACAAGGTCGCCGACCAGATTTCGGACGCTATTCTTGACGCGATCTTTAAGCAAGACCCGCTTTCCCGCGTGGCCGCTGAAACGCTGACGAACACCGGCTTGGTCGTGCTGGCGGGCGAAATCACCACCAACGCCCATGTGGACTACATCCAGGTGGCGCGTAACACCATCAAGCGCATCGGCTACGACAACACCGACTACGGCATTGACTACAAGGGCTGCGCGGTCATGGTTTGCTACGACAAGCAGAGCAACGACATCGCCCAGGGCGTGGACCACGCCAGCGACGACCACCTGAACACGGGCGCGGGCGACCAGGGCCTGATGTTTGGCTACGCCTGCGACGAAACCCCCGAATTGATGCCCGCGCCAATTTATTACGCCCACCGCCTGGTCGAGCGCCAAGCCCAACTGCGCAAAGACGGCCGCATGCCGTTTTTGCGGCCCGACGCTAAAAGCCAGGTGACCATGCGCTACGTGGACGGCAAGCCGCACAGCATCGACACCGTGGTGCTGTCCACCCAGCACCATCCGGACCAGAGCGAGTCGGCGTCCAAGATGAAGGCCTCGTTCATCGAAGCCATCATTGAAGAAATCATCAAGCCCGTGCTGCCCAAGGAATGGCTGCAAAACACGCGCTACCTGATCAACCCGACCGGTCGGTTTGTGATTGGCGGGCCTCAGGGCGACTGCGGGCTGACCGGCCGAAAAATCATTGTGGACACCTACGGCGGCGCCTGCCCGCACGGCGGCGGTGCTTTCAGCGGCAAAGACCCCAGCAAGGTGGATCGCTCAGCCGCCTATGCGGCACGCTACGTGGCCAAAAACATCGTGGCCGCAGGCCTGGCGCGCCAGTGCCAAATCCAGGTGGCTATGCCATTGGCGTGGCCAAGCCCATGAACATCACGGTGTACACCGAAGGCACCGGCGTGATCAGCGACGAAAAGTTGTCGGCGCTGGTGCAGGAGCACTTCGATCTGCGGCCCAAAGGTATCGTCCAAATGTTGGACTTGCTGCGCCCAATTTATGAAAAAACAGCCGCCTACGGCCACTTTGGCCGCGACGAGCCGGAGTTCACGTGGGAAAAGACCGACAAGGCGGCTGCGCTGCGCGCCGCAGCCGGCCTGTAAAAGTTCAAACCACCTTCGGGTGGGTTTTTAACGCCCTCAGGATTTCAAGGCATCCATCGCCAGCTTGCCCGCTGCGGCGGACACGCCGCTCACCACGGTGCCCCAGGCCAGGTCCAGCAGCGTCAGGCCGACAGGCCAGTTCTTGATCACCGCCAATGCTGTCAAGTCGTAGGTGGCGTACGCGAAGAAACCGAACAGTGCGCCCATCGTGGCCACTTTCAGGAGGCTCGAAGCCTCACCCGGCATCACCGCGAAGATCACCAGGCCCAGTGGAAACAGCAGGTAAAAAGCGGCAGCTGCAATCAGGTTTGGCTTGTCGGTCAGCAGCGGCCCCATGCCATCGGCATACCACTGCACCGCAATCACGCGCAGCCACACCATGTCAATGACCACCATGGTCAGCAAGACCGCCCCGTAAATCGCCAGGTTTTTCAGCATGTTGTGCTCCGTCAAAAACTTCCATTGTTCATCAAGCACGTGCCCTCGCCCGTAGGCGGGCACCGCTGGCGCAAGTGCCGGTGAGCGCAAAGCTTGAGCAACAAAGCACAGCAACGCTTGAAACCCACCCTGATTGCCCCCATAATTAGCACTCGATGAGGTGGAGTGCTAACAAGCCGCCACATCACGAGGTGCCCATGCCGCCGACCCGCTCGCAGACGATGTCTCAGGCCGGGCCAGCGCCACAGGTCACCAGACCACCCTTCAATTGATCCATCCAAGGAGTCCTCTATGAATCTTCGTCCTTTGCACGACCGCGTGATTGTCAAACGCGTTGAAAACGAAACCAAAACAGCTTCCGGCATCGTCATTCCAGACAGCGCTGCGGAAACACCAGCTCCGGGCGAAATCCTGGCGGTGGGCCCAGGTAAGAAAAACGACAAAGGCGAATTACAGCCTGTCGGCGTGAAAGTCGGCGACCGCGTGTTGTTCGGCAAGTACAGCGGCCAGACGGTCAAGGTTGACGGCGACGAGTTGCTGGTCATGAAAGAAGAAGACCTGTTTGCAGTGGTCGAGAAGTAATTCTCCCGCACCCAAACGCTACAAACTTTATAGCTATCCAGGCAATAAATACTTGGACTAGCGACATATTCAATCAAATTTAGGAGCCACACATGGCAGCAAAAGACGTAATTTTCGGCGGCGAAGCCCGCGCACGCATGGTCGAGGGTGTGAACATCCTGGCCAACGCCGTCAAGGTCACCCTGGGCCCCAAAGGCCGTAACGTCGTGCTGGAGCGCTCTTTCGGCGCCCCAACCGTGACCAAGGACGGTGTCTCCGTCGCTAAAGAAATCGAGCTGAAAGACAAGCTGCAGAACATGGGCGCGCAGATGGTCAAGGAAGTCGCTTCCAAGACGTCTGACATCGCTGGTGACGGCACCACGACCGCTACCGTGCTGGCACAAGCCATCGTTCGCGAAGGCATGAAGTACGTTGCAGCCGGCATGAACCCGATGGACCTCAAGCGCGGCATCGACAAGGCTGTCACGGCGCTGGTTGAAGAGCTGAAAAAAGCCTCGAAAGCCACCACCACGTCCAAAGAAATCGCGCAAGTTGGCTCAATCTCTGCCAATTCTGACGAAACCATCGGCAAGATCATCGCTGATGCCATGGACAAAGTCGGCAAAGAGGGCGTGATCACCGTGGAAGACGGCAAATCACTCGAGTCCGAGCTCGACGTCGTTGAAGGTATGCAGTTTGACCGCGGTTACCTGTCGCCTTACTTCATCAACAACCCGGAAAAGCAGTCCGCGATTCTGGACAACCCGTTTGTTCTGCTCTACGACAAGAAAATCAGCAACATCCGTGACCTGCTCCCAACGCTGGAGCAAGTCGCCAAGGCTGGCCGCCCATTGCTGATCATCGCTGAAGAAGTCGATGGCGAAGCATTGGCAACGCTGGTGGTCAACACCCTGCGCGGCATCCTGAAAGTGGTGGCTGTCAAGGCGCCTGGCTTCGGCGACCGCCGCAAAGCCATGCTGGAAGACATCGCCTGCCTGACCGGCGGCAAGGTCATCGCAGAAGAAGTCGGCATGTCGCTTGAAAAAGTGACGCTGGC
>JANLUZ010000160.1:0-19832 GCA_031363755.1 Polaromonas sp.
CCGACACCTCCAACTTCAGCCGCACACTCCGGCGTTGGTACGGCTTGACGCCCCGCGAGCTCCGGCGCCAGCAAGGCATGGCCAGCGACTGAGTGCGGCGAAGCGGCGCAGCGTGAAGGCATGCCTTGCGGGCATTGGCGCGTGGTGGGGAAAGCGGTGGTCTTTTTAGAGGTTTTCGGTGCGCGCTGACACGGCGAAGGCGGGGGTCCCCGGGGTGGTGGTCCATCCGACAAGGAACCTGCACTCTCGTTTGGGCTTTGAGGTTGCGCTGTGCGCTGCCGATGGTTAATTGGTTTGTTTTGGGCCAGAAGCCGTCATTCCACGAAGATTGGGAAAGTAGTCAGTTAGCACTCGCCTCACCACCATCTAGCTCCTCGCCATGGTCGAGCTTGCGTTGAGCAATTAACGCCTCGGCCGATCGAGTTTCCGCCGCGATCCGGCGATCAAGCTCGCGAATTTGCTCAGCGGCAAACGTCCGAACTGTCTCACTTGGGTCAGCGAGCCACGGCTCAAGCAGCGTTTTACGCTCTGCTTGTAGTTCCGCAAAGCCGAAAGCACCGGATACAAAACCCGACTCGCGCAGCACTGATCGGGCCTCGTTCAGCAATCGGCTTCTGGGATCCAGTGCAGCAACGATTGTGCGCACAAAGTCGTAGACGCACGACTTGCCCTCGAAGGCGGACAGGACATTAAGTGCGAACGCCAAGTCCTCTTGGCTACCGCCAGCGATCAGCGCCGACAAGCGCGTCCCCAACCCGTTCGCCATGTCCGGAAACACCGATGCGAGTAGCTTCCCTCCGCCATATGGGAAGGACAGGGGGTCTGCGTCGAACCACCCACGCGCTCCGATCAGCATCAGGTCAGGAGCGGCAGCAAGTGGGGGCTGGAGTTGGTGCACTGCGAAGGGTACGGCGTCATAGCCCTGCGGCGCGGAATCCGTATGCGCGAAGGCTTGCCGCTTCCCAATGAAGCTGATAACGAGTGCAGGCCAACTCTCGGCGATCGCTGCAGCGACGTCTTCGGCGCTGTACTCGAGGTTAGGATAGGAAACCAACGCTTCGAGCACGATGCTGGCTTGCTCTTCGTTGAGCGCGAGGATAAGCGGGTTCTCAAGCCAGGAGAACCATTGCATCTGGATCCAGCTGAAGTCCTCGGCTGCGGCGAGGCTGCGGAGTGCTGGAAGGAATATTCCCTCAACAAGTGTGCCCGGGTGCGTGGCGAAGCGACCTACGGCTGCGATTAGCGCATTCCTTACTGCATGACCGTCGCCATGCTTGATCGCGCTGTCAAGAGCGCGACGAAGCAGGGCTTCTTCGAATGGATCCGAGAACCGCAGATACCAAGCGATACGGCCGACCTGCTTGCCTGCAACGAGCCACCCGTCAATTCGAACGAGCGCTTGCGCGCGTTCGGCACTCCGCATTAGTCCAGCGAGCATTCCGGGCACAAAGTTCCCGAGCGGACCCTCAAGCCGATCGATGTAGCTCAACACTATCGCCGGTTGCGCCTCCGCCAGCCGCTCGAGAAAGTTTCCGAATACCGGAAAGGTGGCGGCGTCATTGGATTCGGTCCGTGCAAAGCAGCTGATCCTTTCGAACCACGCATCGGCGCTGGCCTCGTCTACCGAGGCGAGCAACCCTTCGATTTGCTCGGCCCTGTACGCTTCTACCTCCTTGTAGTGAAAGTTCTTGCCCTTCCAAGCGGGCGCGTACACCGAGTCAAACCCGACCAGCGTCTTGTAGATCACGAAGTCTGGATTGGCGTTGACGACATCCCGGAACGCGAGTGCAGCAGCCTCCACCTGCGCGCGAGCCGCGACAAGACTTTGGTC
Organism: Polaromonas sp.; assembly: GCA_031363755.1. Classification (GTDB taxonomy): domain Bacteria; phylum Pseudomonadota; class Gammaproteobacteria; order Burkholderiales; family Burkholderiaceae_C; genus Polaromonas. Next base: position 1,832 of record JANLUZ010000160.1, read on the forward strand.
ATCGCGCATCGCCGGCGGCAGCTCTGCGTACATCCGGTAGCAGCGATGAACCCGAGCCTCGGTCGCCTGCAGAAGCTCAAGGCTGAGCGTCGAAGCGATCTGGGCCTGGAACGCCACAACGTTGCACGTATCGTCCATCACTAGCTGTGCCAGCGCGTTGCTGTAACCGGCTCCGGAGGAGGGACTCGTTGCGGCTTGAAGCGCCAGCAGGACCGCTCGGCGCTCTTCGTCACTCTCGGCAAGTCCAAACTGACGCTTCAGTAGTTCAATCGCCTTTGTCCGAACGGCGCGAAGCGCGTCGGACGCAATCACAGCTCCGCGGTGGAATGTCACGGCGGAGGAACTGTTCGTAGTGCCGCTGACCTCCGCGCCAAGCGTCTCGCCAAGCATCGCAGTCAGCAGTGTCGCCAGGCCGCGCCGCTCGTCCTCGCCAATTGCCTCGATGCTCTCAACCAAGACCGAATGCACAACCGGACCGTGCTGACGCCAAACGTGCAGTTGGTGCTTTGCAAGCGCCTTGCCCAGCTCCAAGAGCGGCCTTCTATCGTCCTCGCTGGTAGCCCAGCCGTAGAGCGTACGGAGCGCACCGAACGTGGCCTCAACGTCGAGATAGCGATAGCGCGTGAGGATGTTTGCAATGGCCTTGACAATGTCGGTATAGGTCTTTGCCGGCAGCGCACCATAGGGCGTCTCTATCGCGGTCGGGGGTGTCGTCCGCGCGAGGTACGCAGCCGCGACCAGTCGCGCGATGATTTCTGGATAGACGGCCGGCAGATCGTCATAGAGCGGAAGGACGTTTTCCGCGAACGTCTCGAGGGCCTCAGCGCGAACATTGTTATCGGCCGCCTCGACGATCGCTTCCAGCGCATCGCCGTCGAACAGCGCCTTTCCTTTGGTTAAGCGCTGGAAGTCGTGGGCAATCTTCTGGAACTCATAGCCCGCGGGAAGAAGATACTTGCGTGCGACCTTCTGCAACCGGCTCTTGATGCCGTCGAATGCTCTGCCACCGAAATCGCCAAGCGTAGGCGCCTTATAGATGGTGTCGTGCGCCATCTCCGCCCAAGCATGATTGAGAATGGTCTGGATCTGTATTTCGCACCTCATGCGCGCGAAGCGCGCATATTCGGGCAGTGCGATCCGCTCCGGTCGAAGGGCAACTAGATAGTGGTTGGAGATGTAGAGATCGGCCGCGTCTTCGGCTTCGCGCCGCGGATGGTGGAGTTTGACCTCAAGCACCTCGAAGTTCTGTTCGATGATGCCGGAGTGGATGAACCGCATGACGTCGTTGTTGGTGTAGAAGATCATCCGACAGCCCGCTAGATCCTTGATATCGTTCTCAAGCGTCGTCGTCGCTTCGATTTCACGCTGCTGGAGCTTCTTGCGCAACGAACTGGGTTGCTTCGCTCGCTTGTTCACCTGCTGGAGTCGATAGCCCCCCTCAGCCACTACTGCTGACATCAAGATTGCGGCAACCGTCGTCGCTAGCGAGGCGTAGGTTGCCTGCCCTTCACGCTCATATCCTTCAACGTTCATAAGTCCGCAATCCCTTCCGCAAGTTCGCCGTTCGTCCGATATTGTCAGATGGTCGTCCGCTTAGCCCTTGGTCCTGGGATACCTTTGGGTCGCCAGCTGCCCACCAGCTGCCAGATCAAAGCACGAAGTCGTACCCGACCGTCATCGGCGCGTGGTCTGAAAAGCGCTGATCCTTGTAGATGTGTTCGGTGCGCGCCAACGCTGCAAACGCGGGTGTCGCCAAGTGGTAGTCCAGCCGCCAGCCGACGTTTTTGGCGTAGGCCTGGCCGCGGTTGCTCCACCAGGTGTAGGCGGCGTCGGTGGTGGTAGGCTGCAGGTGCCGGTACACGTCAACCAGGCCGCCGCCCGGGGCTGTGAGTTGGTCGGCCGCCTGGTTCGCCTCGGCTGCATCGTGGGCCACGTCGCTGCGCAGCAGCTCGGTCATCCAGGCGCGTTCTTCTGGCAAAAACCCGCTGTTCTTGCGGTTGCCTTTGAAGTTTTTCAGGTCAATCTCCTGGTGCGCCACGTTCACGTCGCCGCACAAGACAAAGTCGCGCTCTTTCCTGAGCGCCAGCAGGTGCGGATAGAACTCAGCCAGAAAGCGGAATTTGGCGGCCTGGCGTTCTTCACCGGAGGAGCCGCTGGGAAAGTAAGCGCTGATGATAGACAGCTTGGGCGCCAGGGCGCGGCCGGGGCGGTCAAAGCGCAGCTCCACACAGCGGCCTTCGGCGTCAAACTCGCTGGAGCCACAGCCAATGATGACGTCGCTGGGCTCGTGTCGGGTGTAAATGCCGACGCCTGAATAGCCCTTTTTCTCGGCAAACTGAAAATGCCCGGGCATTCCGGCCAGCATTTCGAACCGGCCCGCGATGTCGGGCGCCTGGGCTTTTAGCTCCTGCACACAAATACAATCCGGCACGTATTCTGCAAGCCAGGGTTCCAGCCCTTTGCTCGTGGCAGAACGAATGCCGTTCAGATTCAGGCTGGTTAATTTAAACAAGGACTTCTCCCATGATGAACCTTCGGGCAGTGGTGTTGGTGCGCTGGTGCCAGGCGCGATGAGCACGCAAGCCACCAGCACTGCAAGCGGTGACGAAAATGTCAATGACGCGGCACAAAATGACATGTTGGCGCATGACTTCGTGGCCTTTGCCATCGGCGCTGGCGTGCTCCGGTTTGGCGAATTCAAGACCAAGGCCGGGCGGCTGAGCCCTTACTTTTTCAACGCCGGGCTGTTCGACGATGGCGCCAAACTGGGCCTTCTGGCGCAATTTTATGCCCGCAAACTGTTGGCCGAGGAGCGCACCAGCGGTCTTCAATTCGACATGATTTTCGGGCCCGCCTACAAAGGCATTCCCCTGGCGGCAGCAGTGGCGATCGAGCTGGCACGGCTGGGCCGCAATTTTCCGTTTGCCTACAACCGCAAGGAGGCCAAAGACCACGGCGAAGGCGGCTCGCTGGTTGGGGCGCCGGTGACCGGGCGCGTGCTGATCGTGGACGACGTGATGTCGGCCGGAACCGCCGTGCGCGAGTCGATTGCCATCATCGAGGCGGCAGGCGCCACGGCCCATGCGGTGGTCATTGCCCTGGACCGGCAGGAAAAAGCCACTGAAAACGGTGTTGATGTGGCTCACAGCGCGGTGCAGTACGTGAAAGACCAGCTGGGGCTGACGGTGTGTGCCATTGCCCGCCTCAGTGATTTGCTCGATTATCTGGACGGCGGTGTAGATCCGTCGCTTCAGGCGCACCACGGCGCTGTACTGGCATACCGCCAACGTTATGGTGTCAGTTAACGCCGCAGTCGTCTGCCCGCCCGACGTTTGCTTGCCCATTCGTAGGAGCCTTGCCATGTTGCCCCGGTTTTTGAAAGCCACGGTTTGACGGTGCTTGCACAAACGCCGGGCTCACGCCTGACGAGACCCCACTTGCGGGCGTCATTGGCCTTCACCTTGGCGTTGACGGCGCTGGCACTGTGGGCCGCCGCAGGAGGGGAGAGCGCGCAGGCGCAAGGCATCTTCACCTGCATCGACAAAACCGGTCGAAAAATCACTGCCGACCGGCCAATTGCCGACTGCGCTGACCGCGAACAGCAAGAGCTCAGCCGCTCCGGCGCGGTGGTGCGCAGGGTAACCCCCACGCTCACGGCGCAAGAGCGCGCAACGCAAGAGGCACGAGAGAAGGCAGAGGCTGCTGTGCAGGCGCGTGCTCTCGACGACAAACGGCGCGAACGCGCGCTGATCCTGCGCTACCCGAATGTGGCGGTGCACAACCGCGAACGCAACGCCGCGCTGTCCACGGTAGACGAGATCATCGCGTCGTCTAACCAGCGCAGTGCGGAACTGATGAGCGAGCGCAAAGTGATTGCCGGTGAAATGGAGTTTTACGCCAAGGACCGCGCCAAGGCGCCTTTTGTGCTCAAAAACCGGGTCGAAAGCAATGAAGCCAACCTGCGGGCGCAGCAAGCGCTCGTCGCCATGCAGGCCCTGGAAAAGCAGCGCATCAGTCAGCGCTTTGACGACGAGCTGCAGACGCTCCAGCCGCTGTGGGCCCGCAGCGTGCCGCCGCGCTGAACGTCAGCCCAGTTTGGCCTTCAACAGCGCGTTGACCTGCGCCGGGTTAGCCTTGCCTTTGGTCGCCTTCATGGCCTGACCTACGAGCGCATTCATGGCTTTGGCGTTACCCGCGCGAACCTCTTCGACGTTTTTGACGTTGGCAGCCAGCACGTCGTCGATGATTTTCTCGAGCTCACCAGTGTCAGACATCTGCTTGAGGCCATTCGCCTCAATTAAAGCCGATGTCATTGCATTCATGTCTTCAAATGAACCCGCCACCAGCGTTTCGGTTTTAGGTTTATTCCAGAGCAAATCGAAGACCTGCTTTGCGCCACTGTTTGAAAGCGTGCCTTTCTCGATGTGCGAGATGACAGACGCGAGTTGAGCTGAGTTGACTGGCGCTTGTTCAACAGCAATATTTTCAGCATTCAACCGACGTGACAGCTCCCCCATCACCCAGTTGCTGGCCAGCTTGGGCTGCCCACTGGCGGTGGCCACAGCTTCAAAATACGCCGCCATTGCCTTGCTTTGGGTCAGCTGGCCCGCATCGTACTCACTCAGGCCGTAGTCAGCCGCAAACCGCGCCGCCATCACCCGCGGCAACTCGGTCATCTCGGACCGCGTCTTCTCTACCCAATCCCGGCTGATCATCAGCGGCGGCAAATCTGGGTCGGGAAAATAGCGGTAATCTGCCGCGTCTTCCTTGGCGCGCATGGCGCGGGTCTCGCCCGTGTCGGCGTTGAACAGCACGGTGGCCTGTTGAATCGCGTGGCCGTCCTCGATCTGCTCGATCTGCCAGCGCACCTCGTAGTCAATGGCCTGCTGCATGAACTTGAAGCTGTTCAGGTTCTTGATCTCGCGGCGCGTGCCCAACGCTGCGCCCGGCTTGCGCACCGACACATTGGCGTCGCAGCGAAAGCTGCCTTCCTGCATGTTGCCGTCGCAAATGCCGATCCAGGTCACGATCTTGTGCAGCTCTTTGGCGTAGGCCACGGCCTCGGCAGACGAGCGCATGTCCGGCTCGGTCACGATCTCCAGCAGCGGCGTGCCGGCGCGGTTCAGGTCGATGCCGCTTTGGCCAATGAAGTCTTCGTGCAGCGACTTGCCCGCGTCTTCTTCGAGGTGGGCGCGCACTAGGCGCACGGACTTTTTCTCGTCGCCTAAAAAGAACTCGACGCTGCCGCCCTGCACCACCGGAATCTCGAACTGGCTGATCTGATAGCCCTTGGGCAGGTCAGGGTAGAAGTAGTTTTTGCGCGCAAACACACTGCACTCGGCAATGTGCGCATTCACGGCCAGCCCGAACTCGATGGCGCGCTGAACCGCGCCCTTGTTCATCACCGGCAGCGCGCCCGGCAGCGCAAAGTCAACGGCGGACGCCTGCGTGTTCGGCTCGGCCCCAAAGGCGGTCGAGGCGCGGCTGAAAATTTTCGATTGCGTGGTCAGCTGGGTATGGGTTTCAAAGCCGATGACGACTTCGTAGCCTTGAACCAGCGGGGACGGGGTGGTGTTACTCATGCGGATGCCTGAAGAAAGGGCGGCTGGCGCATATGCCAGTCGGTCGCCAATTGAAACTGGTGCGCCGCGCCCAGCAGCTGCGTTTCCTTGAAGTAGTTGCCAATCAATTGCAGGCCCACGGGCATGCCGTGTGCGCCAAAACCGGCGGGCACGCTCATGCCGGGCAGGCCGGCTAGGCTGGACGACAGGGTGTAGATGTCGGCCAGGTAGTTGGCGACCGGGTCGTTGGCGTTGCTGCCCAGCGTCCAGGCCACCGTGGGGGCGACGGGGCCGGCAATGATGTCGCACTGGGTAAACGCTTTTTGGAAGTCTTCGGCAATCAGGCGGCGAATTTTCTGCGCCTTCAGGTAATAGGCGTCGTAGTAGCCATGCGAGAGCACATAGGTGCCGATCATGATGCGGCGGGTGGCCTCGTCGCCAAAACCTTCCGAGCGCGACTTTTTGTACATGTCGTTCAGGTCTGTGTAGGTGGCCGCTCTGTGTCCGTACCGCACGCCGTCAAAACGGCTTAGGTTGCTGCTGGCCTCGGCCGGGGCAATCACGTAGTACACGGGAATCGACAGCTCGGTCAGCGGCAAGTCGACATCGACCAGCGTGGCGCCCAGCTTTTCATACTCGGCCAGGGCGCTGCGCACGGCTGACAGCACGTCGGGGGCGCATCCCGCGCCAAAAAACTGCTTGGGAAGGCCTATTTTTAAGCCTTTTAGCGGTGTAGTCCTAGTGTTTGCTGCCTGTGAAGCTATTAAATCAATAGCATAGTCAGTGACAGGCAGGTCCAGCGACGTGGAGTCGCGGTCCAGGTCCGGGCCCGCCATGGCGGATAGCAGCAGCGCACAGTCCAGGGCGCTGCGGGCCATGGGGCCGGCCTGATCCAGACTAGAGGCGAACGCCACCATGCCATAGCGGGAGCAGCGGCCGTAGGTGGGTTTGATGCCGGTGATGCCGCTCAAGGCGGCGGGCTGGCGGATGGAGCCGCCGGTGTCCGTGCCGGTGGCGGCGGGCACCAGGCGGGCCGCCACCGCAGCGGCCGAACCGCCCGACGAGCCCCCGGGAATGCGGCTGGTGTCCCACGGGTTTTGCACCGGCTGGTAGGCGCTGTTTTCATTGCCTGAACCCATCGCGAACTCGTCGCAATTGAGTTTGCCCAGCGTGACCATGCCAGCGCCGCCCGCGGCCACGCCTAATTTGGCAACCACCGTCGCGTCAAACGGGCTGCGGTAGTGCTCCAGCATTCTGGAGCCGGCGGTGGTCGGAAAGTCGCGGGTCGCGAACACGTCTTTGTGCGCCAGCGGCACGCCCAGCAGGGGCGAGCGCTCACCTTGGGCCAGCCGCACATCGGCGATCTGCGCCTGCGCCAAGGATACGTCTGCATCTAGCGCCAAAAAAGCACCCAGGCTTTGGGCGCTGGCGATGCGGCTCAGAAAGTGCTGCGTCACTTCAACGCTGGACACCTCGCCAGCAGCCAATTTGGCGGCCAACTCGGCCACGCCCAGGTCATGCAAGTCACGCTGGCTCATTCGATCACCTTCGGCACCAAGAACAGGCCGCGTTCCACGGCGGGCGCGCTGACCTGGCTGGCTTCGCGCTGGTTGGTCTCGCTGACCACGTCGTCGCGCAGGCGCAGGGCCACATCACCCAGCACGGCGGCGGGGTGGGCCAGCGGTTCAATGCCGTCGGTGTTGATGGCGTCCATCTGGGCGACAAGTGCGAAAAACCCGTTCAGCTGGCTCAGTGTGCGGTCGATCTCGTCTGGCCGGAGGTTTAGCCGTGCCAGGTCGGCGACACGTTCAATGTCTTGGAGTTTCAGTGCCATAGATGTTCTAGGGGTTGCAAAAAGCAGGTGGTGGTGGCGCAAAACGCCCAGTGAAATCGGGTGAAACTGCTGGAAAACGAGTCGAATTCCCGCAGGTTTCCAAGGGGGATGCGTTATTATCCCGCCTTTGACGCGAAATCAGGACCGGATGAGCGCTATAAGCGCTTTTTGGGCTCCGGCCAGCGATATTTTGCCTTTGCCAGCCGGGCGTTTGCCTGATTTCGCAATCATCAACAGTTTGTTCGTTTTTCTTTTCGCTTGACACGCTGCAAGCGGCTTTGAGGCCACTTTAACGTCACTTTATGCCTGAACGTACCTTTCTTCGCCTCACCGCTCCGCCCACGTCGCTCAAACCCGCACACCCGCCCAACCGGACTCCTCTATATGTTTGAAGCATTCCGTCGGTACTTTTCCACCGACCTGGCGATTGACCTTGGCACCGCCAACACCCTGATTTACGTGCGTGACCGCGGCATCGTGCTGGACGAGCCCTCGGTAGTGGCCATTCGTCACGAAGGCGGCCCCCAGGGCAAAAAAACCATCCAAGCCGTTGGCCGTGAAGCCAAGGCCATGCTGGGCAAGGTGCCAGGCAACATCGAAGCCATCCGGCCGATGAAAGACGGCGTGATTGCTGACTTCACCGTCACCGAGCAGATGCTCAAGCAGTTCATCAAAATGGTGCACCCGCGCAGCCTGTTTAAGCCCAGCCCGCGCATCATCATTTGTGTGCCTTGCGGTTCGACCCAGGTGGAGCGCCGTGCGATTCGTGAAAGCGCCCTGGGCGCGGGCGCGCGCGACGTGTTTTTGATTGAAGAACCCATGGCAGCCGCCATCGGCGCGGGTTTGCCCGTGTCGGAAGCCAGCGGCTCGATGGTGGTGGACATTGGTGGCGGCACCACGGAAGTCGGCGTGATCTCACTGGGCGGCATGGTCTACAAAGGCAGCGTGCGCGTGGGGGGTGACCGGTTTGACGAAGCCATCATCAACTACATCCGCCGCAACTACGGCATGCTGATTGGCGAGCCGACGGCTGAAGCCATTAAAAAGAACATCGGCTCGGCCTTCCCTGGCTCTGAAGTCAAGGAAATGGAAGTGAAGGGCCGCAACCTGTCAGAAGGCGTGCCGCGCAGCTTCACCATCTCCAGCAATGAGATTCTGGAAGCCCTGACCGACCCGCTGAACAACATCGTCAGCGCCGTGAAAAACGCGCTGGAACAAACCCCGCCCGAACTGGGCGCCGACATTGCCGACCGCGGCATGATGTTGACCGGCGGCGGCGCACTGCTGCGCGACCTGGACCGCTTGTTGGCCGAAGAAACCGGCTTGCCGGTGCTTGTGGCTGAAGAGCCGCTGACCTGTGTGGTGCGCGGTTGCGGCATGGCGCTGGAGCGCATGGACCGCCTGGGTTCGATCTTCACATCGGAATAACGCCGCTCACAGAGACGACGACCCCACGCGCTCTGCAGGCCCGAGCCAGTCCTTGCCAACCTGATTCATGAGCACGTGACCCTTCTTATCGCTGGCGCAGCCCCATGCCTTTAGGAACCCTCGACAGAACCCCGCCGCCGTTCTTCAAGCAGGGGCCGTCGGCCATGTCCAAGCTGTTTTTTTTCAGCGCGCTGGGTTTTTTCCTGATGGTCGCCGATGCCCGCTTTGGCATCACTCAGCCGGTGCGCGCTGTGCTCGCCACCGCCATGTACCCGGTGCAGTGGTTGGCCATGCAGCCGGTGCACGCCTGGCAGTTCAGCACCGACTATTTCACCAGCCTGAATGCCGCGCAGGCCAACAGTGCGGACGCCAGCAAAAAGCTCGCGCTCCAGTCACTGCGCGCCAGTCAGGTCGAGCAGCTGAGTCAGGAAAACGAGCGCCTGCGCAAACTCATGGGGCTGCGCGAACAACTCGCCACCACCGTGGTCGCCGCGCAAGTGCTGTACGACGCGGCCGACCCCTACACCCGCCGCATCATCATTGACAAAGGCCAGTTGCAGGGCATTGCGCCGGGCTCGCCGGTCGTGGACGAATCTGGCGTGTTGGGGCAGGTGACGAATGTTTACCCGCTGGTCAGTGAGGTCACGCTGATCGTTGACCGCGAGCTGGCCATTCCGGTGCTCAATGTTCGCACTGGCGCGCGCAGCGTGGCGTATGGCGACCCGGTGCTGGCCTCGTCGACTTCGGGCAGCGGGCTGGAACTGCGCTTTATGGGCAGCAATGCCGATGTGCAGCAGGGCGACTTGCTGACCACCAGCGGGGTGGACGGCGTCTACCCGCCCGGGCTGCCGGTGGCGCGGGTCAGTCGTATCGAGCGTCGGGCGGAATCGGCATTTGCCAAAATCTACTGCACGCCGGAAGCGCTGGTCACCGGCGCCCGGCATGTGCTGGTGGTCAAGCCCGTGTCGGGGCAGATTCCGCCCCGGCCGCAGGTCTCGCCCGAGCCGGTCGTGAAAAAAGGACGTCTCAAATGATCATGCGCTCAGGCCAGCAACAGCTGCTGCTGCCCGCCAACCCTTTGTTCATCTGGGGGAGCCTGCTGGCGGCCATGTTGCTCAACATGCTGCCGCTGGGTCGTGTGCCGTGGATGCCCGATTTTCTGGCGCTGGTTCTGGTGTTCTGGAACGTGCACCAGCCGCTGAAGGTCGGTATCGGCGTGGCCTTTATGTTTGGGTTGGGCATGGATGTTCACCAGTCGGCGGTGCTGGGCCAGCATGCGTTGTCCTACACCATCCTTTGCTTTCTTGCCGCCATGATTCACCGGCGCTTGCTGTGGTTCACGGTGCCCTCGCAAGCGCTGCAAGTGCTGCCGCTGTTTGCACTGGCCTACGCTGTGGAGGTGGGGATTCGCATGGTGTCTGGCGGGACGTTCCCGGGCTGGACGCTGGTGATGGCGCCCGTGGCGGAAAGCCTGCTCTGGCCCGTGGTCAGCGTGTTGCTGCTGGTGCCGCAGCGGCGGGCACCTGACCGCGACCAGAACCGGCCGCTTTGATCGTTTCGTCGTTTCGCCGGGCACTTTTTAAGCCGCTAGAGGTCTCAAGCATATGACTGAACTCAGAAATGTCGAAGCTGATTTGTCGCGCTTCAGGGCGCGCGTGGTGGTGGCGATTCTGGCGGTGATCTGCGCGTTTGCGCTGCTGGCGGCACGGCTCGTGTACCTGCAGGTGGTGCGCCATGCCGACCTGGACGAGCAGGCTGAAAGCAACCGCACGGCGGTGGTGCCCATCGTGCCCAATCGCGGCCTGATTCTGGACCGCAACGGCATCGTGCTGGCCACCAACTACTCGGCCTACACGCTGGAAATCACGCCGTCCAAACTGCTCAACGTCGATGAAACCATCACCGCGCTGGAGCAAGTGGTGGACATTCAACTGCGCGACAAGCGCCGCTTCAAGCGCCTGCGCTACGAGGCCAAGAATTTCGAGTCGCTGCCCATTCGCACGCGCCTGACCGACGAGGAAGTCGCCCGATTCACGGCGCAGCGCTTTCGTTTTCCGGGCGTGGACATCAAGGCCCGGCTGTTTCGCAGCTACCCGCTCGGCGAGCTGGGCAGCCATGTGGTGGGCTACATTGGGCGCATCAACCAGACAGAGAAAGAAGCCATCGAGGACAGTGAAAACGAGGGCAACTACCGTGGCACCGACTACATCGGCAAACTGGGTGTAGAGCAAAGCTTCGAGCAGCAGCTGCACGGCACCACTGGGGTGGAGCAGGTTGAAACGTCGGCCGGTGGGCGCGCGGTGCGCAAGCTGTCGACCAACGCCGCCACGCCGGGCAACACCGTCATGCTGTCGCTGGACATCAAGCTGCAAAAGCTGGTGGAAGACATGTTCGGCGAGCGGCGCGGCGCGCTGGTGGCGCTGGACCCGCGCACCGGCGACGTGCTGGCGTTTGTCAGCAAGCCCACGTTTGACCCTAACCTGTTTGTCGATGGCATTGACCTTGAGAGCTGGAAAGCACTGAACGAGTCCATCGACAAACCGCTGCTCAACCGGGCGTTGCGCGGCACCTACCCCCCGGGCTCCACCTACAAGCCCTTCATGGCCATGGCGGCGCTTCAAACCGGCAAACGCGCAGCGGGCACAGTCATCAGCGACAACGCGTCCTACACCTTCGGCGGCCACACCTTTCGCAGCCACGGCGACATCGCACTCGGCTCGGTGGACATGTACAAAGCCATCGTCAAGTCCAGCAATGTGTATTTTTATTCGCTGGCCAACGAGCTGGGTGTGGACACCATGCACGACTTCATGGCGCCCCTGGGGTTTGGGCAAATCACCGGCATCGACATCAATGGCGAGGTGCGCGGCGTGCTGCCCAGCCAGGCCTGGAAGCGCACCACCTACAAGCGCCCGGAGCAGAAAAAATGGTACCCCGGCGAAACTATTTCGCTGGGCATTGGCCAGGGTTACAACACCTTCACCATGCTGCAGCTGGCGCAGGCCACCGCTGTGCTGGCCAACAACGGCGTCAAGCACAAACCGCGGCTGGTCATTGGCACGCAGAACACCGTGACACGCGCGCTTCGGCCGCTGCCGCCCGTGCCCGCTGAAGACCTGGGCTACAAACCAGAGAACGTGGCCATTGTGCGCAAGGCCCTGGTCGGGGTGACGCTCGAAGGCACGTCGGCCAAGGTGTTCGCCGGTGCGGGCTATTTGTCTGGCGGCAAAACCGGTACCGCGCAGGCCGTGACGATTGGCCAGAAAGACAAATACAACGGCGCCAAACTGGAAGAGCACCAGCGCGACCATGCCGTGTACATGGCTTTTGCCCCGGCAGACAACCCGAAAATTGCGCTGGCCGTGATTGTGGAAAACGCGGGCTGGGGCGCGGGCGTGGCCGCGCCGATTGCGCGGCGTGTGTTCGACTATGCGCTGCTTGGCCAGTACCCCAGTGAGGAAGACATGGCGGCGGTGCAAAAAGGCCTGGCGGCGGCACCCATCGGCAAGCCGCGCAGCGCCGACAACGTCGCCGAGCTGGTAGCGCTGACCAGCCGGGGCGTGGCGCCAGCGCCAGGGCATGTTGCCAAAACCGGATCACCCGCCGAACAAGCCCGAATAGCGCAGGCCGAAAAAGCAGATGCCGCTAAAAAAGCCACCAAAAACGCGGCCAAAAAAGCCGAGATTGCTTTGGCATTGAGCAAACTCGCACCGCCTGTAAGTGCTGCCGACAGCAACCCCGATTGACACGGCACGCGCCGGTTTGACGGGGCAGCGCAGCCACCATGATGGCCGGCGTTCAGCGCACCAACGCGTCGAAGCCAGTCTTCAAAATCAGCGCGCTGACAACGCCGATGAACACGACGCGCACAAAGCCTGCGCCGTGTTTGAGCGCTAGCCGGGTGCCCAGCACACTGCCCAGCACATTGGCCAGCGCCATCGTCAGCGCAAAGTGCCACCACACGTGGCCCTTGTAGGCAAATAAAGCGAGTGCTGCGAGGTTGGTGGCGGTGTTGATGAGTTTGGCTGAAGCCGACGCGTTCAAAAAGTCGTAACCCAGCCAGCGCACAAACAAAAACACCAGAAAGCTGCCGGTTCCGGGGCCGAAAAACCCATCGTAAAAACCGATTACCGCGCCAATGGCGCAGGCTGCCAGCACTTCAGCACGGCCCGTAAAACGCGGTGCATGGTGGCGGCCCATGTCTTTTTTGACCAGCGTGTAGGCCAGCACGGCCAGCAGCACAAAGGGCAGGGCTTTGCGCAAAAAGCCGCTGGAAACCACCGTGACCAGCCAAGCGCCCGCCAGTGAACCGGCAAATCCGACGGCCGCAGCCGGCAACAACACCGGCCAGCGCAAGGTAACGCGGCGGGCGTATTGCGCCGTGGCCACCGCCGTGCCCCAAACCGAGGCCCCCTTGTTGACGCCGAACAGCGTGGCAGGCGCCGTGGTGGGAAACACAGTAAACAGCACAGGCACCAGAATCAGCCCACCGCCGCCCACAATGGCATCCACAAAACCCGCAAACAGCGACGCGACCGAAACAATGAGCAATTCCATGGCGCGAATTGTCGCATCCCTGAACCCCGCAATTTGCTATTAAAAAAGTAGCTATACAGGCAATGAACGCCTGGGCTAGAGGGTTATTTCGTTTAAAAAACGATCGCCCATGAAAAAAGCGCTGGGATTGCCAGCGCTTTGTCGAAGAAACATCTTGTGAAGTGTTTCGCCGCTATTTTTATTGTCGTGTGTCCCCTCGGCTCCTGACGCTCAGGCCCAAGGGTCTGGTGTCGTGACTGCGAGTGTATGGGGTGAGCCGTGCGGAGGCATTGGGACTTTCCCGTGCGTGTCCCTTGTTTGACAAAAACGCCAAGGTGACACGGGCGCCCCGGCATTAAAGTTGCAAACGGGACTCGGCGACCGGCCCCCACGTCATGGGCTCTGTGCCCCGGCTTCTTTTGCCTATGCCCCAAACGTTTTCCCAACGACAGGACTTCATGATGCAACACCCGATGAACCGAACGCCTTTGGGCGAGCCTCGCCGATCACGCTGGATCGCGCCTGTTTGCGCCACGCTGCTGGCGCTCTGGAGCTGCGGCGGGGGTGGCGGAATTTCTTCGACGGGGGGGTCTGGTGCCTTGCCGGCAAAGTCCACGTCGCCCTGCCTGCAAACCACCAACGCAGGCACCGTGGTGGTGGGCTCCGGCCTGCCCGGTGACCCGGCCATTCCCGAGCCTTCGTCGGGTTACCGCGTCGGTAAAAAACCGGTCACCGCCAGCACCTTCATGGTGGTCACAGCCAACCCGCTGGCCAGCCAGGCCGGCTGCGACGTGCTGGCTGCGGGAGGCACCGCCGCCGACGCCGCTGTGGCGGTGCAGATGGTGCTGGGCCTGGTGGAGCCCCAGTCGTCAGGCATTGGCGGCGGCGCTTTCATGCTGTACTACAACGCGGCCACCAAAGCCCTGCAAAGCTACGACGGCCGTGAAACCGCCCCGGCCGCCGCCACCGAAGACTACCTGCGCTACGTCAGTGCCGTCGACAAAACCACCCCACTGCCCAACCTGGGCAGTGCGTTTTTAAGCACCAAGGCCAGCGGCCGCTCCATCGGCACGCCGGGCGCGGTGCGCATGCTGGAGCTGGCCCACCAGGACAACGGCAGCAAGCCGTGGGCCAGCCTGTTTCAGCCCGGCATCAAGCTGGCCACCGACGGCTTTGCCATCAGCGGCCGGCTGGCTGCTGCCATTGCCGGCTCGCGTGACGACCTGCTGCGCGACCGCGAAGCCGCAGCGTATTTTCTGAACAGCGACCTGACGCCCAAAGCGCTGGGCACCAACCTCAAAAACACCGCCTATGCCGCCACGCTCACGTCGCTGGCGCAGGGCGGTGCCGATGCGCTCTACACCGGGCCCATTGCCCAGGCGATTGTGGACAAGATCAAAACCACCAGCGATGGGGTCGTGACGCCCGTAGCGATTACCCCTGGCCTGACGGAGCTGAGCGACCTGGCCAACTACAGGGCGCAGCGCCGTACGCCGGTGTGCAGCACCTACCGCTCCACGGCTGTGGTGTGCGGCATGGGCCCGCCGTCGTCTGGCGGCATTGCCGTCGGGCAAGCGCTGGGTATTCTGGAGAACTTCAGTCTCACCAACCTGGCCCCCACGGGCATAGACGGTGAAGGTGGCAAGCCTTCCGTGCAGGGTGTTCACCTGGTCAGCGAGGCGGAGCGCCTGGGCTATGCCGACCGCAACAAATACGTGGCCGACACCGACTTTGTGCCGCTGCCCGCCAATGGCGTGAGTTCCATGCTGGCCAAAGACTATTTGAAGAGCCGGGCAGCGCTGATCTCGACCACCAAAAGCATGGGCACCGCCACCGCCGGTGTGTTTGCCACGCCGGTGGCGCTGGGCAGCAGTGCCACCGAAGGCACCGGCACCACGCACATGTCCATCGTCGACAAGTTCGGCAACGTGCTGGTCATGACGACCACGGTGGAAAGCTCCATGGGCTCCTTCCATTTCACGCGCGGGTTTTTGCTCAACAACCAGCTGACCGATTTCTCGTTTGACCCGTCGGACGCCAACGGCCCGATTGCCAACCGCATCGCCCCGCTGAAGCGTCCGCGCAGTTCCATGGCGCCCACGCTGGTGTTCAAGCAGGGCGCTGACGGCTCGCGCGGCGACTTTCTGATGGCCACTGGCTCGCCTGGCGGGGCGTCCATCATCCAGTTTGTGGTGAAGACGGTGGTCGGCGCGCTCGACTGGAACCTGAACGCACAGCAGGCCACGTCACTGGTGAACTTTGGCGCGGCCAACAGCCCCACCACGGGGGTGGGCGGCGAGCACCCGGCCATTGACATCACCAACAACGGGCTGAACGACCCCCTGCTGGTGGGCCTGCGCAGCCTGGGCCACACCGTGTCGTTCGCGGCGCAGTCTAGTGGTGTGTCCACCATCATCAAAACCCCCACTGGCAGCCTAATGGGCGGCGCCGACCCCCGGCGCGAGGGCATTGCACTGGGCGACTGAAAACGCCTGACAACTCATTTTGCGGGCCTACAGTCAGTCCATCGGGGCAGTTCTCGGCGGCGTGGCGCCCCGCCAGCAGCCCGCATCGATTTGGTGGCGATAGACCCGAGCCCGGTGGCGCGTGGCGTGCGGGGTCATCGGGAAAAATACGACATGACGGGCGCCACCAGCCATCTTTACTGATGGTTTTAGGTCTAATCGGCCTGTAGCCCATGCAAATACTGCCTGCTTAGCTATTGAAATAATAGCGACCAAGCCCTGGCCAACCCCAAAAACAACAAGCCCATGACAACACGCCGCCACTTTATTCAAGCCACTGCAGGCGCTGCGGCGCTCAGCCTGCTGGGCCTGCAACCCGCTGCAGCCCAGGCGCTGGAGCTGGTCAAAATCATCAATGGCTTTCCGGTGGGCGGCTCGGCAGACGCCACCAGCCGCCGCATCGGCGAAAAACTGGGCCCGTCGGCCTACTGCAAGAACCCAGCGGTGGTCGAAAACAAAACCGGCGCTGCTGCCCGCATCGCGGTAGAGGCCGTCAAGGCGGCTGCGCTCGACGGCGCCACGCTGCTGCTTACGCCGTATTCCATGATGGCGGTGTATCCGCACATTTACAAACAGCTCAGCTACGACCCGTTCAAGGATGTGGTGCCGGTGTGCATCGGCTCGTCAATGCAGCACGCGCTGGCCGTTGGCCCCATGGTGCCGGGCAGCGTCAAAACCGTCAAAGACTACCTGGCCTGGGCCAAGGCAAACCCCAAGGACGCCAGCTACGGCTCACCCGCTGCGGGCTCGACCCCGCACTTTCTGGGCGCACTGCTGGGCTTGAACACCGGCACCGACCTCAAGCACATCCCCTACCGTGGCTCCACCCCTGGCGTGGTCGATGTGATGGGTGGGCAGATCGCGTCCATGTTCACGCCGCACGGGGATTTCTTGCCCCAGCACAAGGCGGGCAAGCTGCGTATTCTGGCCACGTCCGGCAAGCAGCGCTCCCCCTTCGTGCCCGACATCCCGACGTTTGCCGAGCAGGGTTTCCCGGAGCTGGTGGTTGAGGAATGGTTCGGCTTTTACGCCCCCGCCAAAACGCCCACTGCCATCGTCAGCGCGGCCAACGCTGCCATCAACATGGCGCTTAAAGACAAGGGCGTGATCGACAGCCTTGCGCTTCAAGGCCTGCTGCCTGTTGGCGGCACGCCTGAGGCCATGGCGCAAGCGCAAAAAGCGCAGTACGACCACTGGGGGCCCATCGTCAAAAAGATCGGTTTCACCGCCGAGGCCTGATGGCGCGCTGGCTGCCCTGGCCGGGCGCGTTGCCAATGATCACAGTTGCTGACATGGCACTACAAAACCGCCGGTGGAGTGAAGTTTTTTACATTTCATCACCAGAAGGCTGAGCCCGCAGGCGTCATTGGTGCGGCGCCGGCGTAAATCTGGTGCACCATTGCGTCTAAGGCTTGATACGCCGTTTTCAAAGACCCACCCGAGCACAAACCCATGTTGAACATTCCTTACAAACTCACAGCGCGATTGGCCATGGTGGTGATCGCTGCGGCACAAATGACGGCCTGCGGCGGCGGCAGTGGTGGCGGCGTATCGGACGCATCAAGCTTGTCGGGCGCATCAAGCTTGTCGGGCGCATCAAACGTGTCAGGCGCTACTGCAGCATCCGCTGCCAGCACGGGCTCGGGAGTAGGCATGGCGACCGGGGCAGTCATTTCCACCGCAGCGCCCATGTGCACCGGGGTGGGTGCGATCCAGCCCATGGCGGCCGACCCGGACAGCGGCGCGGTCGATGTGTCTGACTACTGCCTGGGCGTGATCAATGGCTTTCGCGCTCTGAAGGGTTTAGAGCCTTTTTACCTGCAATCCACCGCCCCAGCAGCTGTTTGCTGCCAAGCTGCCGAGGCCAAAACTGCGGCAGAGCTTGGCGGCCATGCCAACGGGAACTGCGGCTGGAAAGCGCAGGCATTTTGTGGCGGTGGGCGCAACCCTGACGGCACCGTGAAGGCGTCTATAGACTGGTGCCCCAAGCTGATTTTTAAGGAAGGCCCCGCCGCGCCGGGCACGGCAAACCACTACACCGCCATGATGGACCCCACGCCCCGTGGCGTGATGTGCAGCTTCTACGGCATTTCACGCGACCGGCACTCGGTCGTTGT
>JANLUZ010000193.1:0-17743 GCA_031363755.1 Polaromonas sp.
GCCAGAGGTACCGCGCCAATCGCAACAGTGGCTGGAACCGTGCTGGGTTGGCCAGTTTCTGTCCGAAGCTGCGAAATACGAAGCATCTTCGCCACCGACTCCTCATCACCAGGCTGTATGCCTCGGATAACGGTTCCATCAGGTAATTGAACGTCGTACGACATCGTGCCATGTGACGGGCGGCGGAAGGTGCTCATAGTGGCGCGGAGTAAGTTAAGTAGTTGTGCGTAGGAGGATACCTCGCGCCGACCTACAAGCCCATCCCAGGCAACCCGTAATGCACGCACGCAGACCAGTGCGGAGCGTGAGTCCTTGGTGCACGTGGAAATACGTATTTCCCTTGGAAATCCGATATCAACGCCACGAAGCGCCAGTGGTAAAACGAAACGGGCGTAATAAACGCCGTTTCTACTTTTTACAAGGTAAGAAGCTGTTTTCAAACGATTCTCCAAGTGGATGACCGAGTGGCACCCCTTGGTGTAATCTTTCGAAAATCAGCAAACCTTCTTCAAAAAGTTGTTTTAATTCAACAACTTACAGTGCGGTGGTGGAGCTGGGGGGATTTGAACCCCCGTCCGCAAGCCTTTTTCGGGCAGATCTACATGTTTAGCAGTCTGATTTAAGTCTCGCCACCTGAGTCGCGCAGTTGCACGCTACTCACGACGCCAGCACCCTATTTTCTTGTCCCTAGCCAAGGTACCCAGCTAAAGACCAGCCGATAAAATTATCTTTACAGCCGGGAGCTATCAACTTTCGTTAAAAACCCCTTGCCCAGCCCATCGGCCTGCTGTTGTAAAGCTCACAAGCAATTAAGCTGCGAGTGCGAAACGTTCGTCGTTTGCAGTTAGTTTGTTTGAATCAGTTTTACGAGCGCACTCAGCTCGACATGCACCACACCGCGTCCGAACCCACGTCGAAACCAATGCAGCCCCAAGGCAGATAGTTTACGTCATCCCCTGAAAGTTCAAGAGTGCCAACAAATCTAGTGGCGTGTTGATGCTGGCGTCAGCGGCCCATTGGCGATGATCAACGTCTTGCCCCAGGTAACCGTAGGCAGCGGCAACGGTCTTCATGCCCGCCGCCTTCCCGGCAACAATATCCCTCTCGTCGTCACCCACGTAAATACACCGGTGAGGCGCTACAGCCATCTGCTCTGCTGCCCGAAGGAGCGGCGCCGGATGCGGCTTGGGATAAGCGGTTGTATCACCACTCACGATAGCGCTCGCGCTTGCAAAGACAGACATGGACTGCGTCAATGGCGTGGTGAATCGGGTTGACTTGTTGGTCACAACGCCCCACTTCAAGCCCGCTCGAATAATTGTGTCGATCAGGGTTTCAACCCCCTGAAAAAGCTCGGTTTTCTGCTTCAAAACCGCTTCGTAGTTCGTGAAAAATTCGTTTTTAAGCTTTTCAAAGCCGTCGCTTTCGGGTGTCAACTCAAAGGCCACTGCCATCATGCCGCGCGCACCTGAACCAACAAATGGTCGATACCGCATCAGTGGCAAGGGAGCTAGGCCGCGATCCGTCCTCATCTTGTTAGCGGCCGTACCCAAGTCGGGTGCACTATCGACCAGTGTGCCGTCCAAATCAAAAAGCAGAGCATCGGTCTGAGCGAAACAATACGCCAAATTGATCGCGTCATTCATTGTTTTCGAGTCGCGATCATGTAGTTGACTGACGTATTGGCGCTTAGCCAATAGTGCTGTGTCAGCGGGTTGTATTCAAGACCACGCATCATGCCCTGAACCAATCCTGCCGCACGCGTGAACTGAGACAATTCGCTTGGTCGGATAAATTTTGCATAGTCGTGCGTTCCCCGCGGAAGCATGTTCAACACGTACTCCGCTCCAACAACAGCGAATAAGAATGCCTTGGCGTTTCGATTGATGGTGGAAAAAAAGACATGACCGCCAGGTTTGACAAGCGTGGAACAGGCCTTGACGACGGATGATGGGTCTGGCACGTGCTCAAGCATTTCCATGCAAGTTACGACATCAAACGTGCCGGCTGCTTCAACTGCCAGGTCTTCGGCACTGATCTCGCGATAAAGAATATTTGGTGTCTGAGCTTCAATAGCGTGGAGTTCTGCCACCTTGAGTGCTTTGGATGCCAGGTCGATGCCGAGAACATCTGCTCCTTTGCGTGCCATCGCGTCCGCAAGAATTCCACCACCACAACCCACATCCAAAACTCGCCGACCAGACAAGGGAACGATCTCGTTGATCCAATCGAGGCGCAGTGGGTTGATCTGATGGAGCGGGCGAAATTCACCGTCCATGTCCCACCAGCGATGCGCAAGGTCGGAAAATTTAGCCAGCTCAGCAGTGTCAAAATTTTTAGTCATAATCATTCGCCAATTATCGTTGAGACGAAAAAAAACCGCGCCGTAGCGCGGTTTTTTTGAATCAATCCGGTGAATTACTTGCTGGCGCGAGTTCCAACAACTTCAATCTCAACACGGCGATTCTTTGCACGGCCTTCAGCGGTCTTGTTGTCAGCCACCGGCTGCTTTTCGCCTTTGCCTTCCGTGTATACACGATTCTTTTCGATGCCTTTGGACACCAAATAGGCCTTGACAGCTTCCGATCGGCGAACCGACAGTTTCTGGTTGTAGGTATCGCTGCCAACAGAGTCGGTGTGACCAACTGCGATGATGACTTCGAGGTTAATGCCTTGAATTTTACCGATCAGATCGTCAAGCTTAGCTTTGCCTTCGGGCTTGATAACAGCCTTATCAAAGTCAAAAAATGCATCAGCAGCGTAAGTAATTTTGGTTGCAGCAGGCGGAGCCACAGGCGCAACGGGGACCGGCGTAGCGGTAGCTGGTGGAACCACTGGCACTGCAGCGGGCACTGGCACGATCGCGCCGTCGCAACCGGGAGCAGCCGTTGCGGGCGTCCAGTTTGCGTCACGCCAGCAGAGTTCATTGGTTCCGTTTTTCCAAACCAGCTCGTTCGTGCCGTTTTTCCAGTTGTCAATCGTTTGTGCACCAGCGGCGGTAACAAGCGCTGCGGAAGCAAACAACATTGCAACTTTGTTGAGTTTCTTCATGGTTCTCCTCTAGAGAAAAGCCGCAGACTTGCTGCGATTAGTAATATTACACGCCGAGAGTGACCATCACCCAAGTCGTTCCCACAATTGTGCCACAGCGAGCCAAGCGTTGAACCGAGCCATTGGCTTCATCCGACATACTTTTGAGATTCCGGCGCAATTGTTGCTGAACCACCACAAATTGTGCGGTCGTCATCACACCTTAAAATATAGAGTCGACTCAATTTTGCTCACCTTCCAACCAGGCTAGACATGACCCAGTTTGCTAAAGAAACCCTGCCCATTAGCCTCGAAGAGGAAATGCGCCGGAGTTATCTTGATTACGCCATGAGTGTCATTGTCGGCCGGGCCTTACCTGATGCGCGCGATGGCCTTAAACCGGTGCATAGACGCGTTTTGTTCGCCATGCATGAGCTTAACAACGACTGGAACCGACCCTATAAAAAATCCGCAAGGATTGTGGGAGATGTGATCGGTAAATACCACCCGCACGGCGACCAGTCGGTCTACGACACTATTGTGCGGATGGCCCAGGACTTTTCGCTGCGGCACTTGCTGGTCGACGGCCAAGGCAACTTTGGCTCGGTTGACGGGGACAACGCGGCTGCGATGCGCTACACCGAAATACGACTTTCCAAGATTGCACACGAACTTCTGGCCGATTTGGACAAGGAAACTGTCGACTTCGGGCCAAACTACGACGGCAGCGAGCAAGAGCCGCTGGTCATGCCGACGCGCCTACCCAATCTTTTGGTCAACGGCGCAGGCGGCATCGCTGTCGGTATGGCGACCAACATTCCACCCCACAACCTCAATGAGGTGGTCGATGCGTGTCTGCATCTGCTGGAAAACACTGACGCGACCATCGATGACCTGATGGAAATCATTCCAGCACCAGACTTCCCAACTGGCGGGATTATTTACGGCATCAACGGCGTTAAAGACGGCTACCGGACCGGGCGTGGCCGGGTCGTGATGCGCGCCAAATGCCATTTCGAAGATATCGACAAAGGTCAGCGCCAAGCGATCATCGTCGATGAATTGCCCTACCAGGTCAACAAAAAGACACTGCAGGAGCGTATGGCCGAACTGGTGCACGAAAAGAAAATTGAGGGTATCAGTCACATCCAGGACGAAAGTGACAAGTCCGGCATGCGTCTGGTGATTGAGCTCAAACGCGGTGAAGTGCCAGAGGTTGTCTTAAACAATCTGTACAAACAGACCCAGTTGCAAGACACCTTCGGTGTGAACATGGTTGCACTGGTCAACGGTCAGCCCAAGCTTTGCAATCTCAAAGATCTGATCCAGGTCTTTTTATCGCATCGCCGAGAGGTGGTCACGCGCCGCACAGTCTTCACCTTGCGCAAAGCGCGTGAGCGTGGCCATGTGCTGGAAGGCCTTGCGGTGGCACTTGCAAACATCGACGAGTTCATTGCCATCATTCGCAACGCACCAACGCCACCTGTCGCGAAAGCGGAACTGATGCTGCGGCCTTGGGACAGCTCACTGGTGCGTGAAATGCTGACCCGCGTGCGGGCAGACGGCGGCACGGTGAACGCTGACGACTACCGCCCGGACGGGCTTGAGAAAGACTACGGCATGGGCGGCGACGGCCTATACCGTTTGTCAGACACGCAGGCACAAGAAATCCTGCAGATGCGTCTGCAACGCCTGACCGGCCTTGAGCAAGACAAAATCGTTGCCGAATACAAGGAAGTGATGTCGGAAATCGACGATCTACTGGACATCCTCTCGAAGCCGGAACGGGTTGGTGTGATCATCGGGGAAGAACTCGCAGCGATACGACAGGAGTTTGGCCAGACAAAAATTGGCGCGCGGCGCAGCCACATCGAACACAGCTCCTACGACCTGAGCACAGAAGACCTGATTACACCGACGGACATGGTGGTGACACTCTCACATACCGGCTATATCAAAAGCCAGCCGTTGTCAGAATACCGGGCACAAAAACGCGGTGGGCGCGGCAAGCAAGCCACAGCGACCAAAGAAGATGACTGGATTGACCAGCTTTTCATCGGCAACACCCATGACTACATCCTGTGTTTTTCGAACCGTGGCCGCCTTTACTGGCTCAAGGTGTGGGAAGTTCCCGCCGGATCCAGGGGATCGCGTGGACGGCCCATCGTCAATATGTTCCCATTACAGGAAGGCGAAAAAATCACCGTTGTGTTGCCGTTGACAGGTGAAAAACGCACCTTCCCGGCCGATCAGTTTGTTTTCATGGCGACTTCAATGGGCACGGTCAAAAAGACTGCGCTCAACGAATTCAGCAATCCCCGCAAGGCGGGCATCATTGCCGTCGACCTTGACGATGGCGACTACCTGATCGGTGCGTCGTTGACTGACGGTACGCACGATGTCATGTTATTCAGCGACGGCGGCAAGGCTGTACGCTTCGACGAAAACGATGTCAGGCCCATGGGCCGTAATGCGCGGGGCGTTCGCGGCATGATGCTGGATGATGGACAAGGTGTCATCGCTATGCTCGTGGCAGAAGATGAGCAGCAAAGCGTTTTGACGGCCACAAAAAACGGCTACGGAAAACGAACAGTCATCACGGAATACACGCGTCATGGCCGCGGTACCAAAGGCATGATTGCCATCCAGCAAAGCGAGCGCAACGGCAAGGTGGTGGCAGCCACGCTGGTGCACGTAGAGGACGAAATTATGCTGATCACCGACCGAGGTGTTCTAGTCCGAACGCGCGTGAGCGAGATCCGGGAAATGGGCAGAGCAACGCAAGGTGTCACCCTGATCGGTCTTGACGAGGGCTCCCAATTGAGCGGCGTTCAACGCATTGTCGAAAACGATGCAGCCCTTGACGACAACGAACCAAATGCTGTTTCGGATGATCAGAACAATGGCGTCAGTCCTGCGCTGCCTGCTGATATCGAACCGGACACTGGTCCCGTCTAAAACAAACAGCCGCGGTCCATCCTTTAAATCTTGAAAGAAATACCTATGAAAAAAATCATTACCCAAGTCGTCCTTGCCACTACCGTATGTCTTGCTTTCATGCCAGTCGTACATGCCCAAAGCGCAATCGACCCGAAAACGGAATGGGCCACAAAAGTGGTGTCATTGCAGCAAGGCCCTGAGCTGGATCGCCTGGTTGCACAGCTTGCGGATTCTGCGGCGCAGGAATTAATTGCAAATTGGGGCCCAAAGCTGGACGGCAACGTTCCAAAGGCGAAGCTAAAGCAGGCCACCGACGATCTGAATGTGGAACTAAAAAAATATGCCCAAGACACCAGCAAGTTGATTGCGAAGCAGGTGAACAAAGTCAGTACTGATGTGTTGGTGCCTGCTTACGCAGACCGCTTTACGCTGGATGAACTGAAACAACTCGCCGCTTTCTTCGAATCCTCGGCTGTCAAGAAGTACCAGGCTGCCGCACCTGAGCTCGGCAATCTCTTCGTGCAAAAACTGGTTGAAGCCTCACGCGCAGAAGTGGTGACACGCGGCCGCCAGTTTGATGATGTTGCGGGCAAGATCGTCGGGACTGGCCCCGCCGCATCAGGTTCGAAGGCAGCTCCCAAGAAATGATGAGGCCCTTTAATTTTTCGGCAGGGCCAGCGAACCTGCCGGAAGAGGTGTTGCGAATTGCCGCTGCCGAGATGCTGGACTGGCACGGTTGCGGTATGAGCGTGATGGAAATAAGCCACCGCAGCAACGAATTCATTTCGATCTGCAAAACCGCAGAGGCCGATTTCCGCTCCTTGCTCTTTGTCCCAGACTATTTCAAAGTGCTGTTTATGCAGGGCGGCGGGCTGGCCGAAAACGCCATCGTGCCGATGAACCTGTCGCGCGGTGATGCCGCTGATTTTGTTGTTACGGGTGCTTGGAGTGCGAAATCGCATCAGGAAGCTACCAAGTATTGCGATGCCGCAGTGGCGGCACAGAGAAGCGGCACCAGCTTTACGTCGATTCCTTCGCCGGAAAGCTGGGCCCTGCGGTCGCAGTCGCGTTATGTCCATGTTTGCACCAATGAAACCATTGACGGCGTGGAATTTCAAGATCTGCCGGATCTGAAAGCGCTTGGATGCGACGCGCCGTTGGTGATTGACTTCTCATCACACGTTGCCTCACGGCCTGTGGACTGGTCTAGAGTGGGCATGGCGTTTGGCGGTGCGCAAAAAAATCTTGGTCCAGCAGGTCTGACGATGGTCGTCGTGCGGGAGGACCTTTTGGGCCATGCGTTGAAGGTGTGTCCGAGTGCATTCAACTACAAAATCGTGGCCGAGAACGCTTCAATGTTCAACACACCGCCAACGTATGCCATCTATATCGCTGGCTTGACATTCCAATGGCTGAAACGTCAGACCGAGGGCGACGCCGTAGGGGTCGCCGCGATGGAAAGGCGCAATATGGACAAGGCGCAGCGCATTTATGCAGCGATTGATCAGTCTCAGTACTATTTCAACAGCGTGGACGTTACGTGTCGCTCCCGGATGAACATTCCTTTCAAACTGCGGGACGACGGGCGCAACGATTCCTTTCTGGCGGGCGCTGCGTCACGCGGCCTGCTACAGCTTAAGGGACACAAATCGGTAGGCGGGATGCGAGCCAGCCTCTACAACGCCATGCCGATGGCGGGTGTCGACGCGCTGATTGCCTACATGGCAGATTTTCAGGCGCTCCACACATGAGCATTCAGTTTCAGCAGTCCGTCACTCAACGCAATAAGGTCAGCCCCGCAAAGCTCAACAGCATGACTCGCCAGGCGCGCCAATGACCCACGATCTCGCCGCACTGCGCGCGCAAAT
Source organism: Polaromonas sp. (assembly GCA_031363755.1). Taxonomy (GTDB): domain Bacteria; phylum Pseudomonadota; class Gammaproteobacteria; order Burkholderiales; family Burkholderiaceae_C; genus Polaromonas. Next base: position 7,839 of record JANLUZ010000193.1, read on the forward strand.
TGACACTATCGATGCTGAGCTGCTGACACTGTTGAATCGGCGTGCGAATGTCGCCGAACTCGTAGGCGAGGTCAAAAAACGCGAAGGTACGCCCTTTTTCAGACCAGACCGCGTGGCGCAAGTTATTGACAAAATTCAGGCAGCGAACCCTGGACCTTTGAAAAACGACCATGTGGCAGCCGTATGGCGCGAAATCATGTCGGCCTGCCTGGCGCTTGAGTCTCCCGTTCGAGTGGCCTATCTGGGCCCCGCTGGAACCTTCAGCGAACAGGCGGCACTTCAGTTTTTTGGCGCGAGTATTGAGCATGTGCCGTGCATCAGCATTGATGAGGTCTTCCGGGCCACGGCAGCAGGGAGTGCCGGCTATGGTGTGGTGCCGGTCGAGAACTCGACCGAAGGTGTCGTGTCTCGATCGCTCGATTTGTTTTTGCAGTCGCCGCTACATATTGTGGGTGAGTTGAGTCTGATGGTCAGGCATCATCTGCTGCGAACGACGGCTTCGCTGGAGGGCATCGAGGCTGTCTATGCCCACCCACAGGCCCTTGCTCAGTGTCAGGGCTGGCTGAACACGCACCTGCCTGATGCGGATCGGCGCACCGCGTCCAGCAACGCAGAAGGCGCACGCTTGGCCACGACAAACCCCAGTTGGGCTGGCATTGCAAGCGACCGTGCTGCGACGCAGTTTGCCCTCCATACGGCGGCACATGCGATTCAGGACGACGCCTTCAACCGGACGCGTTTTGCGGTGGTGTGCTTGCCGCAAACCTTGCCCATGCCGCCGACGTCAGGCAAGGATTGCACGAGCTTAGTAGTGTCTGTGCCGAATCGGCCAGGTGCGGTGCATGACATCCTCATGCCCCTGAAGGCGCACGGTGTGTCTATGACGCGGTTCGAGTCCCGTCCTGCACGGTCTGGCCAGTGGGACTATTACTTTTATATTGACCTTCAGGGCCACCCAACGGACGCAAACGTAAGGGCCGCATTGGCAGACCTTCAGCGCCTGTGTGCTTTCTACAAGGTACTGGGAGCGTACCCGGCGAGCGACTGACGTCACCAGCACGCCTGAGACCACACCGATTTTTATGATGTGCAATTCAATGATTCGGCCTTTGTGGCCCAAGGTACAACGACATGTTTGAACAACTGGGCCTGATTGGTTGCGGTCTGATGGGGGGATCGTTCGCTCTGGCGGCGAAGCGTGCAGGGCTCGTCAAACGGGTGGTGGGCTACAGCAAATCGCCTTCAACGACAGAGCGAGCACGGGCGATGGGCGTGATTGACGTTGAAGCCCCGTCGGCGCTGCTGGCAGTGTCTGGCGCCGACATCGTGTTGCTGGCAGTTCCCGTGTCAGCCACCGAAGCCACGTTCAAAGCAATTCGGCATCTTGTCACGCCCAACACCCTGATCATGGACGTGGGCTCCACCAAGCGCGACGTGGTGGATGCGGCGCGGCGGGTGCTGCGCGAAAACGTCGGCGCTTTCGTCCCCTGCCACCCCATCACAGGCAAGGAACTGTCGGGCGTTGACCATGCGGATGTCAACCTGTATGCGGGCAAGCAGGTCATCATCACGCCGATCGAAAGAACTTACACCGTGCAGCTCCAGAAGGCTACAGACATCTGGACCGCGATGGGATGTAGCGTCGAAAAGATGTCCCCCCAAACTCATGATGCAGCTTACGCGGCGGTCAGCCACTTGCCCCATCTGATTGCCTTTGCGCTTATGAACAGCATCACAGGCCAGGCCACCGGGAAGTCTCACCTCTCGCTCGCTGGCCCCGGCTTTCGGGACTTCACGCGCATCGCAGCCAGCGATCCGAAGATGTGGCGAGACATCATGGTCGCCAACCGCGAAGAGTTGTTGGCTCAATCAAAAATTTTCAAAGACGCGCTGACAGCTATGGAAGCCCTCATCACATCAGGCAACGGCGATGCGCTGGAAGACCTGATCGAGCACGCCAGCGATACACGAGCGAACTGGCGGATCTCCGCCAATAGGTTGCACAAGTAGCCAACCAAGCATGTTTAACACCGAATTTCTGGACTTACCCCCCCTGATCAGCGCGGCTGGGACCGTGCACCTGCCGGGCTCAAAGAGCATTTCCAACCGCGTGCTCTTGATGGCTGCGCTGAGCACCGGTGACACCGTGGTGCGAGACCTTCTGGCGTCTGACGACACCCAGGTCATGCTGACGGCCTTAGGCCAACTGGGCTGCGGTGTCACCCGACAAGCCAACGCTGTGGTCATTGCTGGGCTGGGTGGCTGTTTAAAGAACGACCAGCTTGAGCTGTTCATGGGCAACGCAGGTACCGCCATGCGGCCCCTGACTGCAGCGCTGGCCTTGCTCGGTGCCACTGCACAGTTGTCTGGCGTGCCGCGTATGCATGAACGACCCATTGGCGATCTCGTGGATGCCCTTCGGCAGCTTGGCTGCACCATCGACTATCTCGGCAACCCCGGCTTTCCGCCCCTCCGACTGGCACCGGGCGTTTTGCAGCTAAACGCACCGATTCAGATTCGAGGCGATGTGTCCAGCCAGTTCCTGACGTCGCTTCTGATGGCGCTTCCGCTGGTCGCCCACCAAGACATTCACATCGATGTTGTCGGCGAACTGATTTCCAAACCCTACATTGCCATCACCCTCAATTTGCTTCGGCGCTTTGGTGTCGCCGTTCGGCAAGAAGGATGGCGGCGCTTTACTGTGCCCGCTGGCAGCCACTACATCTCACCGGGTGACATCCATGTCGAGGCTGATGCTTCATCTGCTAGCTATTTTATAGCGCTCGGAGCAATAGGTACTTGGGCTACAGGCACAAATGGCTTAAAAATTGAGGGTGTAGGCGAGCAATCCATTCAAGGCGACATCCGGTTTATCGAGGCCGCCCGCGCCATGGGCGCACACATCGACAGCGGGCCCAACGCGCTCCGCGTGCGGCGAGGCCAGTGGCCGCTCACCGCGATCGACATAGATTGCAACCATATCCCGGACGCTGCCATGACACTGGCCGTCATGGCGCTGTATGCCGATGGCACAACTACTTTGCGCAACATTGCGAGCTGGCGCGTCAAAGAAACCGACCGGATCGCTGCTATGTCGTGCGAACTTCGAAAGCTGGGCGCCACAGTCTTCGAAGGCGATGACTTTATTAGCATCAGTCCGCCTTCAACGCCTGCCGACTGGCAGGCTGCGACCGTCCACACCTATGACGATCACCGCATGGCCATGTGCTTTGCGCTGGCAGCCTTCAATCCGGCCATGCTGCCGGTGCGGATTGTTGACCCCAAATGCGTGGCCAAAACCTACCCAGATTACTTCGAAGATTTTTTCAGCGTTACACAAACTGAGGTGGCCCACATCCCGGTGATCTGCATTGATGGACCCACTGCGTCAGGAAAAGGCACGCTGGCCGCCCGGATCGCCGATCAGCTTGGCTATCACTACCTTGATTCTGGTGCCCTCTACCGATTGACGGCATTTGCTGCCCAGCAGGCTGGCGTGGCGCTTGATGACGGCGACGGCGCAGCCGTTGTCGCGCAGACGCTCGCGGTGCACTTTGCCGGCGATCAGGTGTTTTTGAACGGCGTCAATGTGTCGCTCGCCATTCGCACTGAGGCTGCGGGCATGGCCGCGTCGCGGGTTTCTGCGCATCCTGCGGTGCGCGACGCACTGGTGGCGCTTCAACAAGGTTTTCGCAGGCTGCCCGGGTTGGTCGCTGACGGACGCGACATGGGCAGCGTGATCTTTCCCGACGCCCCCCTGAAAATTTACCTCACAGCCAGCGCCTTGCATCGGGCGGAACGACGTCATAAGCAGTTGATTTCAAAGGAAAATTCACCTACAATCCAGGACGTTCAGTTGGACCTAGAGGCCAGGGATGCACGTGACATGTCGCGGCTGCATGCCCCCTTGATGCCTGCTGAGCAAGCTCTGTTGCTCGACAACTCTGATTTATCGATTGAAAAGTCGGTCGATCAGGTCATTGACTGGTGGCAGAGGACCCGGCCCTTCTGAACCTCCAGGCGCTCACTTCACAAAGGGTGCCGGTTTTCAAAGGTACTTTGACCTAAACCCTGCAGCCTTTTCGGCCGCAAAAAACACACCGTACGCAGCTCTTGTAACTTTGGGCATGTTGCCCATTGAAATCCTGCCGCGCGGACTAGGAACTTCATGTCTGAATCTTTTGCCGACCTGTTTAACGAATCGCTAGAACGCTCTGAAATGCGCTCCGGTGAAGTCATCACCGCCGAAGTCGTGCGCATTGATCACAACCATGTGGTTGTGAACGCTGGCCTCAAGTCCGAGGCCTACATCCCGCTCGAAGAATTTAAAAACGACCAAGGCGAAGTTGAAGTTCAGGTCGGCGACTTTGTCTCCGTGGCCATTGACTCTGTCGAAAACGGCTATGGCGACACGCTGTTGTCCCGCGATAAGGCCAAGCGCCTCGCTTCCTGGATGAGTCTGGAAAAAGCCCTGGAATCCGGCGAGTTTGTCACCGGCCAGACCAGCGGCAAAGTCAAAGGCGGCCTGACCGTTTTGGTCAATGGAATCCGCGCGTTCCTGCCAGGCTCGCTGATCGACACCCGCCCCATCAAGGACTTGTCTCCCTACGAGAACAAGACTATGGAGTTCAAGGTCATCAAACTGGACCGTAAGCGCAACAACGTCGTGCTGTCACGCCGCGCTGTGGTTGAAGCGTCAATGGGCGAAGAACGCGCCAAGTTGATGGAAACGCTCAAAGAAGGCGCTTCGGTCAAGGGCGTTGTGAAGAACATCACCGAATACGGTGCGTTCGTGGACCTTGGCGGTATCGACGGCCTGTTGCACATCACTGATATGGCGTGGCGCCGCGTTCGTCACCCAAGCGAAGTGGTGACGGCCGGCCAGGAAATCGTGGCCAAGATCCTTAAGTTCGACACCGAGAAAAATCGTGTCTCGCTCGGTCTGAAACAGATGGGCGACGATCCATGGATGGGCGTAAACCGCCGCTACCCACAAAGCACGCGTTTGTTCGGCAAGATCACCAACATCGCGGACTATGGCGCGTTTGTGGAACTCGAGCCAGGCATCGAAGGCTTGGTTCACGTATCCGAAATGGACTGGACCAACAAGAATGTGGCCCCGAGCAAGCTCGTGGCGCTGGGCGACGAAGTCGAAGTCATGGTCCTTGAGATCGACGAAGACAAGCGCCGCATCAGTCTGGGTATGAAGCAGTGCAAGGCGAACCCATGGCAAGAATTCGCTCAGGACAGTAAACGCGGTGATCGCGTCAAAGGTCCAATCAAGTCGATCACCGACTTCGGCGTGTTCGTGGGACTGGCTGCCGGCATTGACGGCCTGGTTCACCTGTCTGACCTGTCGTGGAATGAGCCTGGCGAAGCCGCTGTGCGCAACTACAAAAAGGGCCAGGAAGTCGAAGCCATTATTCTGGCGGTTGACGTGGACCGCGAGCGTATCTCCCTTGGCATCAAGCAGTTGGATTCCGACCCGTTCACCACGTTCGTGTCGATCAACGACAAGGGCGCGATCGTGACCGGCAAGGTCAAGACCGTGGATGCCAAAGGCGCCGAGATTGATCTGGGCGAAGACATCATCGGTTATTTGCGTGCCAGCGAAATCAGCCGCGACCGAGTGGAAGATGCGCGCAATGTGTTGAAAGAGGGCGACGAAGTCTCAGCGGTTGTGGTTAACGTGGATCGCAAGACCCGCAACATCCAGCTTTCTGTCAAAGCCAAGGACAACGCTGACCAGCAAGAAGCCATGGCCACTCTGAGCCAGCAGTCTTCGCGCGAAAGCGCTGGCTTGACCAGCTTGGGCGCTTTGCTCCGCGCCAAAATGGAAAACAGCGACAAGTAATCCTGTTGCGTTTCCCGCCAATCCTTGGCGTTTGAGTAAGTGGCGTGCTGATGTGTGTAGTCCTATGCGACTTACCTGATGCACGCCATTTTTATGTCCTAAATTTATGAGCACTTGATGACCCGAAGTGATCTTGTTGAAGAGTTAGCGGCCCTGTTTGGGCAGCTGACGCACCATGACGCCGAATATGCGGTCAAGAAGATTCTTGACACCATGAGCGATTCACTCGTGCGCGGTCACCGCATCGAGATTCGGGGGTTTGGCAGCTTTTCGATCAACCGTCGTCCGCCCCGCATGGGCCGTAATCCACGTTCAGGTGAAAGCGTGGCGATCCCCGAGAAAAGAGTACCGCACTTCAAACCAGGAAAAGCACTGCGCGAAGCCGTGGACGCTAAAACACAAGAACTTCTGGTCACACCTAAATTACCTTGAGCCGCAGTTTCACGCCGTTTCAATACGGGCCCCGTGCAGGGGCTGGCTACAATGAAGATTGGCTTGGGAAGATGACGAGGTGCCCGATGAAATACCTGACATGGCTGCTCAAAGCAGCCATTTTTTTTACGCTTTTTGCGTTTGCCCTAAACAACCAACAAACAGCGGAGGTTAAATTTTTCTTTGGTACCGTCTGGCGTGCACCCATGGTGCTAATCGTGCTGGTCGCCTTCGCCACCGGTTTGGCTTTGGGTGTGTTTGTCATGGTGCCACGGTGGTGGAAGCACCGCCATCCAGTAGAGCAATCCACACGGCCTTGCCCGCTACCGCCAGCCAGCTTTGAGAAAAATACAGTACAGGACCTGACGACGATACGACGCCATGGAATTTGATTTCACCTGGGTTCTTTTGGGCTTTCCCATCGCCTTCACGCTGGGCTGGCTAGCGTCACGGCTGGACCTGCGCCAGATGCGCATCGAAAACAGGCAAGCGCCTAAAGCGTACTTCAAGGGCCTGAACTTCCTCCTTAATGAGCAGCAGGACCAGGCGATAGATGCCTTCATTGAAGCCGTGCAGAACGACCCTGACACAACCGAGCTTCACTTTGCTTTGGGCAACCTGTTCCGCAGGCGCGGTGAGTACGAGCGTGCGGTGCGGGTGCACGAGCACCTGATGTCACGCGGTGACCTGACCCAACCCGAGCGCGACCGGGCGCAACATGCACTGGCGCTGGACTTTCTGAAAGCCGGTTTGCTTGACCGCGCCGAAATTGCCCTGCGGCGCTTGGAAGGCACATCGTTCGAAGAGGAGGCACGCCTTGCGCTGCTGTCGATCTACGAGCGCTCCCGCGACTGGTCCAACGCAACAGTCATTGCTGCGCGGCTGGGCCATTCCAGCCAAGGCAGTTTCAGCACCCGACAGGCCCATTACCTGTGCGAAAAAGCCAGTGCTGCCGAGGCAGCAGGCGACACCGCCGGCGCGGGAGCGGCGCTGCTGCAAGCCGTGGCCATGGCGCCTGACGCAGCGCGCCCGCTCATCGACTTGGCCAAATGGCAGAACCAGTCAGGCGACAAGTTGGCTGCCTTTCGCACGCTCATGAGCCTGGACAGCATTTCCCCGCAAAATTTGCCATTGGCTGCGAGCTTGTTGGCCAATGTGGCGTCCAGCCTGGGAGAGCAGACGGCAGCCCTGTCGTTGCTCAAGGCCGCCTACGCCCGGACCCCGTCCATCGATGTGCTGGAAGCCATCATCCGGTTGGACACCACACCGGACACGGCACGCCACTGGTATGCCCAACACCTCGGGCAACACACCTCGCTGGTGGCTGCTACCCGCTGGATGGCTGGCCTAGCGTTGCCCAACGAAGAAAACCATGCCCTAATTCAGCGTTCGCTGGATCAGGCGACCAAACCATTGATGCGCTACCGCTGCGCAGCCTGCGGATTTGAAGCCACACAGCACTTCTGGCACTGCCCCGGTTGCCAAGCTTGGGACAGCTACCCTGCGCGCCGGGTAGAAGAACTATGAACACCCCCGCGATTGACTTGGCACACCCCCGTCGGACGCTCACTGCGTGTAGCGCCTTCCCCCCTTGCAGGGGGCGACACCTGCGGCCCGGCAAAGCCGGTTCCGCGCTGTCTGCTTGCACCACAACTCGACACCATGACAACAACCTCCAACCTATCGCCTGAGCGGATCAGCAAGGCCCGCATCCTCGTGGTCGGTGACACCATGTTAGACCGCTACTGGTACGGCGCGGTTGAGCGTATTTCCCCCGAGGCGCCGGTGCCGGTGGTGCGTGTCACGCGCACCGAAGAGCGCATTGGCGCGTCTGCCAACGTCGCTTACAACGTGGTGACGCTGGGCGCGCAGGCCTCGCTGCTCAGCGTCGTCGGTGAAGACGAAGCCAGCCATACGCTAGAGGCGCTGGTGGCTGAAACCGGCATCAGCCCTTACTTTGGCCGTGACGCCCAACTCAAAACCACCGTAAAGCTGCGGGTCATTGGCCGGCAGCAGCAGCTGATTCGCCTGGACTTTGAAAACACCCCTGAAAACGAGGTCCTGGCGTCGCAGTCAGCGGTGTTCCAAACGCTCTACCCTGAGCACGACGTGGTGCTGTTTTCCGACTACGGTAAAGGCGGCCTGGCCCATATCGTGGCTATGATTGCCGAGGCCAGAGCTGCGCACAAGCTGGTGCTGGTAGACCCGAAAGGTGCCGACTACGCGCGTTACAAAAACGCCACCGTGATCACCCCCAACCGCGCTGAGCTGGAGCATGTCATCGGCCACTGGGCCAACGAAGCCGACCTGCGCATCAAAGCCCACAACCTGCGCGAGCAGCTCAACCTGCAGGCCGTGTTGCTCACCCGCAGCGAAGAAGGCATGACGCTGTTTGACGCCGATGGCGAGTTGCATGTACCCGCCGTGGCGCGTGAGGTATTTGACGTCACTGGCGCAGGCGACACGGTGATTGCCACCCTGGCCACCATGGCCGCTGCGGGCCTGAGCCTGCGCGAGGCCGTGCCTATCGCCAACCGCGCGGGCGGCATTGTGGTGGGCAAATTTGGCACCGCCACTGTCAATTACAACGAGCTGTTCGCCGCATAAAATCCAGGAATTCACGCATGAAAATCGTCGTTACCGGCGCCGCCGGCTTCATTGGCAGCAACCTCATCAAGGGCCTGAACGCCCGCGGCATTGACGACATCATTGCCGTGGACGACCTGACCGAAGGCGACAAATTCCGTAACCTTGCCGACCTGCAGATCGCCGATTATGTCGATGCCGACGACTTCTATGACCTGTTCGCTGAAGGCGCTTATGGCCAAGTGGAAGCCATCTTCCATGAAGGCGCGTGCAGCGACACCATGGAGAGCGACGGCAAATACATGATGGACAACAACTACACGCTGAGTTGCGAGTTGTTCCAATCCTGCCAAGAGCAAGGCACGCGCTTGCTGTACGCATCGTCAGCCGCCACCTACGGCGGCTCTGACACTTTTCGTGAATCACCTGAATTTGAGTGCCCGCTCAATGTGTACGGCTACTCTAAGCTGCTGTTTGACCAGCGGCTGCGCCGCGAACTGGGCACAAAGTTCGAGCGCGCAACGACGCAGGTTGCGGGTTTTCGTTATTTCAATGTCTACGGTCCGCGTGAGCAGCACAAGGGCAGCATGGCCAGCGTCGCGTTTCACCAGTTCAACCAATTCAAGGCCGACGGCAAGGTCAAGCTGTTCGGTGAGTACGGCGGTTATGGCCCGGGCGGGCAAATGCGCGACTTCGTGTTCATCGACGACGTGGTGGCGGTCAACCTCTGGTTTCTTGACAACCCAGGCAAGTCCGGCATTTTCAACCTAGGCACGGGCCGCGCCCAACCCTTCAACGATGTGGCCATTGCCGTTGTCAACACGCTGCGCAAGGCTGACAACGTGACCCCGCTGAGCCTGGAAGAAGCCACCTATGGCAGCTTGATCGACTACATCAGCTTCCCCCCTGCCCTGGTGGGCAAATACCAAAGCTACACCCAGGCCGACCTGAGCGCACTGCGCGCTGCAGGCTGCCACCACGCCTTTGCCGATGTGCAGTCGGGTGTGGCCGCTTACATGCAGTGGCTGCTGGC
>JANLUZ010000192.1:0-6016 GCA_031363755.1 Polaromonas sp.
CCCGAGTGGCTCGGCCCAGCCGTCCCGCGCTGACGAGGCCCTTACCCACACGCTGAAAGCCGCCTTGGGGCTGGTTGATGTGCGGGTGCTGGACCACTTTGTCGTTACCAGTACCCAGGCGGTGTCGATGGCAGAGCTCGGGCTGATCTAATCGCTGAAACTTTCGATTTTTCCATGCCAGCCGCACGCCCCACCCCCAAAAAGCCTGACCTGACCCCCGCCCTGCGGCAGGCGCTGGAAACCGTGCTCAAACAGGCCCCGGCGCCCTTACCTGGCCTCGCTCTGCCTGCCGCCACCCGGGTGCAAAAGCGGCCGATTCGCCAGCCCGACCTGCGCAGCGCGCCGCCCCGGCTCACCCCGACGGCGGTCAAGGCCGTCAAAACCAAACCTGCAGCGGCCAAAATCACCAGGAAAGCGCACGCCCTGCCCCCGGTCAAAACCCTGCAGGAGCTACTGAGCGTAAAGCTGGCAATCGTTGCCCGTGCCCGGTTGGCTGCCGAACACGAGGCCGCCCGGCAGCGCTTAGAGGCCAAACTGCGCGCCGAAAAAGAGTTATTCACCCGCGCGGTCGGCCCGGTCAAAACCCTGCCGCCCAAACACCGCCCCGGCCAGCGCACAGCGCCCCAGCCCATGCAAACCGCGCCGATTGCGGTGCAGCATCAGCGCGACGAGTTGGCCGTGATGCGGGAGGCAATTTCCGACGAATTCGACGTTGAAACCCTGCTGGATACCGACGAGGCACTGAGCTTTCGCCGCACCGGCATGGGACCAGACGTGATCCGCAAGTTGCGGCGCGGCGGCTGGGCCATTCAGGCGCAGCTTGACTTGCACGGACTGCGCCGCGAAGACGCCCGCGAAGCGCTGGTCGCCTTCATCAAGGACGCCAAAAAGATGGGTTGGCGCTGCGTGCGCGTGGTGCATGGCAAGGGCCTGGGCTCGCCCGGCAAAACCCCGGTGCTCAAGGGCCGCGTGCAAAGTTGGTTAATTCAGAAGACCGAAGTGCTGGCGTTTGTGCAGGCGCGACCCGCGCAAGGCGGCGCGGGGGCACTGGTGGTGTTGCTCGATCAGGGGTGACAGTGGCCTGTGTAAAGGCCTGGCCATCTACCAGACACCAACCGTCCATTGGAATCCATCGACGCAGGTCACGCACGACTTTTGTGTCTTGAACCTTTCGGTTAAGTGCATCCACTTAAGTCCGTGCAACATCGGACATGGGCTTGAATGCGACAAAGAGCGTGTTTTTAGGCTCCTGCGAGAAGAACGCTTGACGCCAGACCACGTTGAATAGAGTCAATTCTGGCCCGTTCACTGAAGCGTAACAAGATACTTTTTCAGGACACAGAAAACGGCTATTTGGCAAGTTAATTGTGGCTAACCTCACATTTCCTGCAAAAAAAGCATTGGCGAGTCAACTTTTCATCAAATTTGCAAGGTTGCTGGGGTTTAATTAATTTTGTAACTTTTATTTGTTACATAAATAAAAATTTCGAACACTTGAAGGAGCACCCTGGATGAAAAACACTGACTGCGTGAATGTGTCAGCTGCCGCTGAAATGACAAAGCCAGCGACATCACGTCTCGTTTTGACGGCGATTTTTCTGATGTTGGGCAGCACACTGACAACGCATGCACTCGCCGAACTCCGGTACGCGGGATCGGACACCCTAGAGCCCGTGATTGAAGCTGCGCAGGTCGCCTACGCCCGCGGACATGCCGGCTACAAGGTTCAGCTTCAAGCGTCAGGCACCTCGTCGGGCTTGCGCGAGTTGTGCACAGGCCGGGCCGCTGTCGTTGGCGCGTCAAGGCCAATCAACGCGAATGAGGTCAAGGACTGCGCGACGGGCAACATTCAGTACACCGAGATTCCGGTTGCGCTGGATGCTGTGGTTTTGGTCGTGTCTACCAAAAACACCTGGCTTAAAGATTTGACCTTTGCCGAGGTGGCGACTCTTTACGCCCCCGCGTCAACTGGCAAACTGGTGTCGTGGAAACAGCTTCGAGCCGGATTTCCTGACACGCCATTGCGAACGTCGGGTGTCGGCATCAAACACGGCACCTTTGGTTTTTTTCTTGAAAGCGTCGGCCTGAAAAATTTTATCCGCTCCGATTTCAAAGATTTCGCAAAACATAGTGAAACTGGTCACTATGTGGCGGCAGACGCTGGCACGGTCGGATTTATGCCTTTAGGTGAGGCGCGAGCTCTTGACGGGCAGGTGCGTATTCTGGGTATCGATTTTGGGTCAGGTGTCGTTGTGCCCTCGACCGAAACCGTCGTCGCTGGCAAATATGACAAGCTCGCACGCACGGTTTATCTGTATCTAAATCAGGCAATGGTGTTGAAAGCCGGCGCACAAGACACCGATTTTGCGAAAACACTGGTGACGGATACCGAAAAACTAGTGAACTTTGCAGGCCTGATTCCTTTGCGTACGCTGCAGTATCAGGAGAACGCGCGCCGCGTGTCGTTTGCCAAATAGGCGGGTGTTCTCTGCCCAGAGCGGCCTTGTCGAGCTGTGAAATTCCCTGAAAAAATTTTCGCATCAGGGTCGAGACAATCGCTTTAGTGCGCACGCCGAAGCGTTTCTACCACCGGGGTATTGAGCACTGAACGCAAGCCCCACCACCCCGCCGCCAATGCCAGCACGGCCCCAGCCAGGCTGCCCAGCAGCGGCACCGTCCAGGAGCCGGTCCAGCTGAAGTCGAACACATAACGCGCCAGCGCCCAGCCCACAGCCAGCGCGACGATGGACGCTAAAAAGCCCGCCAACAGGCCGACGCCCGCCAGCTCGGCACGCTGCACTTGGCGCAGCAGTGAGGCCCTGGCACCCACCGCCCGCATGATGGCGAACTCCTTGGCGCGCTCTTCCCGGGTGGCGGTGATCGCCGCGAACAGCACGACCAGCCCGGCCGCCAGCGTGAAGCCAAACAAAAATTCAACCGCGCGAATCACCTGGTCCAGCACCCGCTGCACTTGGCTGAGCGTGCTGGTCATGTCCACGTTGGTGATGTTGGGGAATTGCCGCACCAGCTGGTTGTCAAAACTTGGGGGCCTCGTCTGCCCGGGCACAGTGGCGGCGGCGTCAGGCGCACGGAAGGCGCTGATGAACGACACCGGCACGTCGGGCACGGTGGCGACCGGGTACATGACAAAAAAGTTGACCCGTAGCGAGCCCCAGTCCACCTTGCGCAGGCTGGTGATCTTGGCGGTGCTGAGCTGGCCGCCCATGTCAAACGTGAGGGCGTCGCCAAGCTTCAGCCCCAGCGTGTCGGCCAGGCCCTGCTCGACACTGATGGCGTCTTTTTCACCTTCCGTCCAGCGGCCCGCCACCACGGTGCTGGAGTCGGGTTTGGCCAGGCTGTTGGACAGGTTGAACTCCCGGTCTACCAGGCGCTTGGCGCGGTCGTCGGTGAAGTTGTCGGGCGTGATGGCCTGGCCGTTCACCTGCACCAGCCGGCCGCGAATCATCGGGTACCAGTCGAACTTGCTCACGCCACCGTCACGCAGCGCTTGCAAAAAAGCATCGCCCTGCTCGGGCTGCACGTTGATGACAAAACGGTTGGGCGCGTCCGCCGGGGTGGCTTGCCGCCAGCTGCTGATCAAATCGGTGCGCAGCAGCACTAGCAGCATCAGCGCCAGAAGACCGACAGCCAGGGCGCTGGTTTGCACCACGGCGTACACCGGCCGGGCCGACAGCTGGCGCGTGGCCAGCACCAGCCAGCGGGGCGCGCGGGTTTCGTTCACGCTGGCGCGCAAAATCTTCACAGCTGCAAAGCTGGCGGCGGCAAACAGCAGCACCGCGCCAGCGAAACCGCCGACGGCGATCAGCCCCAGCTTCACGTCACTGCTGGCCGCCACCAGCAGTGCGGCAAAGCCCAGCATGCCCACACCCAACACCGCCACCGAGGCAGGCCGCAGGCTGCCGACGTCACGGCGAATCACACGCAGCGGGGGCACCTGGGCCAGCTGCAGCACGGGCGGCAAACCAAACGACAGCAAAAGCGTCAGCCCCATGCCCATGCCGAAGGCCACAGGCCACAGCGTGGCGGCGGGCAGTGCTGCTTCCACCAGCCCGGCCAACAGCAGCACAAAGGCGTAATGCACGGCAAAGCCCAGCGCCACGCCCAGCGCGCTGGCAAACAGCCCGGCCAGCACAAACTCCAGCGCATACGCCAGCGCAATGGTGCGCTGCGGCTGGCCCAGCACGCGCAGCATGGCGCAGTCGTCCAGGTGTTTGGCGGCAAAACCCCGCGCCACGATGGCCACGGCTACCGCGCTGAGCAGTGCGGCCAGCAGCGCGACCAGATTCAAGAACTTCTCGGCCCGGTTGAGCGTTTGTGTCATCTCGGGGCTACCGGATTCCAGCGATTCGAGCCGCACGCCGCGCGCGCCGGACTGCTCGAATGGCTTTTTGATCTCGTCACGCGCCCAGGCGGTGAACTCGGCCACGGTTTTGTCAGGCCCGGCCACGGCAAAGCGGTAGCTGGTGCGGCTGGCAGGCTGAATCAGCCCGGTGGCGGCCACATCCGCCTGGTTGATCATCACGCGGGGGGCAAAGCTCACAAAACCGCCGCCCCGGTCGGGCTCCTGCACGATGACGCGGGTCAGCTTGAATTGCGCGTCGCCCATCAGCAGCGTCTGGCCGAGCTTGAGGCCCAGCGCATCGATCAGCGACGCATCCGCCCAGGCAGCACCGGGTGCGGGGATGTCGCGAGTGATTTTTCCTGCATCCACCGTTAAGTCGGTGTCGTTGGCAATTTTCAGGTTACCGCGCAGCGGGTAGCCCGCAGGGACCGCCTTGAAGGAAACCAGCTTGCTGCCCCCGCCATCGGCGTCGGTGGCGCGGCCCATGGTGGGAAAGCTCACGGTAGACACTGCCTGCAACCCCAGCGTCTGTGCCTTGGCGATGTAGGCGGCGGGCGTCAGGCCGTCGCTGCGGATCACCGCGTCACCGCCCAGCAGCTGGCGCGCGTCGCGTTGCAGGCCACCCTTGAGCCGGTCGGCAAAAAAGCCCACGGCGGTCAGCGCCGCCACAGCCAGCGTGACCGCCACGATCAGCAGGCGCAACTCGCCCGCACGCAGGTCGCGCCACATTGTGCGCCAGCCGAGTTGAATGAAAAGTAGGTTCATGCGCGGCAGATTAACGCAAACCCTGTGGCCTGCGCCGCCCTCCGGGATTCACGGGCAGGCGTGCACAACGCAGCGCAACCGATGGCCATCGTACAGAAATGCTATGTATTAAATAGCATCACAGGCAGCAAATACCTGGACTAGAAGCTCATTTCGGCAAAAAACAACTGCCTTGCCTGTCCTTTTAGCGATGCCAGACGTTCGCCAGGCGCGTCCGGCAGGCTTTACACCTAAGACGCATGCGCCGCGGGTCTTGGGCCCGCCAACGCCGGCTGAAGGCGCAAGCGCCGCGCGGTGGCATAGCAAACAAAGCGCTTGTTGGTGGCCCGACCAATGGCGCACAGCCCCAGGGCATTCGCGACCTCATGGCCCATTTGGGTGATGCCGCTGCGCGAGACCACAATGGGCACATTCATCTGGGCCGACTTGATCACCATTTCACTGGTAAGGCGGCCTGTGGTGTAGAAAACAAGGCCGCCTGCGTCGGCTGGCACGCCAGGATTCATCGCCATCCAGCCCGCAATGGTGTCAATGGCGTTGTGTCTGCCCACGTCTTCCACGAACAGCAGCATGTCTGGGTCGCTGTCACCAGGGGGGATTTGAAACAGGGCGCAGGCGTGAACGGAGCCAGCGGACTTGTAGGTCGTTTCCTTGAGCCGGATGGTGTTGACCAGCGCATACAGCTGGCGCTGCGTGATGGCGGCCGTGGCGGGCAAGACGATGCTGTCTACATCGTCCATCAACGCGCCGAACACGCTGCCCTGGCCGCAGCCGGTAGTTACCACCCGTTTGGCGGTTTTTTCCTCGATGTTGGCAATGCCGTGGCGGGTTTTGACAGCTGCCGCGCTGACGGCCCAGTCCACGGTGATGGACTCGACGTCATCGGCT
>JANLUZ010000196.1:0-15320 GCA_031363755.1 Polaromonas sp.
TGAAAGCCTTATGTCCCACGATGCCCCCGCCGCCAACACCCTGCCCGTGATCGAGGCGGGCTCCTTTTTGACACTGCACTACCGCATGGCCGGCCCGGACGGCGTCAACATCATCAACACCTTTGACGGCAAGCCCGCCACGCTGAGCCTGGGCACCGGGGAGTTGTCCCCCGCGCTGGAGCAAAAGCTGATCGGCCTGCCAGAAGGCACACGTGCCACTTTCAGTCTGCCGGCCGGTGAGGCTTTTGGCGAGCGCAACCCCGATTTGCTGCAGCGGGTGGCGCGCAAGCTGCTCAACGAACTCGGCAATCCAGCAGAGCAGTACTCCGTCGGTGACGTGGTGCAGTTTCCGACACCTGACGGTATGGGCCAGTACGCTGGTGCGGTGCAGCAGGTGGGCGGCCCCAGCGACGCGGTGCAGTTCGACTTCAACCACCCGTTGGCGGGGCAGCCCGTTGTTTTTGAAGTCCAGGTCATAGGAGTTTTGTGATGACCGACCCACGTGAGCAACATCACCAACGCCCGGTAGAGATCTTGCTGGCCGAGCCGCGCGGATTCTGTGCAGGTGTAGACCGCGCCATTGAAATCGTTGAGCGTGCGCTGACCAAGTTTGGCGCGCCGATTTACGTGCGCCATGAGATCGTGCACAACACCTATGTGGTCAACGACCTGAAGCAAAAGGGCGCCATCTTCATCGAGGAACTGGCCGACGTGCCGCCCGGCGCCACGCTGGTGTTCAGCGCCCACGGCGTGAGCCAGGCCATCCAGCGGGAAGCGCGCGCGCGCGGTTTTCAGATCTTTGACGCCACCTGCCCTTTGGTGACCAAGGTGCACGTCGAAGTCGCCAAGCTGCACAAGGAAGGCTACGAGTTCATCATGATCGGCCACAAGGGCCACCCGGAAGTGGAGGGCACCATGGGCCAGCTCGACAGCGGCATCCATCTGGTCGAGGATGTGGCCGACGTGGCGAGCATCACGCCGCTGCAGACCGAGCGGCTCGCGGTCGTCACGCAGACTACGCTGAGCGTGGACGACGCGGCTGAGATCAGCGCCGCTGTCAAAGCGCGTTTCCCCAACGTGCGGGCGCCCAAACAGCAGGACATTTGCTACGCCACCCAAAACCGACAGGACGCGGTAAAGGTGCTCAGCCCGCAGGTCGACATTTTGATCGTGGTGGGCAGCCCGACCAGCTCCAACAGCAACCGCCTGCGCGAGCTGGCGGCCAAGCTGGGCACCGAAGCCTATATGGTGGATGACGCCAGCGAACTCAAAGAAGCCTGGTTTGAGGGCAAGTCCAGGGTCGGGCTCACAGCTGGTGCTTCAGCCCCCGAAATTTTGGTCAAGCAGGTGATTGACCGCATCAAGGCGCTGGGCGCGCTGTCGGTGCGCAAGATGGACGGCATTGAGGAAACCATCAAATTTCCGCTGCCCAAAGGTCTGAAGCTGGACGCTCACGGCCATGTGCTCGAAGTAGGCGGTAGCCAATTGCATCACCTCGACTGAGTGGGCGAGATGATCGATTGCTATCAAATAGAGAGCTGCGCAGGCAGATTTAACCTGGGCTACAGCCACTTTATTCGTCAAACTCCACTGTGGAGGCTGCCGGGCAAGGCTTTAGGCGTCAATTGCGGTGAGATTTGGCTCAAGCTGGAACATTTGCAAACGGGCGGCAGCTTCAAGGCGCGCGGAATGCTCAACCGCCTGTTGTCCAACCCAATCCCCGCCAGCGGCGTCATCGTCGCGTCTGGTGGCAATGCGGGCATTGCCACAGCGGCGGCAGCGAAGGTTCTGGGCGTGCCCTGCGAGGTTTTTGTACCCGAGGTGTCCAGCAAAGCCAAGCGCGCCAGGCTGACAGAACTGGGCGCACGCGTGGTCGTCACAGGAACGACGTATGCCGAGGCATTGCAGGCCTGCCTGGCCCGGCAACAGGCCACCGGCGCGCTAATAACCCACGCTTATGACCAGCCTGAAGTGCTTGTTGGCGCGGGCACACTGGCGCTGGAGATCGAACAGCAGGGCGGCCTGCCCGACTCTGTGCTGGTCAGCGTCGGCGGGGGCGGTTTGATCGGTGGCGTCGCCAGCTGGTTTGGCCCGCGCAGCCCCCAGGTGCGGCTCGTAGCGCTCGAGCCTGAAGGGGCGCCGTCGCTGTTCATGGCCCGTGTGGCGGGCCAGCCTGTTGATGTGCCAGTCAGCGGCATTGCTGCCGATTCGCTCGGTGCCAAACGCATTGGCAACCTGGCGTGGGTGGCCACCCAGGCCCATGTGCGTGACGCTTTGCTCCTTACCGACGAAGCGATTCGTACGGCCCAGCGCTGGCTGTGGACGGAGCTCCGGCTGGCGGTCGAGCCCGCAGCGGCACTACCTTTGGCGGCGCTGCACAGCGGCCGTTATGTACCGCGTCCCGACGAAAACGTCTGCCTGATCATTTGCGGCGCCAACGTGGACGCTGCCTCATTGGCTTGAGACCCGCTTAAATACAATCCCACCATGCTAGACATCAACCTCCTCCGAAAAGACCTTGCGTCGGCTGTCGCCCGACTCGAAACCCGAAAAAGCCCGCAGACGTTTCTTGACGTTGATCTGTTTCAGGCGCTGGAAACTGAGCGCAAGGCCATTCAAAGTCGCACCGAAGCGCTGCAAAACCAGCGCAACACGCTCTCCAAACAGATCGGCCAGCTCAAGATCAAGGGCGAAGACGCCGCTGGCGTGATGGCGCAGGTCAGCGCCTTCAAGCTGGAGCTCGAAGGCTCCGCAGAGCGCCTGGAGCATATCCAGACAGAACTGCATGCCCTGCTGATGGCGGTGCCCAATTTGCCCAGCACCGATGTGCCCGTCGGCGCCGATGAAACGGGCAATGTCGAGCTGCACAAATGGAGTCCGGCCGGCGGCCTGGGGGGCACGCCGCCCATGCTGGCTTTCACCCCCAAAGACCACGTGGACGTGGGCCAGCCGCACGGCCTGAACTTCGAGCTGGGCACCAAGCTCACTGGCTCGCGCTTCACCGTCTTGCAAGGCCCACTGGCGCGATTGCACCGCGCACTCGCCGCTTTCATGCTTGATGTTCAAACCAGCGAGCACGGCTACACCGAGTGCTACGTGCCCTACATCGTCAACGCCGAATCGCTGCGCGGAACCAGCCAGTTGCCCAAATTTGAAGAAGACCTGTTCGCCGCCAAAAAAGGCGGGCAGGAGGGCGCTGCCGAGAACGCTTCGCTGTACTTGATTCCCACGTCCGAAGTCCCGCTGACCAACTTTGTGCGCGACGTGATCACGCCAGAAGCTGATTTGCCGCTCAAATTCACCGCGCACACGCCGTGCTTTCGCTCGGAAGCCGGCAGCTACGGCCGAGACACCCGCGGCATGATCCGACAGCACCAGTTCGACAAGGTCGAGATGGTGCAAATCGTTCACCCGGACAAAAGCGCTGAAGCGTTGGACGCCATGACCGGCCACGCAGAAGCCATTTTGCAGAAGCTGGGCTTGCCCTACCGCCTGATGCTGCTGTGCACTGGCGACATGGGCTTTAGTGCGACCCGAACGCACGACCTTGAAGTGTGGCTGCCCGCGCAAAACACCTACCGCGAAATCAGCTCAATCTCCAACTGCGAAGCCTTTCAGGCCCGGCGGCTGCAAGCGCGTTTCAAAAACACCCAGGGGAAAAACGAATTTGTACACACCTTGAACGGCTCCGGACTGGCTGTGGGTCGAACACTCGTCGCTGTGTTGGAGAACTATCAACGCGAAGACGGCAGCGTCGCCATTCCGGCGGTACTGCAGCCTTACATGGGTGGCCAGACCGCGTTGCAACTCAACTGAACGCGGCCGTCCTGCTAGAATCCGAGGCTATGTGGAGAGGTGGCAGAGTGGCCGAATGTACCTGATTCGAAATCAGGCGTACCGCAAGGTACCGTGGGTTCGAATCCCACCCTCTCCGCCAAAAATTCAAAAGCCTTGTCATTGATGAAATGACAAGGCTTTTTTATTGAGCGTTTGAGCGTTTCACACCAAGCCGTGAGTACGCGCCAAGTGGCTCGCTTGGGAGCGGCTTTTCACATTCAGGCGCTTGAACAAGCGCCAGAGGTGCACTTTCACGGTGTGTTCGCTGATGTCCAGCGCCAGGGCGATGTCGCGGTTGCTCATGCCTTTGTCTAGCATGACCAGCAGCTGTTTCTGTCTTTTCGACAGTTTTTCGGCGGGCGCTGCGCTGGGGGCATCACCGGTGGCAGGGTCGAGATCCTGCTGCAGGAACAATTGCAGCACGCTGGAAATTTCGGTGGCACCCGCTGATTTCTGGATGTAGACCTCGGCGCCTGCCTCGATGCAGGCTTCCTCAAAATCCCTGGCAGGCGCTGCAGACAACACGACCAGATGCGCTTGCGGAAACTGCTGTTTCAGCTGGACAACGGCTGCGATTCCGACATTGTCGGGGAGCTTGAGATCCAGCGAAATGAGGGTCGGTGCGCCGTGCTCGCGCGCTGCCGCGCCGACCGCTGCGAGCCGGTCGATTTGAACAATATTGGCGTTAGGTTGGATGCGGTAGATCAATCTGGCGATTGCATCTCGCATCAACGGCTGGTCGTCGATGACAAAAATACCCATGAGTTTCTGTCGTTTTGTTATGGTGAGCAAGCCGGAGCATACCCCTGGCATGTCAACCAGAGCGTGCAAATAATCACGGTAGCCATGAAGTCTGCGCTGTTGGGGCTTTGCAGGTGCGCTGAACCAACAGCGCTCAAAGTTCGCCGGTCGGTCAGCTCTGAATAGCTGGTCTTTCCGCAGGAAAAAACGCCAGTGCCTCCCACACATCATTCAGCGCCACCCCATCGGCCAAACTCACGGTGTTGGGCAGACCATCGGTCGCGGTGGTTTTTTGAAGGTGCGCCACCGCCAGCGCCGCCTCTTTGGGTTGCGCAAACCCGTTGCTTTGCAGCAACAAACGTCCATCGGCTGCGAGCAGCTTGAAATAGAACTGGCTGTCGGGTTCACGGTACTGTTTAAAGCTCGGTGTGGCGGCCTTCGCTGCCTTTGGCTTGGCTGCAGACGGCGCAATCGTTGTCAGGCTGCGCAGGCCCACGGCGCGGCGCAGCTCACCCATCAGCGGCGTGGCTTCAGCCCTCGCTTTCTGGGCGCCTGCAAGCAGCAGCGCTTCAATATGCGCCGGGTTGTTGATCAACGCCTCGTAGCGCTCCCGCATTGGGGCCACCACGGTGTCAATGCAGGTGAGCAGCATCTGCTTGGCGTCGCCCCAGGCGATGCCGTGGGCATAGGCCTGGCGCAGGGCTGCTGTCTCCGCCGGGGTGGCAAAGGCCTGGTACATCTGGAACAGCGCGGAGCCCTCGACCTCCTTGGGCTCGCCGGGTGCGCGTGAGTCGGTCACCAAGCTGGCAATCAGTTTGCGCAGATGCTCGCGGGGCGCAAACAGCGGGATGGTGTTGTCGTAGCTTTTGCTCATCTTGCGGCCATCCAGGCCGGCCAGCAGCGCCACAGACTCGTCCACAGCCGCCTCGGGCAGCACCAAGTGGTTGCCGTACAGGTGGTTGAAGCGCTGGGCCATGTCGCGCGCCATTTCGATGTGCTGGATCTGGTCGCGGCCCACAGGCACCTGGTGCGCCTTGAACATCAAGATGTCGGCCCCCATCAACACCGGGTACATGAACAGGCCTGCGGTCACGTCAGCGTCCGGGTCGGTGCCAGCCGCGTTGTTTTTGTCAACGGCCGCCTTGTAGGCATGGGCGCGGTTGAGCACCCCTTTGCCGGTTACGCAGGTCAGCAGCCAGGTCAGCTCGGGGATTTCCGGGATGTCGGACTGGCGGTAGAACGTGACGCGCTCCGGGTCCAGCCCGGCGGCCAGCCAGCTGGCGGCGATTTCCAGCGTTGAGCGCTGGATGCGCGCGGGCTCGTCGCATTTGATGAGCGCGTGGTAGTCGGCCAGAAAATAGTAGCTTTGCACGCCGGGCAGGCGGCTGGCGGCTACAGAAGGGCGGATTGAGCCTACATAGTTGCCCAAGTGAGGCGTGCCGGTGGTGGTGATGCCGGTCAGAAAACGCTGCGGGGCCGTCGTTGTGTTCATCATTTCACCAGCATCGCCAGCGGCGTCAACACGGTTTGAATCACGCTGTAGGTGGCGGCCATCAGAGGCTGCATCCAGAAGGTGCTGATCACCCCCGTCAGCACGAGCGCCATCACTACAAAAAAGCCCCACGGCTCAATGCGCGAGACCAGTTCGGCCTGTTTGTAGGGCAGCAAGCCCACCAAAATACGCCCGCCGTCCAGCGGGGGCAGCGGAAACAGGTTGAACACAAACATCACCACATTGACCAGAATGCCGGCCTGGCACATCTTGATGAAAAACGGCTCGGTGAGGCTGGCGCCTTGCAGCAGGTAAAAAGCAACACCCCAGAGCAGAGCTTGTGCCAAGTTAGACGCAGGCCCGGCCAACGCCACCCAGATCATGTCGCGCTTAGGGTTGCGCAGCCGGCCGAATTGCACCGGCACCGGCTTGGCGTAGCCGAACAAAAAAGTGCCCGCCGTGGCGATGTACAGCACCAGCGGCATCACGATGGTGCCCACCGGGTCGATGTGCTTCATGGGGTTGAGGGTGACGCGGCCCAGACTGTAGGCGGTGTTGTCGCCAAAGTGTTTGGCCACATAGCCGTGCGCGGCCTCATGCAGGGTGATAGCGAAAAGTACGGGCAACGCGTAAATCGCGATGGTTTGAATGATGTTGGCAATGTCCATGCGCGAATTGTCTCAGACGGTTGTCACCACACCTGACGCGCCGCTTAGGCATACGGCCTCAGCGTCGGCGTTTACAAACCCAGGGCCGCCACGTCACCGCGCCCGCGCCGGATCACCACGGCCTTGCCGCCATCCGTGCTGCCCATCGGCGTGAGGTCAATCACCGTGGTGGGCTGCTGGTGGCACGCCCCTGCGTCAATCACCGCAGCCAGCTCGTGCTCCATCAAGTCGCGAATGGCTTGGGCATCATTGAGCGGCTCGGTCTCGCCACGCCGAATCAAGGTGGTGGCCAACAGCGGCGCGCCATGCAGTTCGAGCAGCGCCTGCAGCGTTTTGTGGTCGGGCACGCGCAGGCCGATGGTTTTGCGTGATGGGTGGCTCAGGCGGCGCGGCACTTCCTTGCTCGCTTCCAGAATGAAGGTGTACGGGCCGGGCGTGGCGGCCTTGAGCAGGCGGTACTGCTTGTTGTCCACCCGCGCGTAGTTGGCCAGCTCGCTCAGGTCGCGGCACAGCAGCGTCAGGTGGTGTTTGTCGTCCACCCCGCGAATGCGGCGCAGGCTGTCGGCAGCGGCTTTGTCGTCTAGCTGGCAAACCAGCGCATAGCTCGAATCGGTGGGCACTGCCGCGATGCCGCCGCGTGCCAGCAGGGCAGTGGCCTGCTTGAGCAGCCGTGCAGGCGGGTTGTCAGGATGAATTTCAAAAAATTGGGCCATAGCGATCATTTGGCGACTGCGCGGCGAAAAGTCAAGACTCCACAGGCTCGATCTTCAGGGCTGCCTGAGCACGGCTTTCATGCACCGCCACCCAGGCGCCTGCCGCGCCGCACAGCGCAATCAGCCCCATGCCCGCAAGCGACCAGCTGTCAGGCACGTGCGAGAACACGACCCAGCCGCCCAGCATCGCAAAGCCGATTTGCACGTACAAATACGGCGTCAGCGTGGCGGCGGGCGCGCGCTGGTAGGCCAGAATCAACAGAAAGTGGCCGATGGTGCCCATCAAACCCATGAGCAGCAACGTGCCCCACAGCGCCGCGCTGGGCAGCGGTGCCCACACCCACGGCAGCACGACACTGGCGATGACCGTGCCGACCCATCCGGTGTAGAAATGCAGCGTTAATGGGTCTTCTGTTTTGGCGAGCTGGCTGGTCAGCATCTGAAACCATGAATTGCTCACAACCAGCCCGAGCGGCAGCAGCGTGGCCCAGCTGAAGGCATCGTGCCCCGGCCTGATGATCACCATCGTGCCAACAAAGCCGCCTACCACCAGCGCCCAGCGCAGCGGCGAGACTTTTTCGCCCAGCCGGGTCGAGGCCAGCAGCGTGATAACCAGCGGCACAATCATCACCAGCGCCGTGAACTCGCCCACCGGCATGTACTTGAGGCTGAAAAATGCTAGCAAACTGGTGGTCAGCAGCAGCACACCGCGCAGCAGCTGGTATTTGGGGTGGGCTGTGCGCAGCACCCGCAGGCCACGCGTGGGCAGCACCACAGCGGTGGTCACCAGGGCCTGAAACGCGTAGCGCACCCACAGCGCCATCAGCAGCGGCACGCTGGCACTCACGTAGCGGGTGGTGGTGTCCAGCGTCGCAAAGCAAGCGCAGGCGGTCATGGCCAGCAGGATGCCTGCCAGCGCTTTGCCCTGGTAGCGGCTCACTGAATGCGGTCTGCCAGCAGCGCCCACACCGGCGTCAGCTCGCCGGGCAGAAACGGCAGCGCGCCCAGGTCAATGCGGCTTTCGTCGGGGCTGTGAAAGTCACTCCCGCGTGACGCGGCCAGCCCAAACTCTTTAGCGGTTTCGGCGTATTTGATGTACTCAGGCGGGCTATGGCTGCCGGTGACCACCTCGACGGCCTGCCCGCCATGCGCCTTGAACTCGGTGAACAGCGCGTATTCTTCATTGACGGTGAATTTGTAGCGCCCCGGGTGGGCAATGACGGCCACGCCACCGGCCTGCGTGATCCAGGTTACCGCGTCTTTCAGGCTGGCCCAGCGGTGCGGCACATAACCTGGCTTGCCCTCGGTCAAATATTTGCGGAACACTTCGGACGTGTTGCTGCACGCGCCGCTTTCGACCAAAAAACGCGCAAAGTGCGTGCGCGAGATCAACTCCGGATTGCCGACAAACTTGCATGCGCCTTCATAAGCCGCAGTGATGCCCACTTTGGCCAGCCCGGCAGCCATCTCCATGGCGCGCTGCTGGCGCCCGCCCCGCGTGTCGTGCAACCCTCTGACGATGTTCGCGTTGTCAGCATCAAAGCCCAAGCCTACGATGTGCACGGTTTCGCCTGCAAACGTCACTGAAATTTCGGCCCCTGTCAGGAAGTGAATGCCGTTGGCCCTGGCCGCTGCCGCCGCACGCTGCAGCCCGCCAATTTCATCATGGTCCGTGAGGGCCCACAGCTCCACGCCGTTGGCCTTGGCGCGCTCAGCCAGGGCTTCCGGGCTCAGGGTGCCGTCCGACACGACGGAGTGGCAGTGCAGGTCTGCGTTCAGGAGGTTTTGGGCATTCGATGGGGTCACCGGCACATTTTAGGCCGCGTGGTTCAAGCCTGCAGTCGCCCGGGTGCTCGCATTAGGTGGCGGCGTCCCGTACGATGCCGAACACTTCATTGAACAGGCTTGCCATGATCACCTTGCATCACCTCAACAACTCCCGCTCGCAGCGCATTTTGTGGTTGCTTGAAGAATTGGGGGTTCCTTACGAGATCAAGCGCTACCAGCGTGATGCCAAAACCATGCTGGCCCCGCCCGAGCTGCGCGCGGTTCACCCGCTGGGTAAGTCCCCGGTCATCACCGACGGCGCACTCACCATTGCCGAGTCCGGCGCCATCATTGAGTACCTGATCGAGCGCTACGGCCAGGGCCGGTTGATTCCCGCCGCGGGCACGCCCGAGCGCCTGCGTTACACCTACTGGCTGCACTATGCCGAAGGCTCGGCCATGCCGCCGCTGCTGATGAAGCTGATTTTTGACAAGGTCGAGACCTCCCCGATGCCGTTTTTTGTCAAACCCATCGCCAAAGGCATCGCCAGCAAGGTCAAAACGTCTTTTATCGCGCCCCGCATCGCCGAAAACCTCGACTACATGGAAGCCGAACTCGGCAAATCCAGCTGGTTTGCGGGTAGCGAGCTGACCGGTGCTGACATTCAGCTCAGCTTTGTGCTGGAGGCCTGCGCCGCACGCGGTGGTTTGAATGAAAGCCGCCCGCGTTTGATGGTTTTTTTGAAACGCATCCACGCGTTGCCCGCCTACCTGCGGGCGCTGGAGCGGGGCGGTGAGTATTCGATCATGGGCGGTTAAGCCTAAAGGTAGAAACAGTAGGTGCTATATAAATAATAGCTACTCAGGCAGCAATTACCTGGACATACGGCCGATTTGATACTGAAATGACCTCAAAACAGGTCGAAAAAGCCGCTTTTTCAGTTTAGGTGGGTCAAAAGCTTGCCTCTACGGCCACAGCCCGCTGCTCAGTCTGGTGCTGATTCCACCCATCGCGCCGATGCAGGGTCGTAGGCGACGCGGGTCACTGAGCCATCCCGAATGTGCTGAACTGCCTCGTCAATCACGTGCAGCGGCACCAAAAACCACTCCCGTGGTTTAACAGGCTGCCCGAAGCGGTCTTCGATGGTCAAGTCCAGCTGCGCCGCACCGAACAGGCGGTGAAAGATGTTTTCCAGCCGCACGCGGTTCAGATTGTGCAGCTGGTAGGTCGCCACCACCTCCACGGGGGCCAGCAGGTAAGTCGCGTCTTTTTCAGCGCCCGCAATGCGCGCCTCAACAGTGCCCCCGGTCACGCCGATTTTGTGGATCAGCTCACGGTGTTCCGCCACAAACGGGTGGCTTGAGTGGCTGCGCAGCACGTAAATGGTGCCTGACGCGATGTCGTCGTCTTCGGTATCGTCGCCAAACAGCGGCCCCAGGTCGGGGTCCGTCAGTCGGCGGCCTGTGGCGTCTTTGTACAGCGCCCGCTGTAGCGAGCGGCGCAGCAAGTTGCTCTCCGTGCCATTGGCGTAAATAACACGCAAGCGCGCATCACTTTTACCATTCGGCGCCTTGATGGGCTCGCCCACGTCGGCCACGTACGCCAGCTGCCCGCCCACAATGAAATAGTTTCCGTCGGCCACGCTGGTGTCACGGCCAAACCGCAGTGCGCGGCGAATACCCGCCTTGAACTCCCGCTCAACCTGCTCAAACAACGGCTGAAAACGCTCAAAGTCTGCACACGGCAGGCGGTCAGCCACCTCCTCAGCTGCACGCTTTTCAACGCTAGACCGCACATGCCGCAGCAGCGTGATGTCGCTCCGGTTGGCAGCGTTGCTGGCGTCCGGGCCCACCCCAAGCTCAGCCAGCAAGGCATCTTCGTCCAGGTCTTGGGCATTCGCCATCGTCGCCGCCGCACCCGCCAAAAGACCCGGGCCATCCAGCCCCGCCAGCAGGGCGCAGGCCTCTGGCAACTGGCGCAGCTGTTCCAGCCGAACGGCATACAGCCGCTCAAAAATGCCCCGTCCCTCGCCATGCAGCGGGGCACGGTGGTGCGTTTGATGAAAACGCAAAATATCCTCAAAGCCCGCAACAATGCGTTCCTCACGCGGGGTGCGGCTGGCGGCTTTGAGGGGGCTAAGTTCCAGGCCCAGGTCAGCCAGCAGCTCGTCTTCGTCAATGTCAGCCATGGTTCACTCCATGGCTAGCTCCATGGGGCTGTGCAGCCAACTCCTGCGCCTTGTAGCGCAGGAATGCCGCCACACCCTCAGCCATCCGCTTTTCCCACGGGTCAGCTGCGTTGATGTCTGGCAAGCGCCCCCGTTCCTGTTTAAAAGCCCTGGCCCGGGCTGTCAGCTGCACCGCCTCATCACGGGGAATACTCACCTTCTTGGCTGCAATGCTGGCCTGCACCTGCCGCAGTGACTTTTCATCCATCGCCTTGGCCAGCACCGAATAAGCCGCGTCAAACGGGTTGATGCAGTCAATCAGGTCAATGTCCAGGTCGCGCACGTTCACAAACTTGCGCACCCCGTCGATCAAGGCCGTGTTGGTGGTGCCCGCCCCGTTAGGTCCATTTGCTCCATTGGCATCAGCCTGCGCCAAAGCCAGCTTGGCCTGCTGCGTGATGTTCATCGCCGCCACCGCGTGTTGGCGGATAGCCTCCTGGTCCACATCACTCAAAGCCGGGTAGCGCTCACGCACGATCTTGCCCATGCGCAGCTGGGTCAGCTCTTGCGGTAGCGTGGTTTCTTTGTCAAACAAGCCGCGCTCCAGCGCCGTTTTGTCTTGCAAAAAGCTGGTTACCACCTCGTTCAGGTCTTCTTGGCAGATGCGCGTCGCCTCCGGGCTTTGCGGGGTGGTCAGCCCGTTGATTTCTACGTGAATCTGCCCGGTGTCGGTATTCACCCCCAGGTTGTGCCCGCTGGGTTGGTAGCCGCTTTCACCGTAGTCAAAGCCCACTTTCGGCCCCGCGTTTTTAGGCGTGAACTCATAGCGGGGTGCCAGTACCTGCTCCATCAGCAAGCTCGCTGAAATAGCTTTGAGCATGTCGTTCACTGCTTCGGCCACCAGTGACTGGTCGGCCGCAGGCTCGGCAATCAGGTTGGTGAAGCGTGATCTTTCCTTGCCCACCGCGTCCCGCGTGGCCCGGCCAATGATCTGCACAATTTCAGTCAGGCTGCTGCGGTAGCCAATGGTCAGCGCGTGCTCACACCAGATCCAGTCGAAGCCCTCTTTGGCCATGCCCAGCGCGATGATCACGTCCACATGGCCCCGGTTGTTCTTGTGCGCCGGGTCTTTCAGCGCGTTCAGCACGCGGGACCGCTTGGCCGAATCCAGGTCGTCCACCAAGTCGGCTACCTTCAACGTGCGGCCGTCTTTGGCCTGCACCAGGTGGAACCCCGTCGCATCGTCCACGCCCCGCCAGTCCCCCAGCGCCTGCATGATGTCGCTGACCTC
Organism: Polaromonas sp.; assembly: GCA_031363755.1. Classification (GTDB taxonomy): domain Bacteria; phylum Pseudomonadota; class Gammaproteobacteria; order Burkholderiales; family Burkholderiaceae_C; genus Polaromonas. The sequence continues at coordinate 12,677 of JANLUZ010000196.1, forward strand.
GCGCTCCTTGTCCTTCAAGCTCTCACGCGAGTTGACATTGGGAATATGCACAATGGTTTTCAACGCCGGGTCCAACACCTTGGCCACCGCGTCCACATACGAGCCGGTATAGAAAAAGTACCCAATGTCCAGCGACTTCAGCCACTGGTAACCGTTGAGCTGCTCGTAATAGGTGTAGGTGATGGTTTCAAACCGTGCCTCATCCGCAGGGGACAACACCGCCGCGCTGTCACCCCGAAAATAAGACCCGGTCATCGCCACCAAGTGAATTTGGTCTCGCTCAATCAGCGCGCCCAGCTGGTTACCCAGCTTGTTGTCCGGGTTGCTCGACACATGGTGAAACTCGTCAATCGCAATCAGCCGCTTGTCAAAGGCTTGCAGCCCCAGCTCATCCACCGCAAAACGAAAGGTGGCGTGCGTACACACCAGCACAGTGTCTGTGCTGGCCAAAAACTGCCGCACCGCGTCCACTTTTGACTTTGCCACGCGCGGCTCGTCCACGCCTGGTGCATTGCACAGGTTCCACTGCGGTTCTACCCGCCAGTCCCACTCAAAACCGTGCTGACGCAAAGGCTCGTCGGCAAAGCTGCTGCCAATCGAGCGCTCAGGCACCACCACAATGGCCTGCAGCAAACCCTGGTGGTGCAGCTTGTCCAGCGTGATGAACATCAGCGCGCGCGACTTGCCCGACGCTGGCGGCGACTTGATCAGCAAGTACTGCTCACCCCGCTTGGCATAGGCCCGCTCCTGCATGGCGCGCATGCCCAGCGCATTGGCCTTGGCGGATGCACCCGTGCGGGCGGTGGTGATGGACACCGAGGGGACGGTGTAGGCGTTGGTGGGGTTGGTCGTTATGTTCATGGCACTTCTGTTCGGCAAGCAGGGTTTTTAGAGAGGGCGATCAACATTTGATCAAAACTTTCCGGCCCCGAGAAGTTATCGTAAGTCATTGTTATATATGGACTATTTCTTTTTTAGGCAGGTTGCCACAGCATTTTTGGTGGGCAAAATCAAAATCCGATCAAAACTTTGCGAATGCTGCTCATAGAAGCTCATTGAATGTGTAGAACGCCCACCGTCGCTCACCATGTTTCACCAATCTGCCTTCTTCCTTGAGGCGTTTTAACAATTTGGCAGCCTGATTTTGGGTCAGGCGGCACAAGTCAATCACTTCACTACGCCGGATTTGGCCGTGGTGGCGCACATGGCTCAGCACCATCTGTTCGTTCTGCAGGCTGCTAAAGCCCGCCTGCCTTGTGTAGGCAACTTGTTGGCCTTTGGCTTGGTACACCAATGCGGGCAACCCGCACACCACGGATATCCACAGACTCCACATCCACCTGAAGCGATGGAGATGTACGCGCCGCCACCAAGCCTGCCAGCCCCACCAACAAAGCATGATCGGCGTGCAACCCGGTAACTTGCCCGTCGTCCTCAACCCCCAACCAAAGCTCACCGCCTTCCGTGTTGGCTAGGCAAACCAGCGCTTCGACCAGTTCGGCATCGGGTAATCGTTTGCGGTCGCTTTTAAATTCGACGGTGAGGGATTCAGCGGGTGGCAACAACGGTAACGGATACGCCGTATTCATATGGACTCGTCTTCCATTGCTGTGTCGCTGCCCGCAAATTCGCGCTCAATCTGCTCGATGCTGGGCAAGCTGGTTTGCAGCTCGGCGGGCAGGGATTCGAGCAGTTGGTATTCGGCCACGCCCAGCGGCTGGATGTAGTTGCGCAGCGCGTATTCGGCCACCACCTTGTTTTTGTTCTTGCACAGCAGCAGGCCGATCGTGGGGCCGTCCTGCGCGTGCTTGACTTGGGCATCCACGGCGGCGAGGTAAAAACTTAACTGGCACAGGTGCTCAGGCTTGAACTTGCCGCCCTTGAGCTCAATCACCACGTAGCAGCGCAGCTTGAGGTGGTAGAACAACAAGTCGATAAAAAACTCGTCACCACCCACATCCAGCAACACCTGCCGCCCCACAAAGGCAAAGCCCGCGCCCAACTCCAGCAGGAATTCAGTAACGTGCTTGACCAGGGCGTTTTCGATTTCGCGCTCGCCCGCCTCTTTGCCCAGCCCCAAAAAGTCCAGGCGGTACGGGTCTTTCAATGATTCGCGGGCCAGATCAGACTGCGGTTTGGGCAAGCTGGTGTCGAAGTTGGTTACCGCCGTGCCGCAACGCTCCAGTAGGCGGGTTTCGATGTGGATATTCAACATATTGCGCGACCAGCCGTGCTGGATGGCGCTTTGGGCATAAGCCAAGCGTTGTTGCGGATCTTTCAGTCGCGTCAGCAGCACCAGGTTATGCCCCCACGGTAATTGTCCAACAGCCTGTTGGACAACTTCTGAATCGGGCCAGGCCTCGCAAAAGGCGCGCATGTACATCAGATTGGCACGCGAAAAGCCCTTCATCTCCGGGAAGGCCGTGCGCAAGTCATGCGCCAGCCGTTCAATCACCTTGGCACCCCAGCCTTGACTTGCTTGCCGCGCCAGAATGTCACGCCCAATCTGCCAATACAGCAACACCAGCTCGCGGTTCACCGCCAGCGTGGCGCGTTGCTGGGCGGTGCGGATGCGGGTTTTGCCACCGCACCTGTGCTAGTGGGTACGACCGGTGCAGCCGTGCCCTATATTCACCGCCTTGGC
>JANLUZ010000029.1:0-12807 GCA_031363755.1 Polaromonas sp.
CAGGCCGGGAGTCGCCCCGGCAGGCGAGTTACTTTTCTTTGCTTCGCCAAAGAAACCTAACGAAAAGAAAGGCGACCCGATTGTCTGGTCCCTTCGCTTCGCTGCGGGTGCCTTGCGGTGCTCAAACCAAGCGGGGTCACGTGCAAACTCGCCTTTGGCTCAGACAAGCACGCGCCCTGATCCGCTTGGCTCTCCGCTCCTGAGCCCAGCCACACGGGATTTTCGGGAGCGACTCGCAATCGGGAACGGATTCGGGGACTTTCTCCCTCTCCCGTACGCGGGAGAGGGCAGGGGTGAGGTCTGACACCCCACACCCGACCCCGAATTCAGTTCCGCCAAACCCCTTCTGTATGCGCCGAGGAGTACAGGGCCAGACCGAACAACCAACCAACAGCGTAAACCTCAAGCCGCAGCCGCAGCCCGCCGAATCTCCTCCTGGTGCCCGGCCTGCTCCACATGCCGCCCCTGCCGCTTCTGCCGCGAATCTTGCCGCGAATCGCGCTTCGCATCAAGCTCCACCCGCTGGGCTGCTAGCAACCCCGCCAAACACAGCGGTTTGCCGCGCGCCCCACTCGCCCGGTAATCGGCCAACAGCGCGTCTCGCACCGCATCCGCTAGCAGGCCGCGCACACCCACCAGGTGGTCGTGCAGCAAATCCAGCAGTTTTTCGAGCGCAAATTCGTGCGTTTTGCCGGTGGTACACCACAGCCAGTCACTGAAACCCAGGAAGTTATTGAACGCGGAGCCGCCGCCCAGCAGCAAGTTCAGCCCCAATGAAAACCGGCCTGAATTGGCCACCATATCCCAGTAGCGGGCAAAGCGGTTGATGCGCTGCAGGGTGGAAAAGTCGATCGTGGAGTTTTGCAGGATGGTGTAGGGCGTGTGCGGGTCGTAGACCATGGCGAAGTCGGCGGTGTGCCGGGTAATCGGTGTGCCGCGCAGGCGCTTCAAAATGCCGAACTGGATCTCATGCGGGGCCAGGGCGTGCAGGCGGTCAAACCCAGCGGCGAAGCTTTCGAGGGTTTCGCCGGGCAGGCCAAAAATCAGGTCGGCATGCACATGCGCCCGGCTTTCGGTGACCAGCCAGCGCAGGTTGTCGGCGGTTTTGGCGTTGTCTTGCTTGCGTGAAATGCGCTGCTGCACGTCGGGGTTGAAGCTTTGAATCCCAACTTCAAACTGCAGCGAGCCAGCCGGGAACTGGGCGATCAGCGCCTTGAGTTTGTCGGGCAGACTGTCGGGCACGACTTCAAAATGCACGAACAAATCAGGCTGCATGCGGTCGAGGAAGAACTGCAAAATCCGTACCGAAAAATCCACCTTCAGGTTGAAAGTGCGGTCCACAAATTTGAAGTTGCGCGCGCCGCGCTGGTAGAGCGTGTCCATCTCGGCCATGAAGCGGTCCAGCTCGAAAGCCCAGGCGGTTTTGTCGAGTGAACTCAAACAAAACTCGCACTTGAACGGGCAGCCGCGTGAGGCTTCGACATACAGCAGGCGATTGGCCAGGTCTTCGCCGGTGTACTCGTGGTAGGGCAGCGCCAGCTCAGCCAGCGGCGGTTGTTCGCCGGGCACGACTTTCATCAGCGGCTGCGGGCCCCCGCCTGGTAATTTAAGCAAAGCGCGGCAAAGCTTGGGAAAGGTCACATCGCCCCAGCCCGTGATGACGTGGTCGGCCAGGCGGCAAATTTCCTGGCTTTGCACCTCAAAACTCACTTCCGGCCCGCCCAGCACCACCTTGACGTCAGGCCGCAGGGTTTTGAGCAGGCGCACCACCTGCGTGGTCTCCACCACGTTCCAGATGTACACGCCCAGGCCAATCACGCGGGGGTTCAGGGCCAGCAGGTCTTCCACAATTTGCACGCTTCGCTGGCCAATTACAAATTCACGCAGCTGGGTTTGCGCCCGCAGCCCCGGCCCGCCGTGCAAGTCCATATTGGCCAGCAGACAGCGCAGGCCGAGTGAGGCGTGAATGTATTTGGCGTTCAGGGTGGCCAGAACGATGGCGGCGGTGGGCACAAAAGAAGGGGCTGGCATGCGCCCGATTATCAAGTGGGTGCCTGCAAGTTAGCGCAGGTTGTTTTGACCGCTGCACGGGCATTGAAAACAACGGCTGGGAAGCGCCTGCACAACCCCGCAGCAGCGTCGCTTTATCACGAAGCGCATCACCAAGGCATCGCAAGAACATCGATCACCACCATCAACACAACAAGCAGAGTTGATGGTGGGTGACTTTCATACCGCGATGGCGCTTACTTTGTCGTCTCTTGCCGGGTCACGATGGGGACATAGCCGACTTCGAGACCTTTTGGAGGCGTCACGATCAACGCAGGGTCAATATCAGCCAATTTCCCTGTAGTCGGCGCTGGCAAATATTCCTTGTCGATGGTCCATTCCTTATGAATTTTCTCTGCCCGCACTTGTAGCTCGTCACGCTCGGCATCGGTCAAATCCGATTTGAGCAAAGTAGGCTGGTTTTTAAACAAATACCAGTAGTAGGTCACGGTGCTGCCGTCACCCAGCTTTGCCTGGAACGGACCGCCATTTTTAGCGGGGCCAGGCGTCTTCCAGACGTTGACGGCACCGTCGAGGCCTGAGTTGTCCATCGGTGTCGAGAGTACACGTGGCGTTGTTCTGTCTGCACGTTTGAATTCTATGGAGGCTAGCCCGGTTTCAGCCGGCACATCACTTGCAAGCGCAACGGCCCACACCGCGTTACCCGATGAATCCTTACTCAAACGAAAGTACTGCGGCAACGTCACCACCGACCCGGTGCCAATATCGGTTTTGGACACCAATTTTTGTATCCAGCTGTAGCCTAGAGAGCTTTTGTCAAAAGCGACCGAGCTTGCAAAAGAATTCCATGCAATTGGCACCCTTTTGTTGTCAGGCGTGTTGGGCTGAAAAATTTGCCATGTGGCGCCGCCGCCACCGGTAACGGTTTGCTCGAAAGAACCAGCTGTTTTGATTTGGCTGCTAACCGCTGAACCGCTGCCGTCAAACCAGGCCTTGACCGAGTCCCAGAGCGCACTTTTCTTGTACACCATCAAGCGGTTGGCAACCACCGAGTTACCTTTTTCGTCTCTGGGAAACTGCACTGGCGCAACGCGGGCGTAAGTGTCGCCTTTCGAATCTTTCGATTGAAAAGCGGGCACATACTGCGTTTCCATTTGCATTTGTTTGTTGGCCTCGGAAGGCCGCGAATCAAACATCTTACCGACGGTATCTTTGGGCAATCCATCCTTGTTGGTTAACCCGACTGTGGATGCGCGAGACCAGAAATAAGGTGTAAAGAATGTCGCAGGCCCCTTGAAGTTGCCTGCGTTCAAGAAAAGCGTCCAGGAATTGTCACCCGTCGGTATATTTTGGTTGTTGGTTGTGGGCTTGATATTTGTCAGGGGAAGCGGCAAATAACCGGAGCCCAGCAGCTCGCCGTTGGTGCCTTGTTTCATATTGAGGCCGTCAGGCGGGAAAAGCAATCTTGAGCTGAGTTGGCCAACACCATACTTACCCCACGCAGATTTGTTCCAGTCGCCCCAGCCCATCCCTGGCCCGTTAGCGACGCTACTGAAATCAACCGATACGCCTCCCATGAGGAATTTCGGAGTTTCAGTCCCGAAAACGGTGTCGTTCCACCAGCCAAGTCCCCCCTCAATAGTGTGATAAGACTCAATGGGCTTCGGTTCAGGATTTTGCGGCCACATCCAAGTACCAGGCAGGCCGGTCTGTACTCGGGAGCCAGGATACTTGTTAAGCAAAGGCCATGCGGCGATGTACATCGAATAACCCGCGTTGTAATCTTCCGGCGCGCTTTGATGGTTCAGGAAAAGATACCCGCTCATTTGGGCTTCCTGGATGTCTGCTTTCATGCAGGTGGGGGCAGGCGTTGCCGACGAATTAAGAGCCAAGGTACCGTTGGTGCATGAAAACGACGCCGCACCGAAGCTAGGCGCAAGAAGGTCGGTTGCGATGGCACTGGCACCCTTGGCGGTTGCCGTCACCGTTGCCGTGCAGCTTTGGTCACCGACGGCCCAGTTCACAGCGGCAGCTTGGCAATCACCTTGTGCCACGGGTGGGGTGGGGGTCATCGGCGGTGCAGGTACAGGTGTAGGCACAGGTGCAGGTGCAGGCAACGAAGGTGTCGTCGGCGGAGTTGCTGAGGCTGGTGAAACTGGCGCGACTGGCGGGTTGTTGATCGTGACGGGGGGTGTCGTATCTGCAGGGCTTGCTGTTGTGTTGACGCCGCTGGTCGCAGCCGTGACGAGCGCACCACTGCTGACCGTGGGACTGGACACCGTGCCGCCGCCGCACCCGACCATTAAGGATACGCTGGCGAGCGCCGCAATATTTATTACTGATTGAAAATCTTTAGTCATAGTAAGTAGCTCCCTCAAATATAAATGTATACAAATTAGCAAAAAAACTAACTATTTCATGGCGGTATTTCACACCAACAATTTGGCTGACGATTTTTAGCCCCTGCAGCTTTGTTCGTAAGCAGATACGGCTAACTCCGCGGTGGTGCTTGTTTGGCCGCTCGCCGCAAGTCCAAAGAAAAGCAACGCTAAAGTTTTGCTTCGATCGAATTAAAAAACAATTCCCGCATGTACAGTGTGAAAACGTTGCCTTAATTTGGTAAGCGAATGTGAAAACTTCGTGAAATTGCACGGTTGTCAAGGCGTTGGACGGGTAGTGTTTCAATTTGAAACATCGGGCCTGTTTTGTGCCACAACTCAACAAGGCGGCACTGTTCTAAAAAGTGACGCCCGCCGGTCGTCCCTTCACTATCCAACGTTCCCGCCGCTCAATACCCGCGGTCCGGCAGGTAGCGCGCCTGCGCCAGGGTGACTCGTCCCGACGAAGCCTTTAATGCGGTTACCAATCACATCGCGATTAGCTTTTGTTGCGAGAGCTTGCAGTAGCTCCCTGGGCTAGGTATCTCAAATGGGCTGTCGCGTCAGGCGGCACGTCAAATGCCTGCCCAGGGCATCGAAATAACGTGGCCGTTACTGTCCGCTGTGGCTTGACGCCGCAGGCCCTGCGTTGGCCGGTTGTGTGCTGGTGGCCCGGGCACGTCGACCTGTGGCATAAAGAGCGGGTGCACGACACGTTGTCAGCCGGAACCAACGCCAGCCCACAGGGCTCACACCCACACCATGAACTTCACGCGCTTATTTCGCACCTTCTTTTTTGCTACTTTATCAATAGCAGCGGGCGCCATCACGCCGCAGGCAATCGCGCAAAACGCACCAAATCCGTTTGGCGCATCCTTGGCCAAGCCCGGCGCTGTCGTCAGTAACGACCAAGTCCGGGCCGAGTTGCTGGCCTGGGCGCCCGACGGCGTGGCGCCTGGCAAACCCGTGTGGTTGGGCTTGCAAATCGCGCACCAGCCCGACTGGCATACCTACTGGAAGAACCCGGGTGACTCGGGCTTGCCGACGGCACTTAGCTGGCAACTGCCTGCCGATATCACCGCAGGTGACATTGCCTGGCCGACGCCAAAAAAAATTCCGATCGGCACTCTGGCCAACTACGGCTACGAAGGCACGGTGCTGTTGCCGGTGCCGATCACGGTGGCTCCCACATTCAACGCTGACCAGCTCGAGGTGAAGCTCAAGGCCAGTTGGCTGGTGTGCCGCAAGGAGTGCATTCCGCAAGAGGGTGAATTTGCGCTGAGCCTGCCGGTGCGCAGCTCCACGGGCAGCAGCGGCGCTGCGTTTGCGGCGACGTTTGCCGTCGCTCCCAAGGCGCAGGCCGCAGGCGACAGCGCCGCCACGGTTGAAGGCCAACAGCTGAAAGTGCAGCTGGCCGGCCTGCCCGTCGCGTTGCAGGGCAAAACCTTGGCGGTCTACCCTGAAACCGGGGCCATCACCGAGCCCGCTGCCACTGGGACGCAATCCTGGAAAGGCGCGGTGTGGACAGCGTCGCTGCCGCTGTCGGCCCAGCGCGCCGAAAGCCCCACGCACCTGCCCCTGGTGGTGGCCGCTGATGGCCAAAGTGTGCGCATCGACGTGCCGGTGTCGGGCGCCTGGCCGGCCGTTGCGGCGCCGATGGCGGTGCCACCCGCGCTGGAGGCGGCCCTCAAAGCCAATGCCGCCGCTGGCGCTACGCCGGTGCAGGCGGGGTCGTCGTCGGGCGCACCGATCACTTTTTGGGCCGCGCTGCTGGGCGCGTTGATCGGCGGCATGATCTTGAACCTGATGCCTTGTGTCTTCCCGGTGCTGGCCATCAAGGTGGTGAGCTTTGTGAACGCGCCCGACCAAGCCACGCGCGTGCGCGCTGGCGTGGCCTACACGGTGGGCGTGGTGCTGTCGTTTCTGGCGCTGGGGGCTTTGCTGCTGGGCCTGCGGGCGGCGGGGGAGTCGCTGGGGTGGGGCTTTCAACTGCAAAGCCCGGCCGTGGTCGCCACGCTGGCGGTGCTGTTCACACTGATCGGGCTGAACCTGGCCGGGCTGTTTGAATTTGGCAACTTTGTACCCAGCCGCGTGGCCAGCCTGCAAGCCCAGAATCCGACAGCCGATTCATTTTTGTCGGGCGTGCTGGCCACAGCCATTGCCTCGCCTTGCACCGCGCCGTTCATGGGCGCGTCGCTGGGCTATGCGGTGGGCCTGCCAGCGGTGCAGGCGCTGGCGATTTTTAGCGCCATTGGCCTGGGCATGGCGCTGCCCTACCTGGCCGCCAGTGCGGTGCCCGCCATCGCCCGCGCGCTGCCGCGCCCCGGCGCGTGGATGGTGACGTTCAAACAGCTGATGGCGTTTCCGATGTTTGCTACCGTGGTCTGGCTGGTGTGGGTGCTGGGCCAGCAAAGCGGCATTGACGGCGCGGGTGCGCTGCTGGGCTTGCTGGTGCTGCTGGCGCTGGCGTTGTGGGCGCTGGGCTTGCGTGGGCGTGCACGCACTGTGTTTGCTACGCTTTCGATAGCTGCACTGGCAGTTTTCATATGGACCATCGGGCCAAATGTCATCAAATCGGCAGATCCATCGGCTGTGGCGTCATCCGGGTCGTCAACCGGCGAGCGCTGGCAGGCCTGGGCGCCGGGCCGCGTGGACCAGCTCATGTCGCAAGGGCAAAGCGTGTTTGTCGACTTCACCGCCGCCTGGTGCGTGACCTGCCAGTACAACAAGAAAACCACGCTGTCCAACGCCGCCGTGCTGGCCGACATCGATGCGAAAAAAGTCGCCCTGCTGCGCGCCGACTGGACGCGCCGCGACCCGGCCGTGACCGCCGCGCTGAGCCAGTTGGGCCGCAGCGGTGTGCCGGTGTATGTGATCTACCAACCCGGCCGTGCGCCCGTGGTGCTGTCGGAGGTGCTGTCGGTGGATGATGTGCGGGCCGAATTGGCCAAACTGTGAAAGCCGCTATGACCTCGATCACGCCGGTTGCCCCTGCCGACCGCATCCCCCACATCCTGAACCACAGCCGCACGATTGCGGTGGTGGGCCTGTCACCCAAGCCGCACCGGGCCAGTTTTGATGTGGCGCGCTACATGCAGGCGGCAGGCTACCGCATCATTCCCATCAACCCGAACGAGGCCGCCGTGCTGGGTGAAAAAGCCTACGCCAGCCTGACCGAAGCCGCCGCGCATGAGACGTTCGAGATGGTCAACTGCTTCAGAAACAGCGAAGACATTCCCCCCATCGCCGCTGAAGTCATCGCCCTGCGCGCGACCCCGGCGGGCCAGCAAATTCAGTCGGTGTGGCTGCAGCTGGGCATCACGCACCCAGAGGCCGCCGCCAGGCTTGAGGCGGCGGGCCTGCTGGTGGTGCAAGACCATTGCCTGAAAATTGACCACCGGGTGTTGCTGTCCAGCGGGGCGGTCAGGCCGCTGGCCTGAACTCTGCGGGTGCAGCCATCGCACGCGCTCTATTTATATCCGTCTGCTTTGCCGCCTTCCCCGCGAACCCCTGCCCAGCGGGGATATGCGGCAGTCCTGAGACAATCCCCCCATGTTCGCACCCCTTCAAAACGACACCTTTTTGCGCGCCTGCCTGCGCCAGGCCACACCCCACACCCCCGTCTGGCTGATGCGCCAGGCGGGCCGCTATTTGCCCGAGTACAAGGCCACGCGTGCCCAGGCGGGCAGCTTCATGGGCTTGGCCACCAACACCGACTACGCCACTGAAGTGACGCTGCAGCCGCTAGAGCGCTTCCCGCTGGACGCGGCGATTTTGTTCAGCGACATCCTCACGATTCCCGACGCGATGGGCCTGGGCCTGTCGTTTGCGTTGGGGGAAGGCCCCAAATTCGCCCATGTGGTGCGTGACGAAGCCGCCGTGGCCAAGCTGGAAGTGCCCGACATGGCCAAGCTGCGCTATGTGTTCGATGCGGTCACGTCGATCCGCAAGGCACTCAACGGCCGGGTGCCGCTGATCGGCTTTTCAGGCAGCCCCTGGACGCTGGCCTGCTACATGGTCGAAGGCGCAGGCAGTGATGACTACCGCCTGGTCAAAACCATGCTGTACCAGCGCCCGGATTTGATGCACCGCATGCTGGCCATCAACGCCGATTCAGTGGCCGCCTACCTGAACGCGCAAATCGAGGCCGGCGCGCAAGCGGTGATGATTTTTGACAGCTGGGGCGGTGTGCTGGCCGACGCAGCTTTCCACGAGTTCAGCTTGGCCTACACGGCTCGGGTGCTGAGCCAACTCAAACGCAGCCACGACGGTGTGATCATCCCGCGCCTTGTTTTTACCAAAGGCGGCGGGCTGTGGCTTGACGCCATGGGCCAGCTCGACTGCGAGGTGCTGGGCCTGGACTGGACGGTGAACCTGGGCCGTGCCCGCGCGCAGGTCGGCCACAAGATGGCGCTGCAGGGCAACCTCGACCCGAACGTGCTGTTTGCCAACGCAGCGCAAATCGAGGCCGAGGCGATTCGCGTGCTGGACAGCTTTGGCGCCCCGCACATCAATACGACGACGACGGGGCCGACGCACATCTTCAACCTGGGCCACGGCATCAGCCAGTTCACCCCGCCCGACAGCGTGGCCGCGCTGGTCCGGGCGGTGCACAGCCACTCACGTCAGCAACGTGCAGGGGCTGCGGCCTGACGCCGCCACGCCACGCCGTTGCCTGTGGCCAGACACCTCACTGACAACGCTGTTTGGCGGCACAAGGGCGTTGTCGGGCTCGCTGATAACACAAAACCGAACGGTCGCATCCTGACTTATGCACAATATCTGTGCTGCGGTGCGGAAACTCCGGCCCCAGCTCACGGCCCACGCTATCAATGCAGTAGCACTCGTAAGTCGTTGATTTATATAAGAACTTTAAATTGCGGTTTTTCCGGGCAATCGACAAGAAGCCTTGATTTACGGGCCTTGCGCGCTGCCCAAGGCAATCTATCAACAAAGTTATCCACAGAAAACTGGGACATCTGTAAAGCGCTGGTGAATCAAGGACTTAGCGCTGATTGCTTATGTGGGCAACCCAACATAAGCTGTTTTTCTTACATCTGATGACGTTCCAACTCGCCATCGTCGTGGCCACCCCGGCGCACAGCAACATCGCCGGGCCGCTGACTTATGAATGTGAGCAGGCACTTGCGCCCGGCTCGTTGGTGCGCGTGCCCTTGGGACAGCGGGAGGTGCTCGGTGTGGTGTGGGACGCCGCGCCGCAGGCCGTTGCCCCCGGGCAAACCCTGAGACCCGTTTCGGGCATGCTCGAAGGCCTGCCTCCGCTGGGCGCCACCTGGCGGCAGCTGGTCGCGTTCACCAGCGCCTACTACCAGCGCTCGCTGGGGGAGGTGGCGCTGGCCGCCTTGCCGCCCCAGCTGCGCGACATCACTCCCGCCCAGCTGGCCCGGCGGCTGAAAAAGGCTGCCCACTGCCTGAAAACACCAAAAAATGAGTCAAATGAGCCGCTAGCCCAGGCGTTTACTGCCTGTAATGCTATTGATAAAGGAGCAATTGCGGCATCGCTCGTCCCAGCGCTCAGCGCCCAGCAGGCCCAGGCGCTGCGCCAATTTGCTGAAGACACCCGGCCCGCGCTGCTGTTTGGCGCCACCGGCAGCGGCAAAACCGAGGTGTACTTGCGCGCCGCCGCCCGCGTGCTGGCCGACGACCCCACGGCCCAGGTGCTGGTGATGGTGCCCGAGATCAATCTCACGCCGCAGCTGCAGTCGCGCTTTGAAGCGCGCTTTGCCCACCTGGCTGAATTGGGTCAGCTGGACATAGGCCCGGTCGTGGCCCTGCACAGCGGCTTGAGCCCGGCTCAACGCTTGAGAAGCTGGCTGGCCGCGCACGACGGGCGCGCCCGGCTGGTGCTGGGCACCCGCATGGCGGTGCTGTCGTCCATGCCGAATTTGCGGCTGATCGTGGTCGACGAAGAGCACGACCCCAGTTACAAACAGCAGGAAGGCGCGCGCTATTCCGCCCGCGACTTGGCCGTGATGCGCGCCAAACTTGAAACGGATGCAAACAGCACGCCCTGCCGCGTGCTGCTCGGCTCGGCCACGCCGTCACTCGAAAGTTGGCAAAGCACGCACACGGGGCGCTACCAGCGCCTGAACATGGACCTGCGCATCGCCGCAGCGGACGGCAGCGCGGCGGGCAGCCTGCCCACCGTGCGCCGCGTGGACATGAACCACCAGCCCCGGCACTGCGTGATTGCGCCGCCGCTGCTGGCTGCCATTGAGGCGCGCATCGGCCGGGGTGAGCAGTCGCTCGTGTTTTTGAACCGACGCGGCTACGCCCCGGTGCTGGCTTGTGGTGACTGCGGCTGGAAAAGCGAATGCCCGCACTGCAGCGCCTACCGCGTGTTCCACAAAATTGACCGCACCCTGCGCTGCCACCACTGCGGCTTTACCGAACGCGTGCCACGCGCCTGCCCCGCCTGCGGCAATATTGACATCGCCCCGGTAGGCCGCGGCACCGAGCGGTTGGAAGAACACCTGGCCGAGCTACTGGCCAACGTCGCCCGGCCCGACGGCAGCCCGGTGCGCATCGCCCGGATCGACGCCGACACCACGCGCCTTAAAGGCACGCTCGAAAGCCAGCTGGCCAGCGTGCACAGCGGGGAGGTCGATGTGCTGGTCGGCACCCAGATGATCGCCAAAGGCCACGACTTCCGGCACATCACCCTGGTGGCCGCCATCAACCCCGACGGCGCGCTGTTTTCCAGCGACTTCCGCGCGCCGGAGCGTCTGTTTGGGCTGCTGCTGCAAGCGGCTGGCCGGGCCGGGCGCGACGCCGCCCACAGCGCCGCGAGTGAAATGTGGGTGCAAACCTTTCACCCCGACCACCCCCTGTTCACGGCACTGAAAGCGCACGACTACCCGGCCTTTGCCGACCAGCAGCTGCTAGAGCGCCAGGCCGCCGGGCTGTCGCCCTTCGGCTTTTCAGCCCTGGTTCGCGCCGAAGCCAAAACGCAAGACGTCGCCCAGGGGTTTTTAAACGCCGCCGCCTTCAGTGCCCAAGCCCCGGAGGGCATCACTCTCTACCCCGCAGTGCCCATGACCATCCAGCGCATCGCCAACATCGAGCGCGCCCAAATGCTGGTCGAAAGCGGATCCCGCGCCGCCCTGCAACGCTTTCTGGCCAGCTGGCAAGGCGTGCTGTTTGAAACGCGGCGGCAGGCGGAATTCAAAAGCCTGGTGCGCTGGGCGATTGATGTGGACCCGTTGGCGATTTGAAGGGCTTGTGCGCGGCAACGTGCGCGCTGTCTTGCTTGTTCATTCGCACAGGTTGGGCCGACATAACGATGTCGACTGCGTGCCACCAACGGTTCAAAAAATGAAAACAGGTGCTGCTACTGGGCCAGCTTCGGCAGCGGCAAAGGACGCATCCTGCTTGCCTGCGGGAGACTCAACCCCAGGGATTGATCATGCCCACCCCGCATCCCTTGAAATCCCGCACATTGCGGGTTGCCACTGCAAAGCCATTGGCCGACGCAATAGCTGCGATGGCGGCGTCTGCAAAGCTGATGGGGGTACCCGCTGCTTGCGCCTGGGTGTTGATTTTGGCGAAGCTCTCGGCGGCTGGCGTGTCGAAGGGCAGGATGCGCCCTTCCCACAACGGCATCACTTGCCTGACAAACGCCTGATGCAGTTCGACGCGCCTGCGGCCGGGGGGCAAGGCTTCGATGCCGGCCAGCAACTCCGCCAGATTGATCGTGGTGATATAGAGCGTTTGAGGAGCCTGGCGATCCAGCCAGTCGATGACGGCCGGTTCAGGGCGGGGCTTGAGCGGTTCGGAGACGACGTTCGTGTCAACGATGATCATGCGTCAAAGCACGCGGGCACCACGGGACGAGTGTCGCGCGGCAGGGCAAGCACCACACCGCCAAGACTTTGCCCGATGGCCGCCAAAGCTGAGCCCAGGCCTGATTGCGGTGCGACGGCGGTTTGAAGAATCAACCTGATCTCTGCTTCGGTACTACGGCCGTTTTGAGCGGCACGGAGTTTCAGTGCGCGATGGGTTTCGTCGGGGATATTTCTGACAATGACAGCGGGCATTGATATCAATCCTTTTGAGTGCTATCAATCATACCCTGGGACAGAAGGTGACGCCAATGACTGTCGGTGTCGGTCTGGAACACGCTTTGTAGCAGGCCGACCATCTGGCGAGTCACGCAGCTCGAAACCCGGTAGCAGACGGAATTCAAAAGTCTGGTGAGGTGGGCGATTGATGTGGATCCGTTGGCGATTTAAGTAGTTGGTGTTTTTGGGTGTGTTTTACCTCTAGTCCAGGTTTTTGCTGCCTGGGGTGCTATTTAATTCGTAGCAGCTGGTTTTGTTCGATGTTTTGGTTCGCTTTGCGAGCAGGCCGGGGGGAATCCGGCGGCTCGTGACTTTCTTTTGCTTCGCCAAAAGAAAGT
>JANLUZ010000066.1:0-48766 GCA_031363755.1 Polaromonas sp.
CTCCAGCGCGGCCAGCGCGTGTCGGGCGTGGTTGACGACAGCGCCGGGCACACCGGCCAGTTTGGCCACTGCAATGCCGTAGCTTTTGCTGGCGGGGCCGGGCTCGATGTGGTGCAAAAACACAATCTGCTGGCCCGACTCAACCGCGCTGACATGCACATTGGCGGCCCCCGGGTGCTGCGCCGGGAACTGCGTCAGCTCGAAGTAATGCGTGGCAAACAGCGTGAAGGCCTGGGTTTTGTTGTGCAGGTGCGCAGCAATGCCGCCAGCCAGCGCCAGGCCGTCAAAGGTGGACGTGCCGCGGCCGATCTCGTCCATCAGCACCAGGGAGTGCGGGGTGGCGGTGTTCAGAATTTGTGCGGCCTCCAGCATTTCGAGCATGAAGGTCGACTGCGCGTTGGCCACGTCGTCGGCTGCGCCGATGCGGGTGTGAATCGCGTCGATCGGCCCCAGGCGGCAGCGGGTGGCGGGCACGTAGCTGCCCATGCTGGCCAGCAGCACGATGAGCGCCACCTGCCGCATGTAGGTGGACTTGCCGCCCATGTTGGGCCCGGTGATGACCTGCATTTTTTGCTTGCCGACCAGGCGGCAGTCGTTGGCAATGAAGCTGCCGCCGCTGAGCGCGGCCAGGCGCGCCTCGACTACCGGGTGGCGGCCCTGGGCAATGTCGATGCACGGCTCCCGTGTGAACTCGGGTGCGGCCCAGTTCAGCGCGAGCGAGCGCTCGGCCAATGCGCACAGCGCGTCTAGCGACGCCAGCGCTCCCGCCAAGCGGCTGAGCGCCGGGGTAAACACCTGCAGCGCGTTCAGCAGCTGGTCAAACAGCCACTTCTCACGGGCCAGTGCCCGTTCTTGCGCCGACAAGGCTTTGTCTTCAAAGGCTTTGAGTTCTGGGGTGATGTAGCGCTCGGCGTTTTTCAGGGTCTGGCGGCGGCGGTAGTCGTCGGGCACCTTGGTGGTTTGGCCCTGGCTGACCTCGATGAAAAACCCGTGCACATTGTTGAACTGCACCTTGAGGTTGGCAATGCCGGTGCGGGCGCGTTCGCGGCCCTCCAGGTCGAGCAAGAATGCGTCGCAATTGGTTTGAATGCTGCGCAGCTCGTCGAGTTCAGCGTCACAGCCGTGGTTGATGACGCCGCCGTCCCGCAGCAGCGCAGCGGGCTCAGGCAGCAAATAGCGCCCCAAAAGTGCTGCGCAGCCGTGTGGCGGGGTTAAATTTGCTGAAATAGTGGCCAAAAGTGCCGCTAGTCCAGGCGTTGATTGCCTGGGTAGCTCTGAATTTAATAGCAACGGTGCTGGCGTCTCCGATGCCAGGCTGCGGCACAGGTTTTTGCCCAGCGTTTGCTGCAGCGCCACCAACTCGCGCGGGCGCACCTGGCGCAGCGCAAGGCGGGCGGTGATGCGCTCCACATCGCTGCTGCCTTTGAGTTCACGGCGCAGGCTGTGCTGCAGGCCGCCGCGCAATTGCGCAATCGCCTCCAGCCGTTGTGTAGCCTCTTGCCGGTCGCGCCGTGGGCTGAGCAGCCAGCGCTTGAGCGTGCGGCTGCCCATGCCGGTGACGCAGGTGTCCAGCAGTGAAAACAGCGTGGGCGCGTCTTCACCACGCAGGGTCTGCGTCAGCTCCAGATTGCGGCGCGTGGCGGGTGGCAACTCAATCAGCTCGCCTGGCCGCACCACGCGCAGCCCTTGCACCTGGGGCAGGGTGCGGGTGGGCGGGGCGGCGCTGTCGGTGGGCAAGGCTGGGGCCGCTGTTGCATTTGATGTGACGCGGCCAGTCAGCGCCTGTTCGGCATACCCGATCAGCGCGGACGCTGCGGCGTGCGCATCGGGCATATTGTCGGCGTTCCAGGCTGCGAGGCTGGCCACCTGCAGTTGCGCCAGCAGACGGCGCAGGCCCAGTGCCGCATCGAACTGCCAGGCGGGGCGCGCGGTGACAGCGCAGCGCTGCTTGGAGACCGATTGGCGCAGCGCGCGCTCAAAGGCCGGCGGCACATCGACGTTGTAGACCAGCTCGCTCGGGGCGATGCGGGCAATCCAGGCGTCCAGCGCGTCGGGCGCGCACTGGGCCAGGTGAATGTCGCTTTGCGTCACGCTTAGCCAGGCCAGGCCGCAAATGTTGCGCGCGCCATGGTGCACGGCCAGCAAAATCGACTCGGTGCGCTCGCCCAGCAGTTCGGCGTCGAGCAACGTGCCGGGCGTGACGACCCGCACCACCCGGCGCTCCACCGGGCCTTTGCTGGTTGCCACATCACCGACCTGCTCGCAAATCGCCACCGACTCGCCCAGCTTGACCAGCTTGGTCAGATACCCGTCCAGCGCATGAAACGGCACCCCGGCCATCACCACCGGCTGACCGGCCGACTGCCCGCGCTGCGTCAGCGTGATGCCCAGCAACCGCGATGTCTTCTCCGCATCGCCGTAAAACACCTCGTAAAAATCCCCCATGCGGTAGAAGACCAGGGTGTCGGGGTAGCCCGCCTTGAGGGCGAGGTACTGGGCCATCATGGGGGTGTGCTTGTCGCCCTGCGCGTTGGCAGTTGACGTCGCGACGAGATCAGTTGTGGGGTCGGCCATCGGGTCCTCTTGAGCGGCGCGTGGGCAGGGTCAGCGCGCGTGGCGTGTTGGGCTGACGCGCTAGCAGTCACACCAGCGTTAGCAGGTGTGCCGTTGCCAGTTCACGCGGCGAAGCACGCTGTTAAAGCGACCGCAGCACAATCGGTTGGCGTGCGGCGCAGTGTGAATTTACAACAGCGCGTCAGGCGCGCTGGTGGCGGTGGGTTTGATGCGTCGGGGTTTGACGCTAAGCGTCGATTTTTCAGGGGCGGCGGATGCGTCCGCAGCGGCCACAAACGCCGCCGCAACGGTGTCTGCAGCGGCATCCGCGTTGTCGTGAACAACCCCGGTAGCGCCCGGCGCTTGCCGCACCCGCGCCTTGTCGCCCGCGCGGGCAAATTTGCTGTACTTGCCCAGGGTGGCAATCATTTGCCCGTACACACGGGGGTTGGCAGCCACGCATTCGCCAACGTCCATGAAGTCGGACTCGCCGGTGTAGTTGCCGATCAGGCCGCCTGCTTCGGTGACCAGCAGAGAGCCCGCCGCCACATCCCAGGGCTTCAGGCCAGATTCGAAGAACCCGTCGCTGAAGCCGGCGGCGACGTAGGCCAGGTCGAGTGCGGCCGCACCGGGGCGGCGCACACCGGCGCACTGGCTCATCACCTCGCCGAGCATGGCCAGGTAGCTTTTGAGCTTGTCGCCGGGGCGGTAAGGGAAGCCGGTGGAGATCAGGCACTCTTGCATGCGGGTGCGCTTGGCCACGCGGATGCGGCGCTCGTTCAGGTAGGCGCCCCGGCCCTTGGTGGCGCAGTAGATGTCGTTGCGGGTGGGGTCGTACACCACGGCCTGCTCGACCTTGCCGCGCACGGCCAGTGCGATGCTGACGCAGTACACAGGAAAGCCGTGGATGAAGTTGGTGGTGCCGTCCAGCGGGTCAATGATCCAGACGAAATCGCTGCCCTGGGCGCCGTGCTCGCTGCCCGATTCTTCGGCCAGGATGCCGTGGGTTGGGTAGGCGGTGAGCAGCGTCTCGATGATGGCTTCTTCAGCCTTCTGGTCCACCTCGGTGACGAAGTCGTTGGTTTGCTTGACCGACACGCGGACCGATTCGACATCAAGTGCGGCGCGGTTGATGATGGCGCCGGCGGCGCGCGCAGCCTTGACGGCCACGTTGAGCATGGGATGTAGATTGCTGGACATAGCTGGACTTGGAGGGTAGTAAAGAGCGGGCGGGAATGCTGCGCACCGGGAACCGGGGCAGGCGACAATCCGCTATTTTACCGACTCTGCGCGGGCTGATCGGCACAACGGCCGGCTTGCTGCCTGCCGGGACCTTTTTCAGCCGTGACCCCGCCGTGATCCCGCTCAATCTCACGCAGCCAAGCCCATGAAAACGCGTTTTATTCTGATCAACACCAGCCACGCTGGCAATGTGGGCGCCACCGCCCGCGCCATGAAGACCATGGGCTTTGCCGACCTGGTGCTGGTGGCGCCGCGCTGGGCCAATGTGCTGCGGCGTGAGGAAACCGTTCAGCGCGCCAGCGGGGCGCTGGACGTGCTGAACAATGCACGCATCGTTGAAACGCTGGACGAAGCCCTCAGCGGCATGACGCACCTGTGCGCCACAGCCATGACCCCGCGCGACTTTGGCCCACCCACCCGTGCGCCGCGCGAGCATTTTGCGCAATTGCTATCGAAAGTAGAGCTGCCCAGGCAGAAAACACCTGGACCAAAGGTTGATTTGGTTGAAAAATACCCGCCAGAACCCGACGGTGTGGCCTTTTTGTTCGGTTCCGAGCGATTCGGCATGCAAAACGAGGATGTGTACCGCTGCCATGTGTGCCTGAGTATTCCGACGGACCCGGCGTTCGGCTCGCTGAACCTGGGCGCTGCGGTGCAGCTGATTGCCTATGACTGGCGCGAGGCGCTGGGTGGTTTTGGCCTGCCTGCCTCGACGACCGACAAGCCGGCCCTGCTGGCTGACGCCGCCGCTGTGGCCGGCATGCTCAAGCACTGGGAGCAGTCGCTGGCGCAGATTGGTTTTCTGGACCCCGCCTCGCCCAAAAAGCTGATGCCGCGCCTCAACCAGCTGTTCAACCGCGCCCAGCTGTCGCCCGAGGAAATTCACATTCTGCGCGGCATCGCCAAGATGATGGCCGCGCCGACGCCGCCAGCAACGGTCGCGATTGACCAGTAGACTTCCCGAATGTTCTCAAGACTTCGCGCAGACATTGCCTGCATCCTGATCCGCGACCCCGCAGCGCGCACTGCCTGGGAAGTGCTGACCTGCTACCCGGGCTTGCACGCAGTCATCCTGCACCGCCGCGCCCACTGGTGCTGGACGCATGGCTTCAAGTGGCTGGGTCGCTTCACCTCGCACATCGCACGCTGGCTGACCGGCATCGAGATTCACCCGGGCGCCACCATTGGCGAGCGTGTGTTTTTTGACCATGCCATGGGCGTGGTGGTGGGCGAAACCGCTGAAATCGGCGACGGCTGCACGATCTACCAGGGCGTGACGCTGGGCGGCACCTCGCTCTACAAAGGCGCCAAGCGTCACCCGACGCTGGGCAAAAACGTGGTGGTCGGCGCGGGTGCGCAGGTGCTGGGCGGCTTCACGGTGGGCGACGGCGCCCGGATCGGCTCGAACGCGGTGGTCGTCAAGCCGGTGCCAGCCGGAGCCACGGCGGTGGGCAACCCGGCGCGGGTGATTCAGGCGGACGCGGATGTGAAGCGTGAAGAGGTTGGCGCTGCGCCGGGCCACCCCAAGCAAGCCAGCGCCCCCTCGGGGGGCAATGAGCCACACGAAGTGGGGAACGTAGGGGCCGTATTGGCTTCTCAAATGGGGTTCTCAGCCTACGGCGTGACGCAAAGCGACGACCCGGTCAGCCAGGCCATGCGCGGCCTGATCGACAACGCTGCCGGTCAGGACCACCAGGTCACGCTGCTGTGGCAGGCGATCGAGCAGCTGTCTAAAGCCCAAGCCATGTTGTCAGCATCGGCCGGGCGGGATTGTGTGCCGCAGGACGCGGCTCGGCATGAAACCTTTGAAGCCGACAAGTTCACCGCCATGATGGGTAAATAGGGCAGGTCGGCAGGGCAATTGCAGCTAAAAAGTTGTTTTGCTGCTTCCTGCCCTTGAGGGAACGCACGGGATAAGGGTTTTTGAGCAGCTCAATGCGTTTGCGCTGACTTGTAGGCTGCTTGCCCCCATCCCGGCTTTCCGCCAGCGGGGGAAGGAGTCAAGCTTTTCAATTCAGTTGCTGTGTTTTATGAAGACGCAATTGCTCTGCGCGATTTGGCATTTTGCTATTGATAAAGTAGCAACCTAGGCAGTAAATACCTTGGCTAAAAGCATATTCGATATAAAAAAGCGCTGGAACACCCGAAAAAGGTGCCAGCGCTTTGTCGTTGGCGCGCCATCCGGCGCTGACACGGGCATTTACCGGGCGGGCACCTGTAGCGCCGAGTTCAGGACACGCACGGTGTCGCCCCAGCCCACTGGCACGTCCAGGCGCATCACCTCGGTGCTCAGGCCGTTGTAAGCGGTGCCTGTAGCGGCAGCGAAGTCAGCAGGTGTGTTGGCGGCTGCCAGTTCGGTCTGGCTGCGCAGGCGAAGGTAGTAGGTGCCCGGCACCAGGGTGCCCAGGTCCAGCCGCTGGTAAGGTGTCTGGAGCTGCTGCACATTCTGAGTGAGCCGGGCGTCGCTTGCCAGTGTGGCGCCGTAGCCGTAGGCCGTCATTGCCTGGCCGCCTTGCACACCCGTCCAGTTCAGATAGCTGTGCCCGTCTAGCAGGCTCAGCGTTGAATACGTGACGCGCCAGACCGCGTCCCGAACCGTGATGCGCTTGACGCTGTCGTAGCCTTCCAGGCCCTGGCCATCGATGCCGCGCACGCGCGCTACCCACGAGCCGACCGGCACGCTGGCCAGGCTCACAAACGCTGCGCCGGTATTGGCGGGGCTGACGTCCACTTTGATGTCGCTGAGGATCTTGTCGAACTTGTCGCTGTCGGACACCTGCACGCGAAACGCCGCAGCGCCACCCAGCACCGGCAGTGCCCAGCGCGCTTGCGGTCGCAACACGTCGGTGGCAGCGGTGCTCAGGTCCGGAGCTGGCAGCAGCTTGACGACATTGACGCGGCTGTCGGCGGGCCGGATGACCGCGCCTGTGCCTATCGGCAGGTCGGCACCGATGTTTTGCACCGTGTTGTCCGCACGAACTCTGCCTTCCAGCACCTCGGTGCGCGTGCCACCCGAGGCCGGGTCGTCATAGGCAACCCGAAACTCAGTGCCGCGCACGCCCACGGTGGAGGTCTGGGTCTGAATCTGCAGCTCGGTCGCACGCTTGGCAGTTTTCGAGGCCACGGCCTCCAGCGCGCCGGTGGTCAAGCGCATCAGGCCTGAAAACCAGTTCGAGCTTCCCGCCTTCGAGCTGTCGCGCATGGGGTAGTTGATGCTGGTCACCACCTGCGCCAGCGTGTTGGGCATCACCTTGATCCGGCTGCCATCGGCCAGCGCCATCACGGCCAGCGCCCCGGCACCGGTTTTGACAGGGCTGCCCACTGGCACACTATCTCCGGCTTTGAGGGGCTTGCCGTCCAGCATGACATCGCCATCAACGCTGACGATCGTGGTGGTGCCGGGCTGCGAGCGCAAAAACCGTGTCGGAATATTGAGGCTCTGCCCCGCGACGATGACGTTTGGGTCCTTGAGCTTGTTAAAGCGCGCGACCTCGTTCCAGTCTGAGGGATTGATCAGCAACTGACGGCCGAGCAGCAGCAACTTGTCGGTGTTTTTAACCACGTACGGCACGCTGGGCTCAACAACCGATGTTTGCGCCTGGGCCGCGCCGCTGACAGCCAATACCACCGAGACGACCAGGGCGATGAGCACCCTGGCACAGCGTGCATGTTGGTTGGAGCGGGACGCTCGGGTGGGGGTCAGGTCACGCATGAATCCTCTTTTTGTTGTGTATCTCGAAAAACCGTCGACCCGACAGCGCCCTGGCCCCGACTACGCCTGTGATGGCCGCAGTGCTGATTTGGGCCGGAACGCAGCGCACACGTTGGGGTCGGTTTCCAGGTACGGACCGCCGATCAGGTCGATGCAGTAAGGCACGGCGGCGAAAATCCCGGCGACGATTTGCTGGCCCGCGCCATCTTTCAAGCCTTCCAACGTTTCAGCGATGGACTTGGGTTGACCGGGTAAATTGATGATGAGGCTTTTGTCACGGATTACCGCGCATTGACGCGACAAGATCGCGGTGGGCACAAACTGCAGGCTGATCTGGCGCATCTGCTCGCCAAACCCGGGCATGACCTTGTGGGCTACTGACAGCGTGGCCTCGGGTGTCACGTCGCGTAGTGCGGGGCCGGTGCCGCCGGTGGTCAGCACCAACGAGCAACCGGCGTCCACCAGCCCAATCAGCGCGCTGCTGATGCCGCTTTGTTCGTCGGGGATCAGCCGCTCCTCGAAAGTGATGGGGTTGCGCAAAGCGCGCGTGAGCCACGCCTTCAAGGCGGGCAGTCCCTTGTCGACATACACACCTGCCGAAGCGCGGTCGCTGACAGACACGATGCCGATGGTGACCGCGTCAAAGAGTGCTGTCACTGCGCGTCGCTTTCGTCGTCGCCAGCGTCATCGTCGAGGGATGCCACGGCGCTGGCTGCAGCCTCGGTGCTGCGTGCTTTCATCTGGTCCTTGACGAGTTGAAAAATTTCCCGGTACGACTTGGCGTGGCGGGGTGCCTCACCGGGCTTTTCGGGCTTGGCGTCCTTGCGGGCCTGGCGAATCAGCGCGCGCAGCTGCTGCGAGTCGGTAGCGGGGTACTCCACCAGCCAGGCGTTTAGGGCGTCGTCATCGGCCACCAGCTTGTCACGCCACTGCTCGGCCAGGTGCAGCTGCAGCGTCAGCTGGGCCGAGCCGTTGGCCTGCTCGTCAATCGCGTCTCGGATCGGGCCGGCGTCCAGCGGCCGCATCAGCTTGCCGATGAACTGCATCTGGCGGCGCTTGCCTTCAAAGTTGGTGATTTTTTTCGCCTCGGCAATTGCGGTCAGCAGTTTGTCGGGCAGGTCCAGCCGCGCCATCAGGTCGGCGCGCAGCGTGAGCAGGGCTTCGCCCAGCGCTTGCTTTTCATCGGCTTCCGCCTTGAGCTGGGTCTTGCTGGGCGGGCCGACCTCTTCCAGCGCAATTTCTTCGGGTTTCACGAACCTGCCGTTGGACCAGTAGCCTTTGGCGGCGTTCCGGGCGGTGGCTTTCTGGCTCTTGAGGGTCTTCATATTCATAGCGTCAGTATCATAGCGACCCATATGAACCCCACGTCCTCTAAAAGCGCGCATCGCGCGTCATCATCGGCTGCCGCTGGCGACCACGCCCCCAACCAACCTGAAAAAGGTTTTAGCTACTCGCGCGAAGTGTTTGAAGGCCTGGTGGACACGGCGTTGGCCCACGCCAAAAAACTCGGCGCCAGTGACGCTGCTGCCGAGGCCTCAGAAGGCTGCGGCCTGTCGGTCAGCGTGCGCAAGGGTGAGCTTGAAAACGTTGAACGCAACCGCGACAAGTCCCTGGGCATCACGGTCTATATCGGTAAAAAACGCGGCAACGCCTCGACCAGCGACTTTTCAAAAGCGGCCATCAAGCAAACCGTGAAGGCGGCTTACGACATCGCCAAATTTACCGCCGACGATGACACCTCCGGCTTGCCCGACGAGCGCGACATCTCTCACAGCCACCCGTCGCTGGACCTGTTCCACCCCTGGGCCATCACGTCGGAAGAAGCCGCGCAGCTGGCGCTGACCTGCGAGCACGCGGCGCTGGAGACCAGCCGCCTGATCACCAACAGCGAGGGCGCTGGCGTGTCTGCGCAGCAAAGCCACTTTTTTAGCGCGCACAGCAAGGGTTTTCGCGGGGGTTATGCCAGTTCGCGGCACAGCATTTCGGTGGCGCCCATTGCCGGCAAGGGCAACAACATGCAACGCGACGCCTGGTACAGCTCCATGCGTGACGCGGCCGAACTCTCTCGCCCCGAGGCCGTTGGCCGCTACGCTGCAGAGCGTGCGCTGGCGCGCCTGAAAAGCCGGAAAATTCCGACGACCGAATGCCCGGTGCTGTTCGAGTCGCCCTTGGCGGCCGGCCTGCTGGGCGGTTTCACGCAGGCCATCAGCGGCGGTGCGCTGTACCGCAAAAGCACGTTTCTGGTCGACTGCCTGGGCAAGCAGGCTTTGCCCAAACACATCGATATTTTTGAAGACCCGCATGTGCTCAAAGGCAAGGGCAGTGCGCCGTTTGACGATGAGGGCGTGATCACGCAGGCGCGCCAGGTGGTAGACGCCGGGCGAGTACAAGGTTACTTTTTGAGCACCTATTCGGCCCGTAAGCTGGGCATGCGCAGCACCGGCAACGCAGGAGGCTCGCACAATTTGGTGATGACCAGCCGGCGCACCAAGCGCGGGGACGACCTGGACGCCATGCTGCGCAAGCTGGGCACGGGCCTGTTCGTGACTGAACTCATGGGCTCGGGCGTGAACTACGTGACGGGCGACTATTCACGCGGTGCGTCGGGCTTCTGGGTTGAAAACGGCGTCATCGCCTTTCCAGTCGAGGAAATCACCATTGCCGGCAATCTCAAAACGATGCTGCTCGGCATTGAAGCGATTGGCGCCGACGCCTACAACTACGGCGCCAAAACCGTGGGCTCGATTTTGGTCAACCGCATGAAGGTGGCAGGTAGTTGAAGGTGTAAAGCAAGGCGTGCGAGCCCGCGCCACCTACAGCTTGACAACGTAGGATAAAAATTTAGTACAGTTCGGTCCAATTTTGGGGGGATCGTGCGCCAGCATGACGTTTTCGCGGTGTTAGAGCTGCACATAACAACAACAGGAACGAGATGAACTTGACCCTAAAGCTTTGCGTATTGGCGCTATTACTGGCAAGCATCGCGGCGTCGATTCGGTTAGCAGCGGCGCAGGTGTTGCAAACCGTCCCTGCAGCGGTTGCTGCGCGGCACCCGTGGCAAGCCATCACTCCCCACTTGGCGACAGGAGCCTGGTTTACCAACCTCGAAGACGGCGCCAAAATTCAGACGCCATATTTGGCAACCTTCGGTCTTGACGATGGCTGGGGTTTAGCGCCGATCGCATCGCCCGTTGCCGGAAAAAGCGGCCATCATCATCTGTTGATCAACCGTGATCTGCCGCTGGACTTCAAGAAGGTTTTGCCTTTCAACGAACAACACGTCCACTTCGGCAAAGGTCAGATGGAAAGCCTGCTCACCATGGCGCCCGGGGAGTACACCTTGCGATTGCTATTTGCAGACGACCAACATCTGCCGCGATTTGTCTACAGCAAGGCGATCAAGATAACAGTGACGAAGAACAACAAAGACGTGGATCCTAAAAGTTTGATCAAGCCTGGCCTGCGTTTCATCAAACTGCCCGCTGACAATAAAGTAGCCAAAATTTTCAATGTGCAGTTCCACGCGTCAGGTTTAAACGTCGGGCATCAGAGTCAGCAGGTGAAAGGCACAGGGCATTTCCGTTTGACGGTAGCACCGCAAGACGGCAGCAAGCCTGCTGTACTGGATTTTCCAAATGGTCAAACCGGAACCTGGCTTGTGCCGCCTGTCGGGGCTTACACCCTCAAGCTGGATTTTGTAGACAACATAAATCCAGATAAGTTCTTGGTTCCCACCGCAGTTGCCGCAGTGGAGGTGTCACAGGCACGATGATTGGCGCGCTAGGAAACTAAGATAGCCTTCACGGCTGCCGAGACTTGGCCCATGTCAGCCTTGCCCGCAAGTTGAGCTTTGACGGCGCCCATCACCTTGCCCATGTCACCGGGGCCGCTGGCGCCGAGCTCAGCGATGATGGCTTTCACGGCAGCTGAGACTTCGTCAGCGCTCAGGCGGGCGGGCAAGTAGGCCTGCAGCACGACGATCTCAGCGGCTTCCTTGTCGGCCAGGTCAGTGCGTTCAGCTTTCTGAAACGCTTCGATGGAGTCTTTGCGCTGCTTGATGAGTTTGTCTACGATGGCGACCGCCATGACATCATCTACCACGACGCGTTCGTCCACCTCTTTTTGCTTGATGGCTGACAGCAGGAGCCTGATGGTGCCCAGGCGCTCGCTGTCTTTGGCGCGCATCGCGGTTTTCATGTCTTCGGTGATTTGGTCTTTGAGGGTCATTAAAATCTCCTGGTCGGTGGTGAATGCAAAAAGCCCGCAGAGAAGACTCATGCGGGCTTGTTTGAGATAAAAACTGTGATTAAAACAGTTTCTTCGGCAATTGCATGGCGCGAATGCGCTTGTAGTTGCGCTTCACGGCAGCTGCTTTCTTGCGCTTGCGCTCAGCGGTTGGCTTCTCGTAGAACTCACGAGCACGCAAGTCGGTCAGCAGGCCGAGTTTTTCGATGGTGCGTTTGAAGCGGCGCAGGGCGACGTCGAAGGGCTCGTTGTCTTTAACGCGAATGGTCGTCATTGATGAAGTGATCCAAAAATAATGTGCCTTTAGTGATCTGATCAGAATCAGGCCGGGCACGGGTTTGCTAGCAAAGCCTGCGAGTATAACAGCCCCTTCACGCCGTATTAAAGCCCTCACGTTCGTTCACTGCGTGTAACTCTCTGCCCCTTGCAGGCCGCTGCTCGCCAGAGGCTTCGCATCTTGCACCTATCCAAACCTGCTCAAGCAGGTTCGGAGCCGCAGCCTCCAGCCTGCGGCCCGGCGGAGCCGGTTCCGCAGCCCCTGCTGGTAAAGCCCGGCCACCACATTTGCCCGGTGACTGTAGCCCTTCGTCCGCGGACGTGTGCATCCTCTGCAAAGCAAAGCTGAGGCCAAACCCAGCTTGCGAGAAGGAACGTGCAGTCAGCTTATTTGGCGCTGTGTGGTTGACGACAAAGCCTCAGCGCAAGCAAAGGCTGACGCCCAGGCCCATTGGAAGTTATACCCGCCCAGCCAACCTGTCACGTCCACCACCTCGCCGATGAAATACAGGCCTGGCTGCTTGGATTCCATGGTTTGGGACGACAGGCAGCGGGTGTCCACGCCGCCGACGGTTACTTCGGCCTTTTTATAGCCTTCGGATCCGTTGGGCACCAGCTGCCAGTCCGACAGCCGCTGCGCCAGCGCCAGCAGTGCCTTGTCGGTCGCGTCGCAGATGGGGCGTTGCAGTGCGGGGTCTTGCCCCACCCAGGCGTCGGCCAGGCGGCCAGGCACCAGTGCGGACAGCTCGTTGGCGATCAGTTTTTTCGAGCTGGCTTTTGCCCGCAGCAGCGCTTGGTGCATCTCGAGGGTGGCCGCCAGGTTGATGCGAACGGCGTCGCCCGCCTGCCAATAGCTCGAAATCTGCAACACCGCCGGGCCGCTCAGGCCCTTGTGGGTGAACAGCAGGTCTTCGGCGAAAACCACGGCCTTTTTGCGCTGTTTGGGGCTGGCATCACGTGCGCCGGTCTCGATCTGTACGGGCAGCGCCAGGCCTGCCAGCTGGGCAAAGGGGGCCCAGCTGTCACCATCAAACGTCAGGGGCACCAGCCCGGCGCGGGGCGTGACCAGCGGCAGATCGAATTGCTTCGCCAGCTGGTAGCCAAAGTCGGTGGCGCCAATCTTGGGGATGGACAGGCCGCCGGTAGCAACCACGATCTGCGGGGTGGTGATGCACCCCATGCTGCTCTCTATTTGATAGCTGCCAAGGCAATTATTACCTTGGCTAGCGGCTGAAAAGACGATATTTTCGATGCGGCAAGGTTGCCAGCGCGTGACGTGGCCCGCTGCGCATTCGGCCAGCAGCACATTGATGATGTCTTCGGCCGATCGATCGCAAAACAGCTGGCCTTTGTGTTTTTCGTGGAACGCCACGCCGTGCCGGGTGAGAAGGGCGATGAAGTCCTGCGGGGTGTAGCGCGACAGCGCCGAGCGGCAAAAATGCGGGTTGTCGCTCAAAAAACTGGCGGGTGCGGCACCTAGGTTGGTGAAGTTGCAGCGTCCACCGCCCGAAATCCGGATTTTTTCGGCCACCTTGTCGCTGTGGTCTACCACCAGCACCTTGAGCCCGCGCTGGCCCGCGACGCCAGCGCAAAACAGGCCGGCTGCGCCCGCGCCGATCACGACAACATCAAAAGACTGGGCAGGCGTTAGGGCAGGCGTCAAATTCATCGGTAAAGTGTAATCTTGGCGTTCACAAAATCTGGTGATTGACACACCAGGCCAGGCACTACACGGAGTTTCAGGAATGGGTTTTCTTTCGGATTTGAAAAGTCAGGCGCAGGCGCTGCAGCAGCAACACAGCGGCCTTCAGCACGACAGCGCGGCCAACGTCGGCGCCACCGACCGGGCCATGGGGATGGCCACACGCTATTTGCAGGAACTGTGTGCACAGCTCAACGTCATTCGCCCGCCCGCCGTGGGCGACTACAGCCTGGACGCGAAAACAGCTTTCGGGTCGCTGGTGCTCACTGGGTTCCGGTGCGATGCCCGCAAGAAGTGGCACCAGAACCAGGAGGTGTTCAGCCACATTGGCGTGGGCTGGGACATCGGCCCCGCCGCTGGCAAACCATTGCACCAGCAGGTCAGCGTGAACTTTCCGCCCGACCTTGAACGGGTGACCCAGCGGCTGTCGGCCGGGCAGGTGGTTCACGAGCGCAAGGAAGTGCGGCACCCCGACACGCAAAAACTGCGCTCGTATGTGTTTGAGTACGAAGCCCAGGCGCAGGGCACGGTGATGGTCACGGGCGACCACGACAAGGGCGAGGTGACGTTTCGCCTGGCCGGTGTGGGCGGGCTGGTGGTGAGCCATGCCACCTACCCGGCGACATCGGTGGGCGCCGGCTTGCTCGACGAATTGGCGAAAAAGCTCGTTGGTCAGCCTAGCGCGTTTGGCGCATGACTGCAGCCGAAGCGCGGCGCTGGCAGGGCAGGCTGGGGTAAGCTTGCGGCCATGCCTGCAGCCCAGTTACCACCCGAATTTTCAGCAGAAGATATCTCGCGCATCGTCGAGATGGCGTGGGAAGACCGCACGCCGTTTGAAGCCATCGAGGCGCAGTTCGGGGTGAACGAATCGGCGGTGGTGGCCCTGATGCGGACGCACATGAAAGCCAGCTCGTTTCGCATGTGGCGCAAGCGCATGGCGGGCCGTGTCACCAAGCATGCGGCGCTGCGACCTGCAGAGATGAACGACAGCAATCGTCAGCAGGCCAAACACCGCATTTCGCAGCGCTAGGGGCGTGGCTGATGCGGCCTAGCCAAACTGCTGCACCGCATCAGCGGCACCCAGCGCGCCCAGCCCGCGCAACACATCGCCCACCACAATAACGCTCGGGCTTTGCAGCTGTTCCCGCTCGATGGTGGCACGCAGCTGGCCCAGCGTGGTGAGCGCGTGGCGCTGGGTGGGCAGGCTGACGTTCTGGATGATGGCCACCGGCGTGTCAACGGCCAGGCCTTTCAGCAGCTCGTCCTGAATGTGCTGGGAGCCGGTCATGCCCATGTAGATCACCAGCGTAAGCCGCGCCTTGGCCGCTGTGGATGACAGCGCGGCCCAGTCGGTCTCATCGGCGCCGGGCTTGGCATGGCCTGTCACGAACACCACCCCATGCGCATGCTGGCGGTGCGTGAGCGGCACGCCTAGTGAGGTCACAGCCGCCAGGCCTGCGGTGATGCCATTGACCACGGCCGCGTCGATGCCCGCAGCGCGCAAATTTTCAACTTCCTCGCCGCCCCGCCCAAAAATGAAGGGGTCGCCGCCTTTGAGGCGCACCACGGTGTCGCCCTCACGCACGGCCATGACCATGAGCTTTTCAATGAAGGCCTGCGGTGTGGACTTGCAGCCGCCGCGCTTGCCCACGTACACGATGCGCGCGCTTGGGCTGGCAAAGGCCACGATGTCGGCGCTGACAAGGTCGTCTACAAACAGCACGGTAGCCTGCTGAATGGCCTTCAGGGCTTTGAGGGTCAGCAGTTCCGGGTCACCCGGGCCCGCGCCCACCAGCGTACAGCTGCCCTGTGCCACTTGGCGTTGGGCGTGGTCCGCACCGGGCGGGTTGCTGCGGTTCGGGTTGTGTGATAAGTCTCGGGTCATGGGGCGCTTGGGGTGGTCGCAGCCGTTGTCGTTGCGGCAGTCAGTTGGTTCTCGGGCGTTGTGGGCAGCGCGGATAGCTCGGGCGAGGCGCGTGAGGTCTGCCCGGCAACCTGCTGTGCCAAACGCAAGATGTGTTCCACCTGTTGGGCAATCGACGCTGGCACGGGCTGCTCGCCCGCCAGCACCGCCCGAATATAGCGGGCTGTCTCCGCCGCGTCGGTCGTTTTGGGCAGGTCGGGCAGGGCGGTGAGGGTGCCGGGCTGGCTGGCTTGAAGCAGCGTGCGCTGGCCGTTAATGAAGCCGTCCATTTGAGGCATGCGACGCGCGTCGGCCACCACTTCGCCTTCGGTGCCGCGCAGCAGCAGGGCATTGGCGCGCACCAGCTCAAAAGTTTGCGCCATCGACACCGCATATTCCGGATGGGTGTAGCTGCTGACCAGCAGGCTGGGCCCGGCGCACGTGTTCATCAGCTTAACCAGGCTGTGCGCCGGGTTGCGCAGGCCGACCAGGCGGCGAACGTCCAGCAGGCGTTTCAGGGCGGGGCACAGCACGCCGGTCGGCACAAAGACCAGTTGCCCTGGTGCTATCAAAGGTGTAGCTGTACAGGCAGTAAATCCGAGGACATCGAGCACTTTTGATACAAAAATTCGGCTGGATTCGGTGGGCGTGCCATGAATCAGCACCGGCGCGCCGGCCTGGGCCAGCAGCAGGCCGAGCAGCGGCGTCAGCAGCGGCAGCTTGCGCGCGCCGTTGTAGCTGGGCAGCACGATAGTGGGCTGCGCGCGGGCGACGTCAGTCGGCATGGGAATCAGTGACAGCCGCTGGTGAACCGCGTCCAGAAAACCCGCCATCTCATCGGGCGTTTCGCCCTTGATGCGCATGGCCAGGCAAAACGCGCCAATTTCCAGGTCGGTGACCGCGCCGTCGAGCACCTGGCCGAGCAGGTCGGCGGCTTGCTCGCGGCTCAACGGCCGCGCACCGTCCTTGCCGCGACCGATTTCCTTGATGTAGTGGCTAATTCCCATGGATTGGCGTGGTGGAAGTGGTGCGGGATGTCATGGGTGCCATTGTCTGTCACACCGAAGCGGCAGTGCAGCGATGGGTTCAGGCGACCTGCCGGATCGAGATGATGCTGCGCGGCTTGCCTGCATCCACGCCGCCAGCGGCAGCGCGGGCCGATCGCACCCGTCGTTTCAGCTCGGGCACGCAGGAGCCGCAGTTGGTGCCGCACTTGAGCGCCCTTTTCAGTGAGGCCAGGCGCTCCTCGTCGCTGCCCAAAATGCCCGCGCCGTCACCGGGCACGCCCTGGCCGATGGCCGGTGCAGCCAACGACGCCAGGTGGGCATCAATCGCCGTGTCCGCCACGTTGAAACAGGTGCACACCAGCTTGCCGCGCGCGTTCACGGCGACCGGCGGCTTGGCGCCCGGCACCAGCAGCAGCCGGCCATAAGCCTGTGCCGGCATCTCGCCTTCGAGCAGCGTCTTGATCCAGGCCTGCGCGCTGGTGTCGCCCGCCAGGGCAAATCCGACCAATTCCACGTTGTCGCCCTTGCGCAGCAGCTTGACGGTGCGGCGCTGGCCTTTTTTGCGGTCGGCATAGCGCAGCACGTCGGGCGTGTTCAGGCCCAGCACCCGCTCGAGCTCCACCAGCAGCTCGTCGGGTGGGGCTTCGTGGCTGGCGGCGCGAAACAGCACGCCGGTGCGCTCACGGGCCTGTTCGCTAAGGGGCAGGTTGTTTGAAAACGGCACGCAGCTGGTGAAGGCAAAGCGCGCCATGAGCGCCTTGAGCTCGCTGCGTGCCTGCAGCGCGTGGCCGTCTGGCAGCCAGGCCATCGCCATCAACGACCACGGCAGCTCGGCCTTCAGAATCTTCACCGCCGCGTGCTTCAACTCGGGTTGCTTGGAGCTCGGGCAGTAGGCCGAGGTTGTCAGTGCATTCACACCGGCCAGCGGCTCGCCAATGCTGGACAGCCCGCTCAAATACTCTTCGCCCCAGTGCATGGCGATGAAGGCCTGGCTCAAGCCCACTTCGGACGACGCCACCACAGGCACCACGATGGCGCCGCGCTTGGACGTGACATACACCAGGTCGCCATCTTTCAATAGGCGGCGCGCCATGTCCTGGCCGTGCATTTGAACTGAGGGCTCGGCCACGTGGCCAAACAAGCGGCCCAACGTGCCGGTGCGGCTCATGCCATGCCACTGGTCGCGCAGGCGGCCGGTGGTCAGTGAAAACGGAAATCGCGATTCACGCGGCTCGGCGACGGGCTGGTAGACGGTGTTGACGAAGCGCGCCCTGCCGTCAGCAGTGGGAAATACACCGTCTTCGTACAAGCGCACTTTGCCGATGGATTCGCCGTCGCGCAGTGGCCACTGCTGCGGGGCTGCGTCCAGCATGGCGTAACTCATGCCGGTGATGTCCAGGTCGCGGCCGCGGGTGGACTCGCGGTGCTCGCACCAGATCGCCTCTACGCCCTGACGCTCGTCGGTGAGGCTGTAGGGAAAGAGGGTGTGATGCGCAGAGCTCTCACTCCCACCCTCGCCCGCGCACGGGAGAGGGAGTGATATCCGCGTTGTTCCATCTGCCGGTCGTGCGGGAGGGAGTGAATCCGGTTTTGTTCCCTCTCCCGTACGCGGGAGAGGGCTAGGGTGAGGGTTGCTTGATGCCAGCCGCTGTTCAAGCCGGTGCGCGAAGTCGACCACGATGGCCCAGTCATGCCTTGCCTTGCCCGGGGCGGGTACGGCGGCGTTGACGCGGCTGACGCGGCGCTCGCTGTTGGTCACGGTGCCCATTTTTTCGCCCCAGGTGGTGGCGGGCAGCAGCAGGTCGGCAAAGTCGCAGCTCGACGGCGTGGCGAACGCCTCTTGCACGATGACCAGCTCGGCTCTTTCGAGCGCGCGGCGCACTGTGGTCTGGTCCGGCATGGACTGGGCCGGGTTGGTGCAGGCGATCCACAGCGCTTTGATCTCGCCGTCGGCCGCCGCCTGAAACATCTCGACCGCGCTTTTCCCTGGTTTTTCGGGCACGGAAGGCACGCCCCACAGGGCTGCCACTTCAGCCCGGTGAGCCGGGTTGGCAAGGTCCCGGTGGGCGCTGAGCAGGTTGGCCAGGCCCCCGACCTCGCGCCCGCCCATGGCGTTGGGCTGGCCTGTGAGCGAAAAAGGCCCGGTACCGGGCTTGCCGATCTGGCCCGTGGCCAGGTGCAGGTTGATGAGTGCGGCGTTTTTGGCGGTGCCGCTGGTGGACTGGTTCAGCCCCTGGCAGTACAGGCTCAGCGTGGCAGCGGATGTTGCAAACAGTCGCGTCGCGGTCAGCAAATCGTCTTTGGTGATGCCGCAGGTCTGGGCCACCAGGTCGGGCGTGTAGTCGCGCACCGTGGCCTTGAGCGCGTCAAAACCGCTGGTGTGCGCGGCCATGTAGGCGTTGTCCGTCCAGCCTTCCCACAACATGATGTGCAGCATGCCGTTGAACAGCATCACGTCAGTGCCGGGCTGCAGGGGCAGGTACAGGTCGGCAATTTCGGCGGTGTCGGTGCGGCGCGGGTCGCAAAAAATGATCTTGAGCGCAGGGTTCGCAGCTTTGGCATCCTCAACGCGCCGAAACAAAATCGGGTGCGCAAACGCGGTGTTGCTGCCCACGATGAAGATGCACTGCGCGTGGTTCACGTCGTCGTAGCAGGTGGGCGGCGCGTCGGCGCCCAGTGTTTGCTTGTAGCCCGCCACCGCGCTGCTCATGCACAGGCGGGAGTTGGTGTCGACGTTGTTGGTGCCAATCAGGCCCTTGGCCAGCTTGTTGAAGACGTAGTAGTCCTCGGTCAGCAGCTGGCCCGAAATGTAAAACCCCACAGCATCCGGTCCGTGGTCGGCGATGACTTGTGCGAACTTGTCAGCTGCCACGCCGAGCGCATGGTCCCAGCTCACGGGCAATGGTGCAGTGTGCCGCTGCAGGCGCTGCAGTGGCTGCAGCAATCGGGTTTGCCGCGTCACGCTGGCGCTGGCCGTCAGCGCAAGGGTCGAGCCCTTGGTGCACAGTCGGCCAAAGTTGGCGGGGTGCTCCGGGTCACCGCGCACGCCGGTGATCTGCACGCCAGTCGACTCGATGATCACGCCGCAGCCCACGCCACAGTACGGGCAGGTCGAACGTGTTTCCCGAACGTCAGTGAAAGTCATGCGCTGGCGGTGTGGTGATGCGTGGTGGTGCCTGATTTGGCGCCAGGGCCCGCCTGGGGGCGCTCCAGTTCAGTGCCCAGCGTGGCCAGCTCGTGCGCGTCCAGGTGCACCGTGCCGTCCGCAACCCGCACGCTGAACTTGGGGGTGCAACCTTCGTCCGGTGCCTTGGCACACCCGCCTTCAAGGTCGATGGTCCAGTTGTGCAGCGGACACGCCACGCTGGTGCCAAACACGATGCCCTGGCTCAGCGGGCCCCCTTTGTGGGGGCAGCGGTCCAGCAGGGCGAAAACGCCGTCCTGGTCGTTGCGAAACACCGCCACGTCCAGGCCTTGAGCGCGCGCGACCCGGCGTGAGCCCAGCACGGGGATGTCCGTGACGAGGCAGATTTTTTTCCATTCGGTCATGGGTTGGCTCTTGGGGTGATTGTTGTTGCTATTAATACAGTAGCTACCAAGGCAATGAATACCTAGACTTAAGGGCTATTTGGCTTGTTTTTTATCCTTTTCGGGCGGACTCAGGCCGAAATCGCCTCAAATTGCCGCGCGTCCACCGACGCGTCTTTTTGTTCAAACCACGGGTCAGGCTCGCCGTCGAGCGAGAACTGCAGCCGCTCCCACAGTGCCTTGCGGCGTTCGTCGTTTTCCAGCACCTGTTTTTTCACATGGTCCAGACCCACGCGGTGGATGTAATTGACGGTGCGCTCCAGGTACCAGCCTTCCTCGCGGTAGAGCTGCAAAAACGCGCCGCTGTACTCCATCACTTCCTCACTGGTTTTGACCTTGATGAGGAACTGCGCCACCTCGGTTTTGATGCCGCCGTTGCCGCCCACATACATCTCCCAGCCCGAGTCCACACCCACAATGCCGATGTCCTTGATGCCCGACTCGGCGCAGTTGCGCGGGCAGCCGCTGACCGCCAACTTGACCTTGTGCGGTGAATACATGGCCCACAGCGCGCGCTCCAGGTCCTTGCCCAGCTGGGTCGAGTCCTGGGTGCCGAAGCGGCACCACTCGCTGCCCACGCAGGTTTTCACCGTGCGCAGTGATTTGGCGTAGGCAAAGCCGCTGGGCATGCCGATGTCTTTCCAGACGTTGGCCAGGTCTTCCTTCTTCACCCCCAGCAAATCGATGCGCTGGCCGCCCGTGACCTTGACGGTGGGAATGTTGTATTTGTCCGCTGCGTCGGCAATGCGGCGCAGCTCGTCGGGGGTGGTGTGGCCGCCCCACATGCGCGGAATCACGCTGTAGGTGCCGTCTTTTTGGATGTTGGCGTGGCTGCGTTCGTTGATGAAGCGGCTCTGTGGGTCGTCTTTGGCTTCCTTGGGCCAGCTGCTGATCAGGTAGTAGTTGATGGCCGGGCGGCAGCTGGCGCAACCATTGGGTGTACGCCAGCCCAGCGTTTGCTGAACGCTGGCAATCGTCAATAGTTTTTCAGCCGTGATGGCGTCGCGCACCGCCTGGTGGCCGTGGTCGGTACAACTGCACATTGCCTTGAGCTTGGGCGTAGCCGAGTAGTCCCCGCCAGCGGTGAACATCAGGATCTGCTCGACCAGCCCGGTGCAGGAGCCGCAGGAGGCACTGGCCTTGGTGTGCTTTTTGACTTCTTCGAGGGTGAACAGGCCTTTTTCCTTGATGGCCTTGCAGATGGCGCCCTTGTTCACGCCGTTGCAGCCGCAGACTTCTGCGGAATCTGGCATGGCCGCTGCCTTGTTGTTGCCTTCATGGCCCGCGTCGCCCAGGTTGGACTCGCCGAACATCAGCTTGTCGCGAATATTCGCCACGCTTTTGCCCTCGCGCAGCAGCTTGAAGTAATAGCTGCCGTCCACCGTGTCGCCATACAGGCAGGCGCCAATCAGCTTGTCGCCCTTGATGACCAGTTTTTTGTAGACGCCGCCGAATGGGTCGCTCATCACGATTTCTTCGGCGCCGTCACCCCCCATGAACTCACCGGCGCTGAACAGGTCGATGCCGGTGACCTTGAGTTTGGTCGAGGTGAGCGAGCCGGTGTAGCGGCCAATGCCGAACTGCGCCAGGTGGTTGGCGGCGACTTTGGCCTGCTCAAACAGCGGGGCCACCAGCCCGTAAGCGATGCCGCGGTGCGCCGCGCATTCGCCTACCGAGTAAATGCGCGCGTCCGTCACCGTCTGCATGGTGTCAGACACCACGATGCCTTTGTTGCAGTGAATGCGCATCGACTCGGCCAGCGCCGTGTTGGGCCGAATGCCGACAGCCATGACCACCAGATCGGCGGGCACTTCGATGCCGCCCTTGAATTTGATGGACTTGACGCGACCCGATTTGCCATCTTCCGAGCTGCCGACCAGTTCCTGGGTTTGTGCGGACATCAAAAACGTCAGGCCGCGCGCTTCCAGCGACTTCTGCAGCAGCTTGCCGGCCACGCTGTCGAGCTGGCGTTCCATCAGGGTGGGCATGACATGCACCACGCTCACCGTCATGCCGCGCAGCATCAGGCCGTTGGCCGCTTCCAGGCCCAGCAAACCGCCGCCAATTACCACCGCGTGTTTGTACTGGGTGGCCGCCTCGATCATGGCGTTGGTGTCGGCGATGTCGCGGTAGGCAATCACGCCTTCCAGGTCCTTGCCAGGAATCGGCAAAATGAACGGGTTCGAGCCCGTGCACATCAGCAGGCGGTCGTATTCTTCCTCGGTGCCGTCGTCGGCGTGGACGATGCGTTTGACGCGGTCGACCTTCACCACTTTTTTGCCGGCGTGCAGGGTGATGTGGTTGTCCGTGTACCACTCCCAGCTGTTGAGCACGATCTCGTCAAGGGTCTGCTCGCCGGCCAGCACGGGGCTGAGCAAAATCCGGTTGTAGTTGGGGTGCGGCTCGGCGCCAAACACGGTGATGTCGTACAGCTCCGGGGCGACTTTGAGCAGCTCTTCCAGCGTGCGCACGCCCGCCATGCCGTTGCCAATCATGACCAGTTTTGATTTTTTCATCGCTTGGAACTCCGGTGAGTGAGGGTTGAGTGAAGTGCAAAGGCCGTGCCATCGGGCATCAGGCCCGGCGCCGAAACAGCACAACTCAACCAATGAAGAAAGTGGATGCGAAGACTTCGGTCGCACGACCAAAGAAGGTGCGAGTGAAGCCGCGCCTTGAAAAAAACCTGTGCACACGTTGCTGCATGCAAAAAGCCTTTGCGCCTGCAATCACTGTGGTCAGGACCGGGGTGGGTTGCGTCGGCAGAGGGTGAACGCTCCGTCACGTTCGCAGGAATTGACGCAAAATTTATGCCAGTCGATTGCGATCAGCAGATTGGCCTGCTGTAGAAGATTTGCGTCTGTAAGATTCAGCCGCAGCGCGCTCGCGTAAAGGGCGCTGTTGCAAGGCGGTGCGCGCGGGGCAGCGGTGCTCACGACCGGTTGTTCAAAGAATTTCGCCCCTGATGGATGCTCATGAAGTCTGTGCTGATTTATGCGCCGCACGGCGCCCCACCGATCTGGTTGAACGCTGCCGTGCGCCTTTCTGGGGTGAAGGAGCTGGGCTGCGTGCACGACGGCACTGCGCTGGTGCGTGAACTCCAGCGGGCGCCTGGTGCCATGCTGGTGTGCTGTCTGCAACGCCCGGAGCCTGCTTTTTTTGACCTGATCAAAACCGTCGGCGACACCACGCCAGTGCCCGTTGTGGCTTTTGTGACGGATGTAGGCGCGCAGAAGGCGGCGCAAGCCGTGGCGGCGGGCGTTCATGGCTATTGCACCGATGCGGCGGTGCCAGACTTGGCCGCTGTGCTTAACATCGCGGTGGCTCGCTTTGAGCACGCGCAAACGCAGCAGCAGGCGCTCAAGCAGGCGGCGCTGCAGCTTGAAGACCGCAAGGTGGTGGAGCGCGCCAAAGTCATTCTCATGCGCGCGCGGGACATGTCGGACGACGACGCGTTCCGGGTGCTGCGCACCGCTTCCATGCACAGCAACCAGCGCCTGGGGCAGGTCGGACAGCACATCATCGAGTCGGCGCGCATGGCCCACGGCGTCAACCGGGCCGGGCAGCTGCGCATGCTGTCGCAGCGGCTCGTCAAGCTGTACCTGCTGAATCTGTTGCAGGTGATGGCCCCTGGCGCGGCGCCAGGTCCGCTGCTGGACGACTCCATCGCCCGGGTGCAAGGCAACCTCAGCGTGTTGGAAAAAAGCTTTTCAGAACCCGCGCTGAGCGACGGCGTTCAACGCGTGGCGGCGCGGTGGCAGCGGTTGCACCACGCGCTCAGGCGCCCCGCGCGCTGGGCCGACATGGCTGCCATGGATGCGCTGGCCGAGCTGCTGCTGCAAGCGGCCGACACGCTGACAGCGCAGCTGGAAGCCGCAGGCGCGTTGACGCCACTGCGCGTGTTGAACCTGGCGGGCCGCCAGCGCATGCTGTCCCAGCGCTATGCCAAGTTGGCGCTGCTGGCGGTGGGCGCTGCACCTGCTGCCGACGCGCTGCGGGAGCGCAGCCACCACGCCATGGCTGCAGTGCGCACCGAATTCGAGGCCGCGCAGCATGACCTGAACAACGTCGCCCTGAGCAGCCCCGAGATCCGTGCCGCGCTGGCATCTAGCAAGCTGGGCTGGCAACAAACGCTGGCGGGCGCTGCCGATGCCGCGAACCCGGCAGGGCGAGAACGCCTGGCGGTGGCCAGCGAAAGTCTGCTGGACGTGTTCGAGCGACTCACGTCGGGCTACGAAAGCAGCCTGCAAATGCTGGTGGGCTGAAACCGGCGCGCGCTGGGGGCAGGTACGGTGTGCCGGCGGCACATTCAAGCGCGGCGTTGAACTTGCTTACATTGGTGCATGGCATTTGACATCGACATCGGTTTTTCATCCCTGGCAGGTCGCAAGGCTTTGAATGAAGACTTTTGCGCCGCCATGCTGCCCGGCCCGGGGGAAGTGGGCATGGGCTCCATCGTCGCCATTGCCGACGGCGTCAGCCACGGCGGCATGGGCCGGGAGGCCGCGCAAACCAGTGTCACCAGCTTGGTGCGCGACTACTACGGCACGCCCGAGACCTGGGACACCACCGTGGCGCTTGACCGCGTCATCAGCGCCCAAAACGCTTGGCTGGCCGGGCTGAACCACAAGCGGCGGCCGATTCTGGGGCTGACCACGCTGACTGCGCTGGTGCTGCGTGGGCAGTCGTACACGCTGGCGCATGTGGGCGACACCCGGGCCTATCTGCTGCGCGCTGGCGAGCTGACCCAGCTGACCATTGATCATGCGGTGGACCACCCCGACCTCAAACACCAGCTGCTGCGGGTGTTGGGCGCCGAAGACACGCTGGTGGTGGACTACACGCAGGGCGATTTGCAGGTGGGCGACGTGTTTGTGCTGCTGTCGGACGGGGTGCACAACGCGCTGCCCGACAAGCGGCTGCGCCAGCTGGCGTCATCGGCGGGCGGCGTGCCCGCCTCACCACCTCAATCCTCGGCAGACACGCCCGCCCCGCAAGCGACAACCGAGGCGATCACCCCCGCGCAGGCCCTGAGCCGCCAGCTGGTGGACGCCGCGCTGCTGGCCGCAAGCCGTGACAACGTCACCGCCATGGTGGTGCGGGTTCTCGGTTTGCTGGACGCGACGCTGCACGATGAAAACCGCCACGCCAACGCGCTGCCGGTTCCCGCGCGCCTCAAGGTGGGCGACCCTATCGATGGGCTGACCGTCACCGCCCCGGTGGCGGATAACGGCATCAACGTCCTCTTTCAAGTGCGCGACAGCCAGACCCAGCGGCTCTACGCCCTCAAAACGCTGCACCCCTCGCGCGCCGCCGACCCTGCCGAGCGCGCCATGCTGGCGCACGAGGCCTGGCTAGCCCGGCGCATGCAGTCGTCCAGCGCGGCGCATTATTTCGTGCAACTTCACCCGGGCCCGCCCCACGGCCAGGCGGCCAGCTCTCTGTACCTGTTGTATGACTGGCACGGCGGTGAAACGCTGCAGCAGCAATTGGACCGCCAGCACCGCTTCAGCGTGGTGCAGGCCCTGGCGGTGGCCCGCCAGGTGGCCAAGGCACTGGGTTTGCTGCACCGCCAGGGCGTGATTCATCGCGACATCAAACCGGCCAATCTGCATCAGGGCGACGACGGCGTGCTGCGCGTGCTGGACCTGGGTGTGGCGCTGTCGGGGCGCGAGCCGGCCGCCATGCGCAGCCTGCACGCGGGTACGCCCAGCTACATCAACCCCGAGCAGTGGGGCTTTGGCCGAACGCCAGGTGGCATCGGCAAAGAGGCGCCGGTGGAAAACCCGGACGCCCAAAGTGACCTGTTCGCCCTGGGCGTGACGCTGTACCAGCTGCTGACCGGCAAGCTGCCCTACGGTGAGGTGTTGCCCTACCAGGCTGGGCGTTACTGGCGCGACCCGGTGTCGCCCAGCCGCCACAGCCCCGGCGTGCCGATCTGGCTTGACCACATCGTCCTCAAGGCCGTGGCCCGCGATAAGCGCCAGCGCTTTGAAACTGCTGAAGAAATGCTGTTGGCCATTGACCGCGGCGCCTCGCGGCCGTTGTCGCCGCCGCCTGCCACGCCGTTGATTCACCGCAACCCGGCTGATCTGTGGAAGATCGGGCTTGGCGTAAGTCTGCTGTTCAACGGACTGCTGGTGTTTTGGCTGCTATTTTTGCCAAAATAGCGCCCTCAGGCTCATTTTTTACATGATATTGGCCGCTAGCCCAGGTATCTACTGCCTGAGCAGCTACTGTATCAATAGCAGATAACCGGAATGTGATGCAAACCCCAAGGTCGGCTTTTGAGGGTTTCTCGGGACTCTCCCCCGCGTGCCACCCACCGCGCCGCGCTTGACATACGATGGCGCGGACGCTGCAAGTTCTCATGCCCCACAACAAAGGGGGAGAAGGCGAACAAACATTGCAGAACGTCACCTTTTTTATCCACCCTTTTTGGAGCCACCATGAATAGCCGCCGCCATTTCATTCGTCAGATCAGTTTTGCAGGCACCGCCCTGGTTGCCGGGCAGTCGTTTGCCCAAACCCCCGCCATGGTCGCCGAGACCGACCCCCAGGCCACGGGCCTGGGCTACAAGGCCGACACCACCAAGGTTGACCAGGCCAAGTACCCGAAACACGCGGCCACGCAGGCTTGCAAAAACTGCCAGCTATTTGCGGGCAAAGCCACCGACAAGGCGGGCAACTGCCCCCTGTTCGCGGGCAAGCAGGTGGCAGCCGCCGGCTGGTGCAGCGCCTGGGTCATGAAGGCGGGCTGATTTACAGCTGAAGGCCGGCTGGCTCAGACCAGTCAGGTCGTATGACGGGTCTGGTCAGAAATGAACCGCCCGTCTCCACACAGTCGCCGCCATCCGTTTGAAACCGGAGGCGGCATTTTTTTGCGCGTCACCGCGCTGGCTCTTATTTTTGGCGGAATCGCGTCATGACCTCATTGTTCATTCTGGCTGGCGTCGCCGGCATCATGCTGTTTTTCAGCGTGGCCGTGGCCCCCACCATTTTCAAAGTGCTGCCGCAGGAATGGGCCAGCGCCTATGTGCGCAAGTTCTTTCCGAAATACTACGCCGTGCTGGGCGGCGCCACCGCGCTGGCGGCCGTGGTCACACCCGACGCTACCGTGCGATGGGTCTCTGGCGTCTGCGCCGTGTTGTTCGCTGTCTCGTTGTTCCTGCTCACCCCGGCGGTCAACCGCGCCACTGACCAGGGCAACAAACGGCTGTTTGGCTGGCTGCATGGCGCGAGCATCCTGGTCAACATGGGCCAGTTGGTCGCGTTGCTTGTCGTGCTCTGGCAAGCGCGCTGACAACGCTTGGTTACTCGGTAATGGCGCCGGTCAGGCTGTGCGGGCCCGACCGCCAGACTCTGCCCAGGTGCGTGTCCAGCGCAGCTGCATCACGCGCAGCATCATCAGCATGGCCAGGGCCAGCGCAGCGAACAGCACAAACCCCCAGCGGTAGCTGCCGGTGTACTGCTTGGACAGCCCAAAGGCGCTGGGCACCAGCCCGCCGCCCAGCGCGCCGATTTCACCAATCATGGAGCCCGCCACGGCGGTGGCCAGCGGCCAGCGCAACGGCACCAGCTGAAACACCGCGCCGTTGCCAGCGCCCAGCGCTGAAAAGCACAGCATGATCAACAGCGTGGTGCCCGCCAGCGAGGCACCGGCAAAGCTGCAGGCGATCAGCGTGGCGGCAATGGTGACCAGCACCACGCTCAGCGTGTTGATGCCGCCCAGGCGGTCGGAAATCCAGCCGCCGAACACGCGCAGCGCGGCGCCCATGAAGGCCGCGAGCATCGTTAACTGGCCCGCCTGCACCTTGCTGACCGAAAACTGGTCGTAGTAGTAGGTGGGCAAAAAGGTGGCCAGGCCGATGAAGCCGCCGAAGGTCACCGCGTAAATCAGGCTGAAAGCCCAGCCGTCCTTTTCGTACAGGCAGGCGATGTGCTGCTTGAAGCTGGCGTGTTTGTCCAGGTCATCAGGCTCGCGGGCAAAAACGATCATCACGACCATCGGGATGCTGATGGCGGCTGCCGCGAGCCCGTACACGGTCGTCCAGCCGAAGGCCTGGGCCAGCGGCGGCGCAATCAGTACCGACACCGCCGTGCCAACGTTGCCGGCCCCCACCAGCCCCATGGCGAGGCCTTTGTGGCGCGCCGGGAACGAGCCAGAACCCAGCGACAGCGCCACGCCAAAGCTGGCCCCGGCAATGCCCAACAGCACCCCCATGGCCAGCAGGTTGTTGAAGCTGCTCACAAAAAAGAAACCAAACAGCATGGCCACCGCAATCAGGCCCATTTCAACCAGCGTGGCGTTTTTGCGGCCAATGTATTGCGACAGCAGCCCCAGTGGGAAACGCATCAGCGCACCCGCAATGATGGGCACTGACAGCATCAACCCTTTTTGCGCTGGGCTCAGGTTGAAGGTTTCTGAAATGAAGGGCGCCATGGCGCCGTTTAGCACCCAGATGCAGCATGAAAAAGAGAAATACAGAAAGGCAGCGAACAGGGTGGGTGAGTGGCCGCTGTTCAAAAATTCGCGAAAGTAGCTTGGTGAGCCGGCGGAACTGGAAGTGGGAGAAGAGCGGGAAGTGGCCGACATGGTGCGAATCCTTTTTTGTTGTTGTTGTGGTGGAGATCAACTCAAGCGAGACCCGTGCCAGCTTTTGGGGCCTGTGCTGGCTTTCAGCGATGACTTGGCATGCTGTTTGGGTTTTCTGGGTGCGACGCACTGGCAACGTCACCTGGCGGCAGGCCGCC
Source organism: Polaromonas sp. (assembly GCA_031363755.1). GTDB lineage: Bacteria > Pseudomonadota > Gammaproteobacteria > Burkholderiales > Burkholderiaceae_C > Polaromonas. The sequence goes on from JANLUZ010000066.1 coordinate 28,980, forward strand.
GCGACAGCCCCGAGGCAACAAAGCCGCTGGTCGGCGGCTTTGCTGGGGCAACAGCGGGCCGTTCAAGCTGTCAGTTTCTCCACATGCGCCTGGCGGGTGTACAAAAAGTCGATCACAGCCTTGCGGTAGTGCTGGTACTGCGTGCTTTCGGCCAGCTCGACGCGATTGCGCGGGCGGGGCAAATCAACGTTCAGCACCTCGCCAATCGTGGCCGACGGGCCGTTGGTCATCATGACGATCTTGTCGGACAGCAGCACCGCTTCATCCACATCGTGCGTCACCATCACCACCGTGCTCTGGGTGTTGGCTACGATTTGCAGCAACTCGTCTTGCAGCTTGGCGCGGGTCAGGGCGTCGAGCGCGCCGAAGGGCTCGTCGAGCAGCAGCACTTTGGGCGCCATCGACAGCGCCCGGGCGATGCCCACGCGCTGCTTCATGCCGCCGGAAATCTCGCCGGGGCGCTTTTGTGCCGCCGTCGTCAGGCCGACCATCGCCAGCACGGCGTCGGTACGGGCCTTGAGCTGGGCACGGCTTTCGGTTTTGGCGAACACGCGCTCGACCGCCAAATAGACGTTTTCAAAACATGTCAGCCACGGCAGCAGCGAATGGTTTTGAAACACCACGGCGCGCTCCGGGCCGGGGCCACCGATTTCCCGGTTGGCGCACAGCAAGCTGCCCTGGGTGGGCATGGTCAGCCCGGCCATCAGGTTGAGCAGGGTGGATTTGCCGCAGCCCGAGTGCCCGATCAGCGCCACGAACTCACCTTTGGCCACCGTCAGGTTGACGTCTTTGAGTGCGCAGAATGGGCCTTTGTTGGTTTTGAAGGTTTGCTCAACGCCCTGGATTTCGATGTATTTGGTGGTCAGCAAGCTCATGATTTCACCTCTTCGAATGTGAAGGCCGTCGCCAGTTTGATCAGCGCGTATTCGAGCAGCAAGCCCACAATACCGATGACAAAAATCGCGATGATGATGTTGGCCACGTTCAGGTTGTTCCACTCGTCCCACACCCAAAAGCCGATGCCCACGCCGCCCGTCAGCATTTCAGCCGCCACGATCACCAGCCAGGCGGTGCCCACGGCCAGGCGCACGCCGGTCAGCATGTAGGGCAGCACGGCAGGGAACAAGATCTTTGTCACGATCTTCCATTCGCTCAGGTTGAGCACGCGGGCCACGTTCATGTAATCCTGCGGCACGCGCTGCACGCCCACGGCGGTGTTGATGATCATGGGCCAGATGGAGCAAATGAAGATCGTCCAGATGGCGGCCGGGTTCGCGCCCTTAAACACCAGCAGGCCAATCGGCAGCCAGGCCAGTGGCGACACCGGCCGCATCAGGCTGATCAGCGGGTTGAACATGCGGCTCAAAAAGCTGAAGCGGCCAATCATGAAGCCCACCGGGATGCCGACCACCGCCGCCAGGCCGAAGCCCATGGCCACACGCTTGAGTGAGCTCAGCACGTTCCAGCCCACACCCTGGTCGTTCGGGCCTTTGCTGTAGAACGGGTCGCTGAACAGGGTCACCGCTTGCGCGAATGTCTTGGCGGGCGTCGGGATGCTGCCGGCAGTGCCAAGCGACACCATCTCCCAGATCAGCACCAGCAGCGCCAGCCCGAGCACCGGCGGCAACACACCTGACCAAAGGCCCGCCACGCTCCAGCTGGCCCACCAGAGCCTTTTGTGGGACTTATGCGGATGAAAAAGGGCTTTCTCAGGATCAATTGATGCTGCAGTCCCCGTGTTTACTGCCTGAGCAGCTATTGAATCAGGAGCGTTTAGACTCTGGCGCTCGGCACTTGCGCCCAGCGGGTTGTGAAATACGGCACTGACCATGGCGTCACCTTCGGGAGGGGTTGGCGGTTCGCAAGAACAAAGAAATCAGAACGCTGACATCAGAGCGCTGACGTCAGGCTTTGACTTTGAAGCTGTCGGCGTACTTGGCCGGGTCTTTGCCGTCCCAGACGACGCCGTCGACCAGCTTGCTGCTGCGCATCGGGCTGGCCGGGATCGCCACCTTCGCCGTTGTGGCGGCCTGCTTGTAGATATCGAGCTGATTAATCTGCTTGGCCATGGCCAGGTAGTCCGGGTGCTCCTTTATCAGGCCCCAGCGCTTGTGCTGAGTTAAAAACCACATGCCGTCAGACAGGTAGGGGAAATTCACCGCGCCGTCGCCCGAGAACTTCATGTGGTTCGGGTCGTCCCAGGTCCTGCCTATACCATTTTGGTAGCGCCCCAAAATGCGCTGGTTGATGGCGTCCACGCTGGTGTTGACATAGCTCTTTTCGGCAATGGTTTCAGCCATTTTGTTTTTGTTGCTCAGGCTGGCGTCAATCCATTTGCCGGCTTCGAGAATCGCCGCCGTCACGGCGCGGGCGGTGTTCGGGTTCTTCTTGACGAACTCGGCCGTGGTGCCCAGCACTTTTTCGGGGTGGTCTTTCCAGATGTCTTGGGTGGTGATGGCGGTCACGCCCACGCCGTCGATGATGGCGCGGTGGCCCCAAGGCTCGCCCACGCAGTAGCCGTCCATGTTGCCCACCCGCATGTTGGCCACCATTTGCGGCGGCGGCACGGTAATCACCTTGGCGTCCTTCATCGGGTTGATGCCGTTGGCCGCCATCCAGTAGTACAGCCACATGGCGTGCGTGCCGGTCGGGAAGGTTTGGGCAAACGTGTATTCGCGCTTTTCAAGCGCCATCAGCTTGGCGAGGCTGGCCCCGTCCACAGCGCCTTTGTCGGCCAATTTTTTGCTCAATGTGATGGCCTGGCCGTTGTTATTGAGCGTCATCAGCACGGCCATGTCTTTTTTTGGGCCGGCAGTACCCATGTGCACGCCGTAGACCAGGCCGTACAGAGCGTGCGCAAAGTCCAGCTCGCCGCTGACCAACTTGTCACGCACGCCGGCCCAACTCGCTTCCTTGCTGGGGATGATGGTGACGCCGTATTTCTTGTCAAAGCCGAGAACGGAGGCCATCACGACCGAGGCGCAGTCGGTCAGCGGGATGAAGCCGATCTTGACTTCCTTCTTCTCCGGGGCGTCAGAGCCCTGGGCGTACGCCACCGCGCGAAGGGCGGGGCTGATGGTCAACGCGCCCAGCGCTGCGCCCTGCAAAACGGTGCGGCGGCTCCTCAGGGAAGTCTCGCAGTCGTGGGGAAGTCCTTGGTGGGTGTGGCTGGCGGCGGGGGCTTTGGTGGTGGTGTCTGGCTTGTCGTTCATGTCGAATCACTCCATTCGTCGTGGGGTCGGGCAGTTGCTGAAAACAAAAAAGGCGCTCGTCCCAAGGCGTTACTGGTCAGTAACTCCCTGGAGCGAACGCCTTTGTTCTGAGGGGCATCTCACTTCGCCGTTGAAGCTAGTTGCCGCGGGCTGATCACAGCCCTTAACCTGTCATAGCAAAAAATATGCCAGCAGCGCTGTCGTTGCGCGGCTGCCGAGGTGGTGTGCGGCTCTGGTCAAGCGTTTTCGATGAGAAATCATGTGCTAGCCCAGGTATTTATTGCCTCTGCTGCTATCAAATCAGGAATTTCTGTTGATGGACAGCCTTGCACTGCCCTTGTGCAGTGCACCAATTCAAAGCAAGCACACGATGCAGTGCGTTAAGGAAAGGGTAGGCCAGACCACCGCTTGCCCGCCATCGCTCGCGTCAGCCCAGCAGGTCGGCCGCGTCCAGCATGCGCTGGGCCACCTCGGCCAGGCGCAGGCCCTTGTCCATAGCGGCCTTGCGCAGTTTTTCGTAGGCAAATTTTTCACTCAAACCCTGGCGTTGCATCAAAAGGCCTTTGGCGCGGTCAATGATCTTGCGGTCCAGCAGCTCGGTTTTGACGTCTGCCAGCTCTTTTCGCAGCCCTTGCTCATGCTCAAATCTGGCCATGGCCACATCGAGAATCGGGCGAATCCGCGCGGGTGACAGGCCCGCCACGATGTACGCCGACACGCCAGCGGCCACAGCGGCCCGCACGTTGGAGGTGTCGTCGTCGTTGGTGAACAGCACGATGGGGCGGCGGTCGCTGCGGGTGGCCATAACCACATGCTCCAGCGAGTCGCGCGCGTCGCTTTCGGCGACAATGATGATAATGTCGGGCTGCAGCTGGGCCAGGCGCTCGTGCAAAAACGTATCGGCGGGCAGCACCGCGACGATGTTGTAGCCCGCTTCGAGCAGGTCAATGCGCAGCTGCCGCGAGCGCTCGATGAGGCCGCGCACGCGGTCGTCGTTGCTTTCCACAGACTCGATGAGGTCCGGCGCGATGACAACGAGACGCAGTGAATGAGACGGAGTCATGAGGTTTCAGCAGCAAGATTCATGCCCCCGCAAGTCCATTGATGGGCGCCTGAAAGGGGCTTGAAACGTACACTGCCCCCATGATTGTTCTGGGATTTGAATCAAGTTGCGACGAAACCGGCGTGGCCATCGTCGACGCCTCCGGCCACGGCACGCCGCGTTTGCTGGCTCACGCCTTACACAGCCAGATCGACATGCACCAGGCTTATGGCGGCGTGGTGCCTGAGCTGGCCAGCCGTGACCATATCCGGCGCGTGTTGCCGTTGACGCGGCAGGTGCTGGGCGCGGCGGGGCTGGACCTGGCGGCCGTGGATGTGGTGGCCTACACGCGCGGCCCTGGCCTGGCGGGCGCGCTGCTGGTGGGCGCGGGCGTGGCCTGCGCCATGGCCGCAGCCATCGGCAAGCCGGTGATGGGCGTTCACCACCTCGAAGGGCATTTGCTGTCGCCGTTTTTGAGTTCTGACCCGCCGGAGTTTCCGTTTGTCGCGCTGCTGGTGTCGGGCGGCCACACCCAGCTGATGCGGGTGGACCGCGTGGGCAGCTATGCGTTGCTGGGCGAAAGCATCGACGACGCGGCCGGGGAGGCGTTTGATAAATCAGCCAAGCTGATGGGCCTGCCTTATCCGGGCGGCCCGCACCTGTCCAAACTGGCCGAGCAGGGCGACGCCGCGGCGTTCAAGCTGCCCCGGCCGCTGCTGCACAGTGGCAACCTCGACTTTTCGTTTGCCGGGCTGAAAACCGCTGTTCTCACGCAAGCCAAAAAGCTGGGCGACGACTTGCAGGCCCGCAAGGCGGACCTGGCGGCGTCTACCCAGGCGGCCATCGTCGAGGTGCTGGTGAAAAAGTCCGTCGCGGCCCTGCAGCAAACCGGCCTGCAGCGCCTGGTGGTGGCGGGTGGCGTGGGGGCCAACGCACTGCTGCGCCAACAACTCAACGCCGCCTGCCAGCAGCGCCGCATCCGCGTGCACTACCCCGAGCTGGAGTTGTGCACCGACAACGGCGCCATGATTGCACTGGCCGCCGGCATGCGCCTGCAGGCCGGGCTTGAATCATTGAACGCGCTGCAAAGTGGCTACACGTTTGATGTCAAACCGCGCTGGCCGCTGGCTGAGCCGGCGGCCAGCGCCGTTGCAGGCGCGGCTGGCGTGGTCGGCGTAGTTGACGTGGTTGACGTGAGTATGGCAATTTCGGGCGGCCCAGCGGCTTGAAACGGCTAGATAACAGTCGAATAACGCGTTAGTCTAGGCGTTTACTGCCCGTATAGCTATCAATAACATAGCGTTTGTTTGGGGCTTTGTTCTGGTCACTACCGGGTTAACCTTTGTTTTTCACGGAATTCTTTCCATGCGCCAAGCCGTTGTCAATCTCGAAGAATCCATGATCCGCCAGGTCGCCAATGCGGGCCTGGGCCGCAGCGATGTGCTGAAGTTCTGGTTTGGTGAAAGCGACGAGGTCACGCCGGCTTTCATCCGCGACGCGGCGGCCGAGTCGCTGCAGCGCGGCGAGGTGTTCTACAGCCACAACCTGGGCCTGGCCGAGTTGCGGGGTGCGATCGCCGCGTATTGCACCGGCCTTCGCACGCCCGGCGCAGCGCCCATCGGCATGGACCGGATCGCGGTGACGTCGGGCGGCGTGAACGCGTTGATGCTGGCGGTGCAGGCGCTGGTCAATGCGGGCGACGACGTCGTAGCCGTCACGCCGGTGTGGCCCAACCTCACGGCGCAGCCCGCCATCATGGGTGCCAACGTGCGCTGCGTCAGCTTGAAGCCCGTTGGTGGGCAGTGGCAGCTTGACATGAACGAGCTGCTCGCCGCCATCACCCCGGCCACCAAGCTGCTGGTCATCAACGCGCCCAACAACCCCACGGGCTGGACGCTGACCCGCAGCGAGCAGCAAGCCATCCTGGCGCATTGCCGCAAAACCGGCACGTGGATCCTGGCCGACGAGGTGTATGAGCGGCTGTATTACGCGCCTACCATCAATGGCGCAGCGCCGAGTTTTCTTGACATTGCCGACGCAGAGGACCGCGTCATCGTGGCGCACAGCTTTTCCAAAAGCTTTTTGATGACCGGCTGGCGGCTCGGCTGGCTGGTGATGCCGCCGTCTGCGCTGCCGCATCTGGGCAAGCTGATCGAGTTCAACACCTCGTGTGCGCCGGTGTTCATCCAGCGCGCCGGGCTGGTCGCCATTGAGCGCTGCGCCGACATCACGCCGCGCGTGGTCGCCCACCTTCAAAATTGCCGCGACACGCTGGTCCCGCTGCTGCAGGCCGTGCCTGGCGTGCAGGTTGCGCCGGCGCTTGGTGGCATGTACGCGTTTTTCCGCCTGGAAGACCAGGCCCGTTTCGGAGATTCACTGGCCACCGCCAAACGACTTGTGGTTGAGGCCGGGCTGGGGCTGGCGCCTGGCAACGCCTTCATGGCCAACCCCACGCCCGGCGCCCAGGGCTGGCTGCGCTGGTGTTTTGCGAGCCAGGACGTGGCGCGTCTGGGGCAGGGCGTTGACCGGTTGCGCCAGTGGCTGGCCGAGCCCTCGGCCCGCTAGCTTGGGCTATACTCGAAGGCTCTGCGGCAGGCGATGCCTTGCATTTTTCAGCTGCGGAACACGACGAAAGCGGTCATTTTCATCCCATCTCGGGACCACTGCTTCGCTCGCACGTCGCACTTCGGTGCAGAAAAGAAAATCATGATTGCAAAATCAATCAAGGCTGACATCGTTCAGTCCAATGCCCGCGCTCCTGGCGACACAGGTAGCCCAGAAGTTCAAGTCGGCCTGCTGACCGGACGCATCAATGAGTTGATGCCTCACTTCAAAACCCACGCCAAAGACCACCACGGTCGCCGCGGCCTGCTGCGCATGGTCAGCCGCCGCCGCAAGCTGCTGGATTACCTGAAGTCAAAAGACGCTTCACGTTACATTGCGCTGATCGCCAAGCTTGGCCTGCGCAAGTAATCGGTAAGAGATCACGAAGTGCCTGAGTTAGCTCGACTGACTCAGGCATTTTTTACTTCCGAATTCGCTATTGAATGTCTGAATTCGTCACCTGAGTTTTATTTTCGTCACGTTGGAGTGGGGCAAAACGGGTACGCGCTGTGTCATTCCACAAGAAAACCTGGCCAATGGGTCGGCAGCAAGGGTTTTTGTGGAATGGCATCGTTCTCAACTGCCACGCGTCAAGGCCTTCAGCGCAGCCTCATGCGCTTGAATCGAAGTGGACATACACCATGAGCATTTTCAATAAAGTCAGCAAAACCTTCCAGTGGGGCCAGCACACGGTCACGATGGAAACCGGCGAAATCGCCCGCCAGGCCAGCGGTGCTGTGCTGGTGGACATGGACGGCACCGTGGTGCTGGCCACGGTGGTCGCCAAAACTGATGCCAAACCCGGCCAGGACTTCTTCCCCCTGACGGTCGATTACCTTGAAAAAACCTACGCCGCTGGCCGCATCCCCGGCAGCTTTTTCAAGCGCGAAGGCCGCCCCAGCGAATTCGAAACCCTGACGTCCCGCCTGATCGACCGCCCCATTCGCCCGCTGTTTCCTGAAGGCTTCTTCAACGAAGTGCAGGTCGTCATCCATGTGGTGTCGCTGAACCCTGAAGTCGAAGGCGACATCCCCGCGTTGATCGCTTCCAGCGCGGCGTTAGCCATTTCCGGTATCCCGTTCAACGGCCCCATCGGTGCCGCCCGCGTGGCCTACATCGACGGCCAGTACGTGCTGAACCCCGGCAAAACCCAGCTCAAAGACTCCAAGATGGACCTGGTCGTGGCCGGTACTGAAGCCGCCGTGCTGATGGTCGAGTCCGAAGCCAGCCAGTTGTCTGAAGAAATCATGCTGGGCGCCATCGTCTACGGCCATGAGCAGGGCAACATCGCCATCAACGCCATCCACGAACTCGTTCGTGACGCAGGCAAGCCGGTCTGGGCCTGGCAAGCGCCAGCCAAAGACGAAGCCTTGATCGCCAAGGTGGGCGAGTTGGCCGGCGTCAAGCTGCAAGCGGCCTACCAAATCCGCGCAAAACAAGCCCGCACCCAGGCTTGCCGCGTGGTCACGTCCGAAGTCATGGCCGCCCTGAAGGCCGACGGCGTGGCGTTCGACAGCGTGACGGTTGAAGGCATGTTGTTCGACATCGAGGCCAAAATCGTTCGCAGCCAGATTCTGGCTGGTGAGCCCCGCATCGACGGCCGCGACACGCGCACCGTGCGCGCTATTGAAATTCGCAACAGCGTGTTGCCACGCACCCACGGCTCGGCCTTGTTCACGCGTGGTGAAACCCAGGCGCTGGTGGTGACCACGCTGGGCACCGAGCGCGATGCCCAGCGCATCGACGCGCTGAGCGGCGACTACGAAGACCGCTTCATGCTGCACTACAACATGCCTCCGTTCGCCACCGGCGAAACCGGCCGTGTTGGCTCGCCAAAGCGCCGCGAAATCGGCCACGGTCGCCTCGCCAAGCGCGCGCTGATCGCCGCGCTGCCTTCAAAAGAAGAGTTTCCGTACACCATGCGTGTGGTCAGCGAAATCACCGAGTCCAACGGCTCGTCGTCGATGGCGTCGGTGTGCGGCGGCTGCCTGTCGCTGATGGATGCTGGCGTGCCGATGAAAGCCCACGTGGCCGGCATCGCCATGGGTTTGATCAAGGACGACAACCGCTTTGCGGTGTTGACCGACATCCTGGGTGATGAAGATCATCTGGGCGACATGGACTTTAAGGTTGCGGGCACCACTTTCGGCATTACCGCGTTGCAGATGGACATCAAAATCCAGGGCATCACCAAGGAAATCATGCAGGTCGCACTGGCGCAAGCCAAGGAAGCCCGCATGCACATCCTCGGCAAAATGCAGGAAGCCATGGGCGCAGCCAAGACCGAAGTGTCTGACTTCGCTCCCCGCCTGTACGTGATGAAAATCAACCCCGACAAAATCCGTGACGTGATCGGCAAAGGCGGCGCTGTGATTCGCGCGTTGACCGAAGAAACCGGCACGCAGATCAACATCGAGGAGGACGGCACCATCACCATCGCGTCGAATGACAGCGCCAAGGCTGACGAGGCCAAGCGCCGCATTGCCGAGATCACGGCTGAACTTGAAGTTGGTAAGGTCTACGAAGGCCCCGTCACAAAGATTCTGGACTTCGGCGCATTGATCAACCTGCTGCCGGGCAAAGACGGTCTGCTGCACATCAGCCAGATCGCCCACGAGCGCGTCGAACGCGTGACCGACTACTTGAAAGAAGGCCAGATCGTCAAGGTCAAGGTCATGGAAACCGACGAAAAAGGTCGTGTCAAGCTGTCGATGAAGGCCTTGCTGGACCGCTCAGCACCCGGCCATGACCAGGATCGTGGTTAATCACTGCTATTGAATAGTGAGCTGTCCAGGCAGTAAATACCTGGGCTAGCAGCCTATTTGATTGGAAAATTCATGAAAGTCATTGAAATCACATCGTTTGGCGCGCCAGACGTGCTTCGCCTCGGCGAACGCGCTGCGCCGGTGCCAGCCGTCGGCGAGGTGCTGATCCGTGTGGCGGCTAGCGGCGTCAATCGCCCCGACGTGCTGCAGCGCATGGGCCACTACCCCGTGCCAGCCGGTGCCTCGGATATTCCTGGCCTCGAAGTGGCGGGCGAGATCATCGGCGGTGACACTGCCGCGATGGCTGGTGCCGGTTTCAAACTAGGCGACAGGGTTTGTGCGCTGGTCGCCGGTGGCGGCTATGCCGAGCAGTGCGTGGCCCCGCTGGGCCAGTGTTTGCCAGTTCCGCCAGGCTTCAGCGACATTCAGGCGGCTTCGTTGCCAGAAACATTCTTCACCGTCTGGAGCAATGTGTTTGACCGCGCGCGCTTGCAAGCAGGCGAAACCTTGCTGATCCAGGGCGGCTCAAGTGGCATCGGCGTCACGGCGATTCAGATGGCCAAGGCGTTGGGCGCAACCGTGCTAGTTACTGCGGGCAGCGATGAAAAGTGCGCGGCGTGTCTGGCCTTGGGCGCGGACCACGCGATCAATTACAAGTCAGCGGATTTTGTGGAATCTGTCAAGACCATCACGGGTGGAAAAGGCGTGAACGTCATCCTCGACATGGTCGCGGGAAGTTACGTGGCCCGCGAAGTCGAATGCTTGGCGGACGATGGCCGGCTCGTGATCATTGCAGTGCAGGGCGGCGTCGCCTCCGAGTTCAATGCCGGCATGGTGCTGCGCAAACGCCTCACGGTGACGGGCTCCACCCTTCGTCCGCGTTCGCTGCAGTTCAAGGCTGCCATTGCCGCAGCGCTGAAAAAAGCGGTGTGGCCTTTGCTGGCGTCAGGCGCCATCAAGCCCGTGATTCACGGTGTGTTTGCAGCGGCCGATGCTGCGGGCGCACACACCTTGATGGAGTCCAACCAGCACGTCGGCAAGATTGTGATGACCTGGGTTTCTAGCAAAGCGGAAGGCTCGGCAGCATGAGCACGACGACAAAACTAATTGCTGGCAATTGGAAAATGAACGGCAGCCTGGCTGCTAACGAGGCGCTGTTGTCGGCTATGGGAGACGGCTTGAAAGCAGCTCCAGTCGTGACCTGCTATGTCGTCCTGTGCGTTCCGGCAATCTATTTGTCGCAGATCCATGCGCTGAAGCGGGCACATACCGGCCTTGCGCCTGTGGCCGCTGGGTCGCAGGATGTGTCTGCTCGCTCGTCAGGGGCGTACACCGGTGAAATCAGTGCTGCCATGCTCAAGGACATGGGTTGTCGCTATGCCATAGTGGGTCACTCAGAGCGGCGGCAGTACCACGGTGAAACGGATGCGTTGGTGGCCGACAAGGCCAAGGCGGCGCTGCTCGAAGGGGTGACGCCGATCGTGTGTGTCGGCGAAACGCTGGCTGAGCGCGACGCAGGGCGCACTGAAGAGGTCGTGAAGCGCCAACTGGCCGCTGTCATTCACGCTAACGGTCATTGCATCAGTGAGATCGTGTTGGCTTATGAGCCAGTGTGGGCGATCGGCACCGGTAAAACGGCAACCCCAGCGCAAGCGCAGGCGGTACATGCGGTGCTCAGGGCCCAGCTTGCCGTTGCAACGCCGCACTTCGCGACCATCAAGATCTTGTACGGCGGAAGCATGAACGCCGAGAACGCGCGCGAATTGCTTGGCCAGACCGATATAGACGGTGGTTTGATCGGCGGTGCGTCGCTCAAGGTCGCGGATTTTTTGACAATTGTCGCTGTTGCCCAGGCATGATCTGTACTACATGCTATTAAATCAGGAGTAAATATGAACGTCGTTTTAACCGTTGTCTTGGCTTTGCAGATGCTGGCTGCACTGGGCATGATTGGTCTCATTTTGGTGCAGCACGGCAAAGGCGCTGACATGGGCGCGGCTTTTGGCAGCGGCGGCTCAGGAAGTTTGTTTGGAGCCAGTGGCAGTGCCAACTTTCTGTCGCGTGGTACTGGCATTTTGGCGACTGTGTTTTTCGTCTGCACGCTGCTCTTGGCCTATTTTGGCAATGCTCAGCCGCGTTCCGGGGGTTCCAGTGTTCTGCAGACTGCACCCCTAGCAGCACCAGCGGTCGCAGCATCAGGCGCGGCGCAAATTCCGTCAGGTGCACAAGTACCCGCCTCAGCGCCGTTGTTAGGTGCGAAGCCAGCTGCACCAGCGTCAGGTGTGGGTCAAATTCCGACGAAATAATGCGCCTTGAGGTGGGCGGGTCGTCTGAAAGGCAGCTCATTTCAGGGTAAACTCTAAGTTCCGCCAGGCGCTCGAAATCTTCGAATTCCTCTACCTCACCTGGTCGAAATCACTGTTAAAAGCAGATAAGAAATACCGCGGACGTGGTGAAATTGGTAGACACGCTATCTTGAGGGGGTAGTGGCGAAAGCTGTGCGAGTTCGAGTCTCGCCGTCCGCACCAGAGTTTTCTGGTCATGTATTGCAAATCCAGCGGAATAAACAGGCCTTTTGGGGCTATTTTTTTGGTTGCGACGCTTAAAAACTTTCAGGCGCAAACTGTTCTCACAACTTCCGATGGTGCCGGGTCCACGATGAATCTTGACGAATACCTTCCGGTTTTACTTTTTATTCTTGTTGGTGTCGCTGTTGGTATCGTGCCTCAGGTTTTGGGCCGGCTCCTGGGGCCCGTCAAGCCCGACAGCGAGAAAAACTCACCTTACGAGTGTGGTTTTGAAGCGTTTGAAGACGCTCGAATGAAATTCGACGTACGCTATTATCTTGTTGCCATACTGTTTATTTTGTTTGATTTGGAAATTGCATTCCTTTTCCCGTGGGCAGTCGCTTTGAAAGAGATTGGTTTGGTCGGATTTTGGGCAGTGATGGTGTTTCTTGGTATTTTGGTGGTTGGTTTTGCTTATGAGTGGAAAAAAGGCGCACTCGACTGGGAATAAGTTGAGTTCAATTCGCCTAACAATGGCTCGAATCCGAGTTTTAGTGGTGACATTTCTCGCTAACAAACTCGCAAGGCTAAGACGGCTCACCAAAGGAGTTACGGTTATGTCGCTTGAAGGTGTTTTCAATGAAGGGTTCATGACCACGAGCTACGACTCGGTGGTCAACTGGGCCAAGACGGGCTCACTGTGGCCGATGACGTTCGGTTTGGCATGTTGTGCTGTCGAAATGATGCATGCGGGTGCCGCGCGTTATGACATGGACAGATTCGGCATGTTGTTCCGCCCGAGTCCGAGGCAATCCGACCTGATGATCGTTGCCGGCACCCTGTGCAACAAAATGGGACCTGCGTTGCGCAAGGTCTATGACCAGATGTCGGAGCCGCGCTGGGTTTTGTCGATGGGTTCCTGCGCCAATGGTGGCGGTTATTACCACTACAGCTATTCGGTGGTCCGTGGCTGTGACCGCATTGTGCCTGTCGATGTGTATGTACCAGGCTGTCCGCCAACGGCGGAGGCACTGATGTACGGCATCATCCAATTGCAGCAAAAAATTCGCCGTACCAACACGATTGCGAGGGCGTGATGCTGTCGTCTGTACTTGCTGTGCCTGCAACCCCTGCGGAATTGGTTGATGCGATTTCAGCCCTGTTGGGTGATCGGGTTAAAAAGATAAGTGTGGCTTACGGCGAAGTAACCTTGCAGGTTGCATCTGCTGATTATTATTCGGTGGCCTTGTTGCTGAGAGACGCTGACGGTTGCAAGTTTGAGCAACTCGTGGATCTGTGCGGCATCGACTACTCGGAATTTAACGATGGTCAGTACGAAGGCCCACGATATTGCGTGACATCGCATTTGCTATCCGTAAGCCTTAACCATCGCATTCGGCTCAAAACATACTGTCCAGACGACGACTTCCCGGTGGTCGACTCGATCAATGACATCTGGAATTCGGTCAATTGGTTTGAACGCGAAGCTTTTGATCTTTTCGGTATCGTCTTCGAAGGTCATAACGACCTGCGACGCATCCTGACCGATTACGGATTTATCGGTCACCCATTCAGAAAAGATTTTCCGACAACCGGCTATGTGGAAATGCGTTACGACCCTGAGCAAAAACGCGTTATTTACCAGCCTGTCACGATTGAACCGCGCGAGATCACACCACGCGTGATTCGCGAGGATAACTACGGTGGGGTGACGCATGGCTGAAATCAAGAACTACACCTTAAACTTCGGCCCCCAGCACCCGGCGGCTCACGGCGTTCTCCGTCTGGTACTCGAACTCGACGGCGAGGTTATTCAGCGGGCCGACCCGCATATTGGGTTGTTGCATCGTGCGACGGAAAAGCTTGCAGAAAGTAAAACTTACATTCAGTCTTTGCCCTACATGGACCGACTCGACTACGTGTCGATGATGTCCAACGAACAGGCATATTGTTTGGCTATCGAGAAGCTGTTGGATGTTGATGTACCGGTCCGTGCTCAATACATCCGAGTGATGTATGCCGAAATCACGCGCCTGTTGAATCACCTGCTGTGGTTGGGCGCTCACGGTTTTGACTGTGGCGCAATGAATATTCTTATTTACTGTTTTCGCGAGCGTGAATCGCTGTTTGATATGTATGAAGCCGTGTCGGGCGCACGCATGCACGCGGCTTATTTTCGTCCCGGCGGTGTTTACCGCGATTTGCCGGAGTCCATGCCGCAGTATCGTGTGAGCAAAGTAAAAAATGCGAAGGCAATTGAGGCTTTGAATGAAAACCGTCAAGGCTCATTGCTTGACTTTATTGAGGATTTCACCAAAAAGTTTCCCGGCTATGTTGATGAATATGAAACCCTGCTCACAGACAACCGCATTTGGAAGCAGCGTACGGTTGGGGTGGGTGTCGTATCCCCCGAGCGGGCACTGAATCTCGGCTTCACAGGACCCATGCTTCGCGGCTCGGGATTTGCCTGGGATTTGCGCAAGCAGCAGCCTTACGATGTTTACGCCCAAATGGATTTTGATATTCCAGTAGGTAAAACAGGCGACTGCTATGATCGCTATCTGGTTCGCATCGAAGAGATGCGCCAGTCCAACCGGATCATCAAGCAATGTATTGATTGGCTACGGATTAATCCCGGCCCAGTGATCACTAGCAATCATAAGGTCGCTGCGCCGGACCGAGAGTCCATGAAGTCGAACATGGAAGAGTTGATCCATCATTTCAAATTATTTACCGAAGGCTTTCATGTTCCTGAAGGCGAAGCCTACGCCGCTGTTGAACACCCGAAAGGCGAATTCGGTATTTACATCGTCAGTGATGGGGCGAATAAACCGTATCGGTTGAAAATTCGGCCGCCAGGGTTTTCCCACTTGGCTGCGATGGACGAAATGTCCCGCGGGCACATGATCGCCGATGCAGTTGCAGTGATCGGCACGATGGATATCGTGTTCGGTGAAATTGATCGTTGAACAGTAATAAACCAGCGCCAAACAAGACATGCTTTCACAACAGACGTTGACCCGGTTCAACCGTGAGGTGGCTAAATACCCCGCAGCGCAAAAACAGTCGGCCGTAATGGCTTGCCTGACCATCCTACAGGAGGAGTTGGGTTTTGTCAGCGCTGACAGCGAGAAGCTTGTGGCTGAATTTTTGGAGATGCCGCCAATTGCTGTTCACGAGGTGACGACGTTTTATAACATGTACAACCAGCGGCCAGTCGGGAAATACAAGCTCAATGTATGCACCAATTTGCCTTGCCAGCTGCGTGAAGGCGCAGTCGCCTTGAAGCACCTCGAAAAGAAGTTGGGTATCGTCATGGGTGAAACAACGGCTGACGGGTTGTTCACGTTGCAGCAGTCGGAGTGTTTGGGCGCCTGCGCTGACTCACCTGTGGTGTTGGTTAACGACCTGACGATGTGCAGTTTAATGACCAACGACAAACTTGACCAGATGATCGCTGGACTTCAATCCGCAGAGGCAAAGTCACCATGACCGCAATGTATGAAACTTCGACCTATTCCAAAGCCCAAGGCGTTTTGGTGCAATTCGCGGCAACGGGTGTTCAAACCTGTTTTCACGGCCGCCATATCAAGCCCCAGATACTCGCTGATCTGAACGGAAGTAACTGGCGCCTTAAAGACTACGAGTCACGCGGTGGCTACCAAGCATTGCGAAAAATACTTGGTGAGGTGAATGACGGAAGCACTGAGGTGGCGGCCGGAATGACCCCTGATCAAGTGATTGCCGAGGTTAAAGCTGGCGGGCTGCGTGGGCGCGGCGGTGCGGGGTTTCCGACGGGACTTAAATGGAGTTTCATGCCGCGTCAATTTCCCGGGCAGAAATACCTTGTTTGTAATTCAGACGAGGGTGAGCCGGGCACCTGCAAAGACCGCGACATCATGCAATACAACCCGCACAGCGTCATCGAAGGTATGGCGATTGCGGCCTACGCGATGGGTATTTCAGTCGGCTACAACTATATTCACGGCGAGATATTCGCAACCTACCAACGCTTCGAGGAAGCGTTGGGGGAGGCGCGCGAAGCAGGGCTGCTGGGTGACAACATTCTAGCCAGTGCTTTTAGCTTCCAACTTCACGCTTCCCATGGTTTTGGGGCTTACATTTGCGGTGAGGAAACGGCGCTGCTTGAGTCTCTTGAGGGGAAAAAAGGACAGCCGCGTTTTAAGCCGCCCTTTCCCGCCAGCTTTGGGTTGTACGGCAAACCGACAACCATCAACAACACTGAGACATTTGCAGCTGTGCCGTGGATCATCCGCAATGGAGGTCAGGCATATCTGGAATGCGGTAAACCGAACAATGGTGGTACCAAGATTTATTCGGTGTCTGGAGATGTCGAGTTGCCGGGCAACTATGAAGTTCCGATGGGAACAAGTTTTGCAAAGCTTCTGGAGCTGGCGGGTGGTATCCGGGGCGCTGCTAACGGGCGCACGCTCAAGGCCGTGATCCCTGGTGGTTCATCGTCGCCGGTGCTGCCTGCGTCAATCATGATGGAATGCTCCATGGATTACGACTCGATCGCTAAGGCAGGGTCCATGTTGGGGTCTGGTGCAGTGATTGTGATGGACGATACCCGCTGTATGGTGGAGTCGCTAAAGCGTTTGTCGTACTTTTACATGCATGAATCCTGCGGGCAATGCACACCCTGCCGCGAGGGAACGGGGTGGCTATGGCGTGTCGTCGACCGTATTCATTCGGGACACGGAAAATCCACAGATATGGACCTTTTGAATTCGGTTGCCGATAACATTCAGGGTCGAACGATTTGTGCTTTGGGTGATGCTGCAGCGATGCCCGTGCGCGCCATGATCAAGCATTTCCGCCATGAGTTCGAAGCCATGATCCCGACGTCAGGATTGCAAAAGGACGGCCATGTCATTGACCAGTCGTACGCAACCCCCGCTTGACGGACTGAAAGAAAAAATCATGGTTGAAATTGAACTGGACGGAAAAAAAGTCGAGGTGCCTGAAGGCAGCACAGTGATGCACGCCGCCGAAAAGGCTGGCACGTACATCCCTCATTTTTGCTACCACAAGAAATTGAGCATTGCTGCCAACTGCCGGATGTGCCTTGTGGATGTCGAAAAAGCGCCTAAGCCGATGCCCGCGTGTGCAACGCCCGTGACGCAAGGCATGGTGGTGCACACCAAAAACGACAAAGCCATCAAAGCACAGAAGGGCGTGATGGAGTTTTTGCTGATCAACCATCCGCTGGATTGCCCAATTTGTGACCAGGGCGGCGAATGCCAACTGCAGGACCTCGCTGTCGGTTACGGCGGTAGCGGGTCGCGCTATGAGGAAGAGAAGCGGGTCGTTTTCCACAAGGAAGTGGGTCCGCTGGTTTCGATGCAAGAGATGAGCCGGTGCATTCACTGCACTCGCTGTGTGCGTTTTGGTCAGGAAGTTGCTGGCGTGATGGAACTGGGCATGTCTCATCGCGGTGAGCATGCAGAAATCGAGACCTTTGTTGGGATGTCGGTGGACTCCGAACTGTCCGGAAACATGATTGATCTCTGTCCAGTTGGCGCTCTGACAAGCAAGCCGTTCCGCTACAGTGCACGAACCTGGGAACTGTCTCGTCGCAAGTCCATCAGCCCGCATGACTCGACAGGTGCGAACCTGATTGTTCAGGTGAAGGCGAACAAGGTAATGCGTGTCGTCCCCCTCGAGAATGAAGCCGTTAATGAGTGCTGGATTGCTGACCGCGACCGCTTCTCGTATGAAGCACTGAATTGCGATGAACGCCTAACCAGTCCGATGATAAAGCAGGCGGGTCAATGGAATGCAGTTGATTGGCAGACAGCCTTGGAGTATGTGGCTAATGGTTTGAAGCAGATCAAAGCAGACTATGGCGCTGAAAGTATTGGTGTGCTCGCAAGCCCCCATAGCACCCTTGAGGAACTGTATTTGGCGGGCAAACTCATGCGTGGTTTTGGTAGCGACAACATTGACTATCGATTACGTAATGCTGAATTCGCGGCGCAATCGTCTTCAATCCGATGGCTGGGTACAACGATTGCATCGCTGTCGCAGCTTCAACGCGTGCTTGTTGTTGGGTCGAATTTGCGAAAAGATCACCCGTTGTTCGCACAACGTATTCGGCAGGCGGCGCAGCGAGGCTGCGTGGTGAGTGCGATTGGTTCCGAAAGTGAAGTGCATGCCCCGGACGCATGGGCTTTGCGCGTCTCGCATCTGATTTCTGCAGAGGCAAGCGAGTGGCTCGGCTCATTGACTGATATCGCTGCTGTTGTAGCGGCAGAGAAGTCTATTGACGCGCCTGCCAAAGGCAACATAACAACCTCTGCCAAAGCGATCGCAACATCTCTTTTGAGTGGTGAACGTAAGGCAATTTTGTTGGGAAATGCCGCAGCCCACCATATTCACGCGTCCAGTCTTCTTGCAATGGCTTCGTGGATCGGAGCTCAGACAGGCGCAACTGTGGGTTATTTGACAGAAGCCGCCAACACGGTGGGTGCGCAGTTGGCGAAAGCCTTACCGCAGTCAAATGGAGTGGATGCTGGCGCTATGCTGCGTGGTAGCCTCAAGGCGGTTGTACTGCTGAACGTCGAGCCTGAATTTGATTCAGCGTTCGGCAAAAAAGCATTTGATTCGTTGAATAGGGCCCAGATGGTAGTGACCATGAGCCCCTTTAAATGCAATTTGGAAATCAGCGATGTGTTGTTACCTATTGCGCCCTTTTCGGAAACGTCTGGGACTTTCGTTAATGCGGAAGGACGTATCCAAAGCTTCCATGCGGTGGTCAAACCGGTAGGTGAGACCCGGCCTGCTTGGAAGGTATTGCGCGTAGTGGCGAATCTGCTGGGTTTACCGGGCTTCGACTTTGAGTCATCGCAAGATGTGCTCCAGCAGGTTGTGGGCGCTGATTCCGCTTTCGTTGCCCCCGAGCAGCTGAACAATGCTCCTGATCAATCGGTCGCAATCCCCGCCACTGAATCTTTCACGCTACCCGTCGTGGCGTCGATTTACCAACTTGACAGTCTGGTCAGGCGAGCCACATCGTTGCAACTCACAGCCGACGCGCAGCGCTATAGAGGCGACTTGGCGGCCGAGCCTCAATTAAAGGCAGAAGAGCGCGCATGATTGATACGTTGTATGGCTTCGGGCAGGGGATGATGGGCGGCGCGTGGCCGCTCACAGTATGGCCAGTACTTTGGACGCTGATTAAAATTGTGGCAGTCCTGCTGCCGTTGATGGGGTGTGTGGCCTATCTAACTTTGTGGGAACGCAAAGCAATTGGTTTCACGCAAATCCGGTTTGGGCCGAACCGAGTTGGGCCATTTGGTTTGCTACAACCGATCGCTGACGCCCTGAAACTGCTGACCAAAGAGATCATCATCCCGACTGCGGCAAGTAAAGGGCTGTTTGTGCTTGGGCCGGTGATGACCATCATGCCAGCGCTCGCAGCGTGGTCCGTGGTGCCGTTTGGGCCCGACGTTGCATTGGCCAATATCAACGCTGGCCTTCTGTTTTTGATGGCAGTGACGTCGTTGGAGGTTTATGGCGTCATCATTGCGGGGTGGGCGTCCAATTCCAAGTATGCGTTTCTTGGAGCCATGCGGGCTTCGGCCCAAATGGTCAGTTACGAGATAGCCATGGGGTTTTGTCTGGTGATCGTTTT
>JANLUZ010000102.1:0-2170 GCA_031363755.1 Polaromonas sp.
GTGGGGGCGCTGGCGTCGAACGACGGGTCGTCGTACAGCGCGACGAACTCTTCCGTCATGGCGTAGCAGGGGTGGGGCTTGAAGGCGTCGCGCATGTCGCGGTTCATGCCGAGGTGGTGAAAGAAGTTGTAGCCCTGAAAAATGCCGTGGTGTTGCACCATCCAGTGGTGTTCTTCGCTGACGAAGGGCTTGAGGATGGCGGCGGCGATGTCCGGGTGGTTGAAGCTGCCCAGGGTGTCGCCGATGTCGTGCAGCAGCGCGCAGACCACGTAATCGTCGGGGCGGCCATCGCGCAGGGCGCGGGTGGCGGTTTGCAGGCTGTGCGTGGCCCGGTCCACCGGGAAGCCGCCAAAGTCACCTTCGAGCAGTTTGAGGTGCGTCAGCACCCGGTCGGGCAAGCCGCTGGCAAATTGCCGGAACTCGCCACCAATGACTTGCCAGTCGGCTGGGCTGCTGTCGCGCATGCGGGTGAAGGCGGTCTTTGGCGTGGTTAGCGACGTGGTTGGCGGCGTGGTGTGGGGGGAACTGGGTGGCATAGCAACCATGGAAACTCCGGACGGGGATCGTTGGGAGTCCAAAGGTACGGCAAGCCTTGCCCGCCAACTGTCAAAAACTACACAATCTAGGGTAATCACTCCCGGAGTTCGGATGACCCCGCCCCTTGCTGAATCTGTGTTCACCACTGTGCAGGCCAACCCCTGGTTCGCCAGCCTGAACGACGCGCTGCAGGCGCAGCTGCTGTCGCGCAGTGAACCGCTGCAGCTGGGGCGCGGCGAAATGGCGCTGCGCCAGCATGCTGAGGCACACGGCTTTTTCGTGCTGGTCAGGGGCTCGTTGAAGGCCTCAACCCTGCGGGCCGATGGGCGCGAGGCGATTCTGGCGGTGATCGACCCCGGCAACTGGTTTGGTGAAATTTCGCTGCTCGACGGCCTGCCGCGCACCCACGACATCACGGCGCTGCAGCCTTCGACCCTGCTGGTGGTGAGCGCGGCTGACTTTGCAGCGTTGATGCAGCGCAGCGACTTCAGCCGCGCCGTCAGCGTGCTGATGGCTGGGCGGGTGAGGGCACTGTACGGGCTGGTGGAAGACGCCACGCTGCGCTCGACCCGGGCGCGTGTGGCGCGCCGCCTGCTGCTGCTGGCACGCGGTGACGTAACGGGCGCCAGCGACGTCCGCGCCACGGTGCCGGTGTCGCACGAAGCGCTGGCCATGATGCTCGGCATGACGCGCCAGACCCTGGCCAAGGCGCTGAAAGCGCTAGTGGCGGCTGGGGCCGTGGCGCTGCATTACCGGCGCATTGAGATCACCTCGACGGCGCAGCTGGAGGCGCTGGGTGAAGTATTGGGCGAGGTGTTGGGGGAGGTGCCGCGCTGAGCGGCACCATCCTTAACCGGGGCAGGTCGCCCGCTCCAGCTGCGTCAGCCACACCCCGGCCGCAGCGGCATCCCGGCCACACATCTCCACCGACGGCTGCAGTTGCCCGCACACGGCCGGGCGCTCGGGGTGCCCAAAAATGAGGCAGTTGTTGGCGGCGTCCAGCTGCACACAGCGCACGCCCGCCGGTTTGCCGCCGGGCATGCCCGGAATAGCCGAGCTGATGGAAGGGGCGATGCAGCAAGCACCGCAGCCGGGTCGGCAGTTCATGAGGGGACTTTCGCGGCGCGCTATTGAATAAATAGCTGCTAAGGCAGTAAACACCTGGGCTAGAAGCTTATTTAGCTGTATTTTCGCCGATTTTGGGTGCCCAGGCGCCGCCTTGCTATCTGCGCAACCTCACACCAGCGCTGCCACCTCGGTAGACACCACCGCCGCCAGAATTTTCTCGACCTCGTCGAAGTCGGCCGGTTTGACCAAGTGGTGGTCGAAACCGGCTTCGTGGGAGCGCTGTCGGTCGGCCGCCTGGCCGTAGCCGGTCAGCGCCACCAACACCATGGCGGGGTGGGCAGCCTCAAGGCGAATGCGTTTGGCCACCTCAAATCCGTTCAGGCCGGGCAGGCCGATGTCCAGCAGCACCCCGTCGGGCCGCCAGGCCACGGCGGCGGCCAGGGCGCCCAGGCCGTCGTGCGCCAGCTGCACGGCGTGGCCTGTCAGGCTCAGCAAATCGGCCAGGGTCTGCGCGGCGTCGATGTTGTCGTCCACCACCAGCACGCGGCAGCGCGGCGTAACGTGT
>JANLUZ010000109.1:0-42042 GCA_031363755.1 Polaromonas sp.
TGCATCCAGGGCAATCGCATCTCAACAAGCTGCGGCAATTGAATTGGAAAGTTTTGCGCCTTTCCCTCGAAGGCAGGACGGGGCAAAACATCCTTCTGGATGCGACAAGCCCCGTGGCGCCGTTGAGCCCGTCACCCGGTAAGCCGCAAGCTCTCGGCGCAGCCAGTGTTTTGAGTGCTGACTGCCCTCCTGCGCGCGTCAATAGATCTATCCGGTGCCGCTTCGTTCAAAAAAACTTAACGTACCGCTTACAATTTACTTACGGTTTGTGACGATATTCACAACTGCGCTTCCGTTTTTCTAATTTATTTGTAGTTGTTCATGAAATATTCACATTTTTTGGTTGTGGGTTTGACCGCGTTTACCTTGACCGCTTGCGGTGGCGGTGGCGACAGCTCAACACCCCCTGCCAACGCCACGCCAGTCGCCACCGGAACCGGCACCACTGACGCATCTGGCGGCACGGCTTCGACCCCCGTCAACCCCGGTATGACGGCATCCGGTTTTGATGCGACCGAGTTTTTAGGCGAATGGCGACGTACTGATGCGGCTAGTTGCCACAGCGGCTTTGACTACAACCCCGCTTACTACTTTAAAAACGACAAGATCGTGATCAGCGCCATTGACATTGTCGGCACACAAACGGTGTACACGGACGCTGCCTGCACCCTTAAAGCCGGTACGGTCACTGAAACGCTCAACCTGGTTTTTAGTGCAGCGACGGTTGCTGGGAAAACCAACGTGGCCCGCGTGTCGGCAAATTTCGCCAAGTATTCGCAAGATACCGACGGCGGTTCAGGCATCACGCTGACCAGCGTTCCGGGCAAAACGCCCGACGATATAAAAGGGGTGAAATCTCTATTTGATGTCGATGGGAACAAGCTTTTTCTCGGAGACCGAAGCGTGCTCGGCGCTGACGGTTACCCCACCACGCTAAACCCAATCGCACTGTACGTCCGCTGAACCAGCAGTCGCTCTCACACACGCCAGGGCGGCAAACGAACTACTCTGAGCCGACTTTAAGTTTGCTGTTGCGGCGCTTAGTGGGAACCGAGTTCCACATCGGGCTGGCACTACGCGCCCATTCAACGCACAAACCCGATACCGCGCGACTCGCGCACTTCCGGTTTGATGCGGTGCTCGGCTTCCAGCTGACTCATAAACTCATCGCTTGAGAACGTCGCCGCTAGGATGTGGGTTTGGCGCTTGACGGCGGCGAAGTCGCCCAGGCACATTTGAGTCAGCTTGGCCAGTCGGACGCGCAGCTCGTACGTCATCAGGCTGGCGTTGCTGCCCAGGGCTTCTGTCACAAACATGCTTTCGCGCTGCGCTGCTGTCAACGCCATGAACTTAATTTTGAAGGTAAAGCGGCGCAACGCGGCAGCGTCCAGGCTGTCCAACAAGTTGGTGGTGCAAATGAAGACGCCGTTGTGGCGCTCCATGCCTTGCAGCATTTCATTGACCTCGGTGACCTCGTAGGTGCGCTGTGCGCCGCGCCGGTCTTGCAGAAAACTGTCGGCTTCGTCCAGCAGCAACACGGCGTTTTCGTCTTCAGCTTCTTTGAACATAGCCGCCATGTTTTGTTCGGTTTCGCCCACGTATTTGCTCATCAAGTCACTGGCCTGCTTGATGAGCAGCGGCTTGTCGAGCGCTTTGGCAATGTGCTCGGCCAACGCGGTTTTGCCGGTGCCAGGGGCGCCGTAAAAGCACAGCGCACCGTGGCCGCGGGCTTTGAGCGCTTCGATAATGCGCGTAATTTCGAAGCGCGACTCTACATTGAGCATAGCCAGGTCGTAGGTGGTGGCGCTTTTGCAGCTTGTGGCGTGCGCTTTGTTGCCCAACGCCACGTCGGCGTTCGTCAGCTGCCGCTCGATGAGCGACTCCATCAGCGCCGGCCGGCTGCCCTGTTCCTCGGCCTGCCGTACGGCTGCCGCTTGTGCCTCATCCCCGGCTGGCTCGGGCGCACTGGCCAGTTTGGCAAAACGCACCGCAGTGCGAATTTGCGCTGGCGTCAGGCCTTTTCTGGCGGTGAGCTTGGCGATAAAGGCGTCGCTGACGGGCAAGCCGGCGAGCGTTTTGCGCAGCAAGCCTTCGCGCGCGCCTGGCGGCGGTGAGCGCAGCTCGAGGTGGTAGGCAAAGCGGCGGCGAAAGGCCGGGTCAATCTGCTCGATGCGGTTGGTGACCCACAGCGTGGGCACCGGGTTCGACTCCAGAATCTGGTTCACCCAGGCCTTGCCATTGACCGAGCCTGTGGTGGGCGTTGGCAGCTGGTCAGAGCGCGCCAACAGCTGGGCGGCCTCGCTGGAGACGGGCGGAAACACGTCTTCAACTTCATCGAACAACAGGGCTGACTGGTGGCTGCCTTTGAGGAACACCTGCGCAATTTGCAGTGAGCGGTAGCGGTCGCGGCCACTGAGCGAGTTGCCGTCGCGGTCGGCGTGCTCGACCTCAAACAAGTCCAGCCCGGCGGCGTGCGCAACCACCTTGGCGAGTTCGGTTTTTCCCGTGCCGGGCGGGCCGTACAGCAGAACATTGACGCCTTGCGCCTTGCTCGCCACGGCGTTTTTGAGCAATGACACGAGCACATTGGCGTCGTCCATGACAAAAGCAAAGTCATTCATGGCCAGCTCGCTTCGCACGCTGGGCCGGGTGAACACCGCCATCAGCTCGCTGGTGTCGCGGTACTCGCGCATCAGCACGGGCGGTAATTTCTCGCTGACTTTCATCAGGTCGGCCAGGTCGGTGATGTTGTGCTCGGAGATCAGGTTGTCGACCATGCCGATGCGCTCCAACCGCGAGCCGGCGCGCAGCGCTTCGGCGACCTCGGTGGCCTGCACGCCCGCGATCTCGGCAATCGCGGCATAGGCTTCGGGCGCATTGCTGACCTTGAACTCCACCAGTAACGAGCGCAAGTCGCGCTGGTAGCGCGCCAGCGTGCCGTACAGCAGCAGGGCGCGCTCGGCCCGGTTCAGCAGCAGCAGGTTGGCCAGCGCATCGATGTTTTTTTCCACCAGCGTGGACTGCTTTTTAAGCGCATAGGCCAGCCAGTCGCCGGTGGCGCTCAGGGCTTGCAACAGGTCTTTGGGCTGGTCTTTCGCATACTCGTCGAGGTAGAAAAACAGCGTGCCTTCTTCGTAGGGCCCGCGCCAGGCACCGTGCCGCGCCATGAAGTCGCTGTCGCCCAGGGCCTCATGGCCAGCCCACACCTCATTGCCGATGCAGCGTCGGCCCAAAAACTCGCGCAGGCGGTGCAGCGCCGGCAGCGGCCACACCAGGTGGCGACCCGACAGCGACATCAGGCTGTTCAGATCGCGTCGCACATTGAACTTGGCCCCCTGACGCGCGGCCAGGCACAGCACAAAGTGCGAACACATCAGGTCCAGCACGGGTGCCTGTTTGAGGCCGGGGGATAGCGCGTAAGACTGCAAATCCAGTGCGCTGCGCTTGCTCATGGATAACCTTTGGTTGAAGCCACTTTTTCAGGATGTAAGCCCTATTTTCAAAACCGCCTGCGACATCATCACCTTAACGCAGCTTGCAGAATCTTGGAAGACGCTGCTGAAAATGGATTTGGGCGCGCCTGGCGTGACTTGTTTCACGCATTGCCCCCGATACTTGCGGCTCGCGTGTCGCTGCGGCACGCCTCTGACCAAGGAGCACCATGCTGAGTCTTCACGACATCGAACAAGCCGCCGAGCGCCTGCGCGGACATCTGCTGGACACGCCCTGCGTGGCCTCGCGCACGCTGTCCAACATCACCGGGGCCGAGCTTTTTTTAAAGTTCGAGAACCTGCAATACACCGCGTCCTTCAAGGAGCGCGGAGCGTGCAACAAACTCGCGCAGCTCACCGACGATGAAAAGCGCTGCGGCGTGATCGCCATGAGCGCGGGCAACCACGCGCAGGGCGTGGCTTACCACGCGCAGCGCTTGGGCATCCGCGCGGTCATCGTCATGCCGCGCTTCACGCCGGGCGTGAAGATCGAGCGCACGCGCGGCTTTGGCGCCGAGGTGGTGCTGCACGGCGACACGCTGGACGAATCCCGCGCGCATGCACTCGGCCTGGCCGCTGCCCAGGCGCTGGTGTTCGTGCACCCCTATGACGACGAAGCCATCGTGGCCGGCCAGGGCACGCTGGCCCTTGAAATGCTGCAGGCCGTGCCCGATCTGGATACGCTGGTGATTGCCGTGGGCGGCGGCGGGCTGTTGGCGGGCATGGCCACGGCGGCACGCGCCATCAAGCCGGGAATTGAAATTGTGGGCGTGCAAACCACGCGTTTCCCGGCGATGTTCAATGCCCTCAAGGGCACGCAGCACTCGCAGGGCGCCAGCACCATTGCCGAGGGCATCGCCGTGGGCACGCCGGGCACCATCACCCGCGAGATTCTGGCCCGGCTGGTGGACGACATGCTGCTGGTCGATGAGGGCGATATCGAGCAAGCTATCGTCATGCTGCTGGAGATCGAGAAAACGCTGGTCGAAGGCGCGGGCGCCGCCGGGCTGGCGGCGCTGCTGAAATACCCCGAGCGCTTCAAAGGCAAAAAAGTTGGCCTGGTGCTGTGCGGCGGCAACATCGACCCGCTGCTGCTGGCCGCCATCATCGAGCGCGGCATGGTGCGCGCCGGGCGGCTGGCGCGCATCACCGTGAGCGTGCGCGACGTGCCGGGCTCGCTGGCCAAAATCACCGCCACCGTGGCCGAGGCGGGCGCCAACATCGATGAGGTGCACCATCAGCGCGCCTTCACCATGCTCGCGGCGCAAAACGTCGAGCTGGAGCTGGTGATTCAGACCCGCGGGCGCGAGCACATTGCGCAGGTGCTGGCAGCGCTGGCGGCGGCCGGGTTTGAGGCCGCTGAGCAGCACCAGCGTTGAGGCCTGGCCTCAGCGCAGGTGTTTCGCCCGCTTGGCTGCAAACAGCTGGGGAATGCTCGCCGAGCGCGGGCCAGGAATCAGCGTGAAGGCCTCGCCTGCAACAATTGAGCCGGGCGTTTCCACGCGCAGGTAAAACCCGCAAAAACCGGTTTCCGCCATGACCTTGGACGCCCTGGAAAGCCCCATGACGGCGTTGAACTTGTAGCAGGGCTCGCGCGGCACGCTTACCCGCAGTGCACAGTTTGGGAATTGCAGCACGTCGCCGGCCCAGACATCGGTTTCCAGCAGGCCGCTGAGGGTCAGGTTCTCGCCCAGTGTGCCGTGCGGCAAGCTGTCGTCAATCAGGCCCAGCCCGGCCGCCTGGCGCTGCGCTTTCCAGAAGGCATAGTGCTCGGCGGGGTAGGCATACACGGCTTTTTCCAGACCGCCGTGAATCGACAGGTCGGCCTGGTCGTCGCCCATCAGCCCCAGCGGCATGACTGGTGTGCGGCCCAGCACCGCCTGCTTGGCGCCCGCCGTGAGCACGCTGCGCTCGCCAATTTTGATGCGGTGGGCGGTGCCGGTTTGAACGGAAATGAGGTGCATGGCGCCATTGTCACGCGGTCACGCGCCTGTGCCGTGGGCGCCCGCCGCGTCGCAGGTAAACTTGGGGCATTGATTTTTTGAGGAAACCGCCATGTCTGCTCCTGCCACCACCGCCACGCCAGCCGCTTCTGTGCCGCCTGTCAGCCCCGCTATTGCGCAAGAAAATGACGTGGTCGAATCGATTGCCTACGCTGCGCCCATCGTGTTACCCATCGTGGGCGGTGTGCTGATGTTGCTGCTGGCGTTCATCGCGGTGTTCATGGCCTGAGCGCCACGCTGAACGTCTCCTTCGTCTTTTGAATCAAAGCCCGCCGCAAGCGGGCTTTTTTTATGTGCGCAGCGGCATGATGTGCACCGCTTCTGTGGGAACCCGCAAATGCACATCGCTTCCGGGCTTCAAGGCCAGCTGGCGCAGCAAGGCGGTTGACAGGTTCAGCGTCAGGCGCTGGTCGGGCAGCGCGTTCGGCACCAGTGTGCACAGGCTGATTTCACCCAGCGCCAGCACCTCCTGCAGGCAGCAGGCCAGCGTGTTAGTGGCGCCAGATGGCGTCCGGCGTGGTGAGTCCGGCGTCGGCGGCTCGCCCAATGGCGTGGCAACGCTGATGTCCAACAGCTCCCCGGCCACCACCCACGAGACCTCGGCCCCGTTGTCGATGCGGCCCTTGTCCATCACGCTCAGGGTGAAGCGCGACGCGGCGCCAGGGCCGTGCCACACCAGACGGCCAAACCCCGGCGGGTCGGCTTCGGTGTGGGTGAAAAACTGGCCTTTGAAATGATTCTGGATGCCCACCAGTTCGGCGACACGGGCATTGCGCGGGCTGGCAAACACCTTGTCAGGTGGGCCGATCTGCAGCGATTCCCCGGCGTCCAGAATCACTACCCGGTCGGCCAGGCGGCGGGCCTCGTTCAGGTCATGCGTGACCAGCACCATCGGAATGGCCACGCTGCGCCGCAGGCTGGCGAGTTCGCGGTACAGGGTCTGGCGGGTGGGCGCATCAACGGCCGAAAACGGCTCGTCGAGCAGCAGTACCTGGGGCTGCCGTGCCAGGGCCCGTGCCAGCGCCACCCGCTGCTGCTGGCCGCCTGACAGCTGCGCCGGGCGGCGGTGCTGCAGCCCCGACAGCCCCATGCGGGCAAATAATGCATCAAACTGCTCGCTAGCCCAGGTGTTTCCTGCTACCAGTGCTATGTTTTCAAGAGCACTCAGGTGTGGGAACAGCGCGTAATGCTGAAACACCAACCCGACCCGGCGCTGCTGCGGCGGCTGCCTGATGCGCTGGCTGGAGTCAAACCAGACGTCTTGCGGCTGCTCGCCCACATGAATGCGCCCGCGCAAGCCGGGTGTGTTCAACAGCCCGGCAATCGCCCGCAGCACACTGGTTTTGCCACTGCCCGACGGCCCCACGAGCGCCAGCAGTTCGCCGCCCGCACAGTAAAACGCGGCGGCCAGGCGCATGGGGGTGGTGTTGTGAAGCTGGACTTGAAGCATTTTGTGGGTAATCAGGCGCTAGCCCAGGTGTTTATTGACTGAGCAGCTATCGATCTTGTAGCGGCTTGGCTCGGTCAGCGCCCAGTACCAGCGCCAGCGCCGCCAGGGAGGCGCCGACCAGCGCCAGCGCCATGATGTGGGCGCTGCCCATGTCGAAGGCCTGCACACGGTCGTAGATGGCAATCGACAGCGTTTTGGTCTCGCCAGCAATCGAGCCGCCGACCATCAGCACCACGCCAAACTCGCCCAGCGTGTGCGCCATGGTCAGCGCCACGCCCGCCAGCAGGCCGGGCCAGGCCAGCGGCAACTCAATCTTCCAGAAGGTACGCCAGGGGCTCAGCCCGCACACCCAGGCGGCTTCGCGCAGGCTGTTGGGAATGGCGGCAAATGCGCGCTGCACCGGCTGCACCATGAAGGGCAGATTCACCAACACGCTGGCCAGCAGCAGCCCTTCAAAACTGAACACCAGCCGCAGCCCCAAGGTGCGCGCCAGCCAGGCGCCTAGCGGTGAGCCCTGGCCCAGCGAGGTCAGCAAATAAAAACCGATCACCGTGGGGGGCAACAGCAGCGGCAGCATCAGCAGGGCCTCCAGCACGGGGCGGCCGCGCCAGGCGGTGGTGGCCAGCCAGCGCGCCAACCACACGCTGAAGGGCAACAGCAGGAGCGCCGTGATGACAGCCAGGGCGAGAGAGATGCGAGCAGCTTGCCAATCCATGCGCTTGATTGTCGCAAAGCAGTGCCGGGGTTTTATCTGTGTGTGGGCACGTGTTTACTCGTAGCCGTAGCGTTGCAGCACCTGTTTGGCCGCCGGCGAGAGTAAAAAGTCATAAAACGCCCGCGCCGTCGGGCCTGCGGTTTTGAGCAGCACCATGCGCTGACGGATGGGCGCATGCAGTTCGGGGGACACAACCACATAGCGCACCTTGTTGGCCACGGCAGGCGCCAGCACCAGGGCCAGCGCGGTGATGCCTGCCGGTGCTGCCCCAGAGCTGATGTATTGCGTGGTCTGGGCAATGTTTTCGCCCATCACGACTTTGGCCTGCAGCAGCGGCCAGATCGCCTGCTTTTGCAGCGCTTGCACGGCGGCCTTGCCGTAAGGCGCGAGTTCCGGGTTGGCAATTGCAAACTTTTGCACGGTGTCTGGCGCGCTGTTCAGGGTCTCCTTGAGGCCAGCGAGTTGCGGGTCAAGCTTCAGGGGCGAGTCTTTGAGTGTGGCCAGCACGATGCGCCCGGTGGCGTAGACCGCGCCGCGGTCAATGCTCAGCCCGGTATCGGCCAGGCGCAGGGCAAAGTCTTCGTCGGCTGATAAAAACAGCTCGGCCGGCAGGCCTTGCTGAATCTGTCGCACCAGATTGGCGGACGACCCTATCGAGAGTGACAGCCTTCGGTTGTCCTGTTTCTCAAACAGCGGCACCAGTTCCGTCAAAGCCGTTTGCATGTTGGCCGCCGCTGCCACCAGCGGCGCGCTGCCGGGCGCGGTTTGCGCGTGGCTTAGCGTTGTGGTCAGCAGGGCGGCAAGCCCCAGACCGTGCAGCCAGCGCGGGAAGCGCAAGCGCAGTGGTGGTGGCAACGACAGCAACGGCGTCAGGGAAAAGCGGAAGGTTCGCATCGAAACTCCTGTCGAACAGTGAGAGGGCGGGCAGGTGGGTGCAGGCCGGGGTGCTGTTGTAACGCACATTGCCCCGGCGCATCGCGGCGCAAAGCACGTGGTTTGGCAAATATTTGCCTAGGTCAGCGCTGTTTTGCCTATTTTCTAGGCATACTTTATTGCATAACGCTATGCTTGTTATGCATAAGTTTTACCCGTAACTGTCTTGTAACTCCGGGTGATGTTCATAAAATGCAATGCTCAGACCGTGCGGCCTATCCGCCGCCGTCCGTGTTTCGCGTTGCTCTGCGGCCCTACCGGGTGTCATCAGCGCTGGCGGTGCAGGGCGTTGAAGGCAGCCTACCCAGCAGCCCAGGCCCGCACCGCCGCAGCAGGTTCTGCTGCGAAAGGGGTTGAGCGGCGTTCTGTTCAAACCGTGTTTCAAGGCGTATGCCGACAACCGCTTGCCGGTCCGGGTTTTAAAGCGGTTGCGCTGCAGGCGGTTGTCGATATTGCGCTTTTACGGCTTGCGCCAGTGATGCACAGTATCTGCGGCGTTCCGGCCTTTGGTTTTTTAACTTGGAGTCTCGACGATGAACCAACCTGTCATGCAAGGGCTGAATTTGAACGCCCCCGCCTATGTCAAAAACGCGACGCTGATCGCTTGGGTGGCCGACATGGTCGCCCTGTGCAAGCCCGCCGCCATTCACTGGTGCGACGGCAGCCAGGCCGAATACAACACGCTGTGCCAGCAGCTGGTGGACGCCGGTACCTTCACGAAGCTCAACGAAGCCAAGCGCCCGAACAGCTTTCTAGCGCAGAGCGACCCCACTGACGTGGCCCGCGTGGAAGACCGCACCTACATCTGCTCGCGTGAGAAAGACAGCGCTGGCCCGACCAACAACTGGATGGAGCCCGGCGCGATGCGCAAAACGCTGCAGCCCTTGTTCGACGGCTGTATGAAAGGCCGCACCCTGTATGTGGTGCCTTTCAGCATGGGCCCGCTGGGCTCACCCATTGCGCACATCGGCATTGAGCTGTCGGACAGCCCGTACGTGGCCGTCAACATGAAAATCATGACGCGCATGGGCAAGGCGGTGTATGACGTGCTGGGCGTGGATGGCGAATTTGTGCCTTGCGTGCACACGGTGGGCGCGCCATTGGCAGAAGGCCAGCTGGATGTGAAGTGGCCTTGCAACAAGACCAAGTACATCGTGCATTACCCCGAGACGCGTGAGATCTGGTCGTACGGCTCCGGTTACGGCGGCAACGCGCTGCTGGGCAAGAAGTGCTTTGCGCTGCGCATCGCCTCCAACATGGGCCGTGCGGACTCGCAGGGGCCCTCTGGCAGCCCGGGCTGGCTGGCCGAGCACATGCTCATCCTGGGCGTGACCAACCCGCAAGGCAAAAAATACCACGTGGCAGCGGCCTTCCCAAGCGCCTGCGGCAAGACCAATTTCTCGATGCTGGTGCCGCCGGCGGGCTTTGAAGGCTGGAAAGTCACCACGATCGGTGACGACATCGCCTGGATTAAGCCTGCGGCCGACGGCAAGCTGTACGCCATCAACCCCGAGGCAGGTTACTTCGGCGTGGCCCCGGGCACCAACATGCTGACCAACCCGAACTGCATGCTCAGCGTGCGCGGCAACACGATTTTCACCAACGTCGCGCTGACGGATGACGGCGACGTGTGGTGGGAAGGCATGGAGCAGGACGCCCCCGGCAAGGCCCTGCCTGCGCACCTGATCGACTGGCAAGGCAATGACTGGACGCCGCAAATCGCCAAGGAAACCGGCGCCAAGGCGGCCCACCCGAACTCCCGCTTCACCGTGGCGGCCACCAACAACCCGGCCCTCGACGAAGCTTGGGACGACCCGAAAGGCGTGGCGATTGACGCCTTCATGTTTGGCGGCCGCCGCTCCACCACCGTGCCGCTGGTCAGCGAAGCACGCAACTGGGTCGAAGGCGTGTACATGGCCGCCACCATGGGCAGCGAGACCACCGCCGCCGCCACGGGCCAAGCCGGCGTGGTGCGCCGCGACCCGTTCGCCATGCTGCCGTTCGCTGGCTACAACATGAGCGACTACTTCCAGCATTGGCTGAATGTGGGCGAAAAACTCTCGGCGATGGGCGCCACCTTGCCCAAGATCTACACCACCAACTGGTTCCGCAAGGGCGCTGACGGCAAATTCACCTGGCCCGGCTACGGCGAAAACATGCGCGTGCTGGCCTGGATGATCGAGCGCATCGAAGGCACCGGCAAAGGCAATGAAAACCTGACCGGCACCAGCCCGAGCTACGGCGACCTGAACTGGACCGGCCTGAACTTCAGCGCCGAGCAGTACAACACTGTCACCAGCATCGACAAAGCCGCCTGGCAAGCCGAGTTGAAGCTGCACGACGAGCTGTTCACCCAGCTGCAGCACCACCTGCCCCAGGCGCTGACCGACACCAAGGCCGCTTTGGAAAAACGCCTGGCGGCTTGACGCTTCGCCGCACAGCGCAAAAAAGCCCCCGAAACACAGGTTTCGGGGGCTTTTGTCGTTCCAGTGTTGATTTTGTGCTGTTTTTATGCCCAAATAGGTTGCTGGCCCAGATATTTAATGCCTGGACAGCTATTGATACGATAGCAAAACGATCTGCACCGGGTAATAGTGCATCGCGTAAAAACCGAACACCTTCTGTTCAAAAAAATCAACCCACAGCAAAGGCCCCGCCCCTACCATCAGAGGATGGACATGCATCTTGACGTTTTGAATCAACTCACCGAGCGCGTGCGCGCCGCCAACGCCACGGGCGCAGCCTTGCGCATTCGCGGCGGCGGCACCAAAGACTTTTACGGTCACCGCCCGAAAGGCGAGCTTGTGGACATGCGCGCCTATAGCGGCGTCGTCAGCTACGAGCCCAGCGAGCTGGTAGTGACCGCCCGCGCGGGCACGCCGCTGGCCGAGCTGGAGGTGCTGCTGGCCGCGCAGGGCCAGTGTCTGCCCTTCGAGCCGCCCCACCTCGGCCCGGGCGCGACGGTCGGCGGCATGGTGGCCAGCGGGCTCAATGGCCCGGCGCGCAGCAGCGTGGGTGCCGTGCGTGACTATGTTCTGGGCGTGCAACTGCTCAACGGCAAGGGTGAAGTGTTGACGTTTGGTGGCCAGGTGATGAAAAACGTGGCCGGCTACGATGTGTCGCGCTTGATGGCGGGCTCACTCGGCACGCTGGCGATCATTTTGGAGGTGTCGCTGAAGGTATTGCCCGTGCCCCCGGCTGAATGCACGTTGGCATTTGCATCGGGTGAAGCGGCTGCGTTGCAGCAGCTCAACCGATGGGGTGGCCTGCCGCTGCCGATCAATGCGTCGTGCTGGCAAAGCTCGGGCGGTCAGGGCCAGTTGTTCGTTCGTTTGCGCGGTGCAGTGGCCGCCGTCGCAGCGGCCCAAAAAACCATGGGTGGCCGCCTGGTGGCCGCCTTTGATGCCAACGCGCTGTGGCACAGCCTGCGCGAGCAAACCTCGCCATTTTTTAC
The DNA here is from genome assembly GCA_031363755.1 of Polaromonas sp. Classification (GTDB taxonomy): domain Bacteria; phylum Pseudomonadota; class Gammaproteobacteria; order Burkholderiales; family Burkholderiaceae_C; genus Polaromonas. The sequence goes on from JANLUZ010000109.1 coordinate 12,047, forward strand.
CCTGCAGCCCGGCCAGTCACTCTGGCGCGCCAGCGTGGCCGACACCGCCGCGCCGCTGGCGTTAGGCGACACGCTGATTGAATGGGGCGGTTCGCAGCGCTGGCTGAAGCGCCCCGCAGCTGACGCCGCCGAGATTCGCACAGCTGCCAGCGCGGCGCAGGGTCACGCCACGCTGTTTCGCGCAGCGCTGCCCGCAGACAACGCTGTGCCGGTGTTCACACCGCTGCCCGGCGCGCTGGCCCGCATTCAACACAATCTGAAAACGCAGTTTGACCCGGCAGGCATCCTGAACCCGGGCCGCATGCTGGCCGCAGCCTGACGCGCCCACTGGCCCTTGAACTGAATGCGCCGATTTCGCCATCTCAGCGGGCAGCACCGCACGGCCGCCACCAACCGTTTGCTGGGCAGCCTGCTGGCCTTCAATGCCGGGGCGATCAACGCGGGCGGCTTTCTGATCGTGAAGATGTACACCTCGCACATGACGGGTTTTGCCTCCATGCTGGCCGACAACCTGGTGCTGGGCAACGCCAAGCTGGTGCTGGGGGCTGTGGGGGCGCTGCTGGCGTTCACGGCGGGCGCGGCCACCACGGCGGTGCTGGTGAACTGGACGCGTCACCAGGGGCTGCGCAGCGAATTCGCCCTGCCGCTGCTGCTCGAAGCCGCGTTGCTGCTGGTGTTTGGCCTGATGGGCGCCACCCTGAGCCGCCAAACCCCGTTTGCCGTGCCGCTGACGGTGCTGGTGCTGGCCTTCACCATGGGGCTGCAAAACGCGCTGGTCAGCAAAATCTCGCGCTCGCAGATCCGCACCACGCACATGACCGGCGTCATCACCGACCTGGGCATCGAGCTGGGCAAGCTGCTGTACTGGAACCGCACCGCCACGCCGCCCGATTCCCGCGTGCGCGCCAACCGCATCAAGCTGCGCCTGTACGGCACGCTGCTGGGCATGTTTATTTTGGGTGGCCTGGCGGGCGCGTTCGGCTTCAAATATGTCGGCTTTGTGGCCGTGCTGCCGCTGGCTGTGGGGTTGCTGGCTATTGGCTTGCCGCCGTTGCTGGGCGATTGGCAGCGCATTCGGCGGCGCAAGGCTGTGGCGGCCCGACACACCCCTTAAGCAGTTTCCACCCGCTGACTCGCTAAACCACTGATCCACTGACCCCCTGACACGTTCCATCGTTAAAGCACCACTATGCAAACCAGCCTTTCCCCTGAATACAAAAACTCATCTGATGGCCTGGCTGCCGAGGCGATTTTGCGCAAGTGTGTGCACTGCGGCTTTTGCACCGCCACCTGCCCCACCTACCAGTTGCTGGGCGACGAGCTGGACGGCCCGCGCGGGCGCATCTACCTCATCAAGCAAGTGCTGGAAGGCGCTGAGCCCACGCGCAAAACCCAGCTGCACCTGGACCGCTGCCTGACCTGCCGCAACTGCGAAACCACCTGCCCCAGCGGCGTGCAGTACGGCCACCTCATCGACATTGGCCGCAAGCTCGTGGACAAAAAAGTGGCCCGCCCCGTTGCCGAGAAAGCCGTGCGCTGGGCGCTGAAGGAGGGCCTGCCCTCCCCGCTGTTTGCGCCCGCCATGGCGCTGGGCCAAAGCGTGCGTGGCCTGTTGCCCGCCGCGCTGAAAGCCAAGGTGCCCGAACGCCAGGCTGCAGGCCGCTGGCCCACTGCGACCCACGCCCGTACGGTGCTGATGCTCGAAGGCTGCGTGCAGCCGTCGATGAAGCCGAACATCAACAGCGCCACCGCCCGCGTGCTGGATGCAGCGGGCATTCAAACCATCGTTGCGAAAAAAGCCGGCTGCTGCGGCGCGGTGAAGTTTCACCTGAACGACCACGATGGTGGCAAGGCCGAGATGCGCCGCAACATCGACGCCTGGTGGCCGTATGTCGAGCAGCCCGGCCTGGAGGCCATTGTCATGAACGCCTCGGGCTGCGGCGTCACCGTGAAGGAGTACGGTTATCACTTTCAGGACGAGCCCGCCTATGCCGCCAAAGCCGCCCGCATTAGCGCGTTGACGCGCGACGTCAGCGAGTTGCTGGGCGGCATGGTCGAAGCGCTCAAGCCCAAGGTGTCGGCAGCGCTGGCGGCGCAAGCCGGGCAAATCGCCTTTCACCCGCCCTGCACGCTGCAGCACGGCCAGCAATTGCGCGGCGGTGTGGAACAACATCTGGGCGCGCTGGGCTTTCAGATCAAAACCGCCAGCTGCGAAGCGCACCTGTGCTGCGGCTCCGCAGGCACCTATTCCGTGCTGCAACCCGAGCTGGCCTACCAGCTGCGCGACCGCAAACTCGGCCATCTGGGCGAGATGCAGCCCGCCGTGATCGCCTCCGCCAACATCGGCTGCATCACCCATCTGCAAAGCGGCACCGCCACGCCAGTGCGGCATTGGGTGGAGGTGCTAGATGCGGTGCTGGGGTCGCCGACACGCTGATGCGTGTTGTGACAGTTAATTGGCTATTAATAAATAGCATTAGAGGCAGTAAACGCCTGGGCTAGGAGCATATTTGGTGCTTATTTTGCCTAAATTATGGCTGTCAATGTCCGGCTGAGCCGATCGTGCTCGCCAGCGCCGCTTCAATGTCTTTGGCCATGCTTTCGGGCTTGTCCAGCGGGGCATAACGCCCAATCACCTGGCCATCGCGGCCGACCAAAAACTTGGTGAAGTTCCATTTGATGGCCTTGGTGCCGAGCAGGCCAGGGGCCTGGTCGCAGAGCCACTTGAACAGCGGGTCGGCCTTGTCGCCATTCACGTTGATTTTGCTCATCATCGGAAAACTCACGCCGTAGTTCATCTGGCAAAAACTGGCGATCTCGCCGTCGGTGCCGGGGTCTTGCGCGCCAAACTGGTTGCAGGGGAAACCCAGTACCGCTAGGCCCTCGGCCGCGTAGCGTTTGTGCAGCGCTTCGAGCCCGCCAAACTGCGGGGTGAAGCCGCAGGCGCTGGCGGTGTTGACGATCAACATCACCTGACCGGTGAACTGGCTCAGGGCGATGTTCTGGCCGTCAATTTGTTGGGCGGTGAAGCCATAAACAGAAGGGGTGGTCATGAAAAATCCAATCGCAGGTGAAATTGTGGATAGGGTCTGGTGAGGGTGGGTTGATTGTGGTTTGAATCGTTGTTGCTCGTCAGGCGGCACGGTCAATGGGCTGCCTCTGCGGCGGGCGCCAACGCCGCCAGCAAGGCGGCCAGCAGGATCAGGCTGCCGCCCCACACAATGCGCGGCGTGAACTCTGCGGTGCCCAGCAGCGCCGCCGACCCGCTGGCAAACACGATTTCGGTCAGCATCACCAACGCGGTGGTGCTGCCCGGCAGGCGGGAAGCCCCGTACTGCAGGCAGGCGTTGCAGGTCAAAAACGCCAGGCTCAGGCCAGCGATGATCCACACCCCGCCAAGGGCCAGCGCTGGCGCCGTAACCACGCCCTGGCCCATGCCCGCCAGTGCCGCGCCACTGGCCAGCACAACACCGCCGCCAAACATGGCCAGCATGCGGGCGCCGCTGGGCACATCGCTTTGGGTGCCCAGCTTGCGCAGGTAGGCATTGGTGATGGCAAAGCTCAAACCCCCCGCCAGCGCCAGCCAGTCGGGCAGGCTGCTGGGCACGGGCCAGGCGGACTCGGGCGTTTTCAGCACCACCAGCACCCCGGCCATGGCCAGCACCAGCCGCAGCAGGGAGCCTGCAGTGGGCTTTTCCCCCAGCAGCAGCCAGGCCACCAGCACGGACCACGCGGGCATCAGATAAAACAGCAGCACCACCCTCACCACGTCGCCTACCGTCACGGCCCAGTTGAAGCCGACATTGGTGATGCCTGAGGCGATGGCCAGCGCCCACAGGCCGGGGTGTCGCGCAAAGTGGGGCAGGGTGCTGGCAAAGCGCGTCAGCAGCACCGCAAATACCAGCGCATAGACCAGCGCGGTGGACCACAGCGGGTGCAGCCCCAGCCCCTGCAATTCACGGAACGGCCACCACGACACGCCCCAGATGAAGGCGTTGACGACAAGGGCGGCGGCGGGAAGAAAAAGAGACGAGCGCTGGTGCATGGGGGCGTGGGGCGTGGGACAAAACAAGGGTGCGGCGGCCTCGCCGCCTTGACCTCAAGGTAGGCGTGTGAACCTGGTCACGCGGTAGCGCGCACCATTGTGCCCAGCCTTGGCAGCGTCAGTGCGCGTCGTCGCTGCGGGCAAGGCTCATCAGGTGGTCAACCTGTTCCTTGTGGCGCACGCAGTTGCTCTTGTGCCAGCGCTGAATCAGCCACATGAAGCCCGCCACCACCACACCGAAGGCCGTGATGGCGCCAAACGACGATAAACCCATGCCGGTGGACAAGCTGTAGCCCGCGCCCAGCGCCAGAATGCAGGCCTGTTCGTTGAAGTTTTGAACCGCAATCGACCGGCCCGCGCCCATCAGGTTGTGGCCCCGGTGTTGCAGCAGCGCGTTCATGGGCACCACCAGAAAACCGCCCAGTCCGCCCAGCAAAATCAAAAACGGCGCGGCCACCCAGACGTTGGTGATGAAGTTCATGCCGATCACCAGCAAGCCCATCGCAATGCCCAGCGGCATCACGCTGGTGGCCTGGTCCAGTCGCATGCGCACCGACGCCAGCACTGCACCCACGGCGGTGCCAATGGCCACCACACCGACCAGGCTGGAAGCCTGCGTGGTGCTGTAGCCCAGCGCGGCGGCGCTCCAGGCCAGCACGATATAGCGCAAGTTGCCCGACACGCCCCAGAACAGCGTGGTGGTGGCCAGCGAGATCTGGCCCAGCTTGTCGCGCCACAGCGCCGCATTGCAGTTCCAGAAGTCGGGCAGCAGTTCGAGCTTGTTTTTCGGCATGGCCCGCATTTCGACGCCGGTGTGCGGAATGCGGGTGTTGAACCATGCCGCAATGGCGTAGAGCAGGATCAGCACGGCGATGGCGGCCTCAGGCGGCGTGTCAATGCCGGTGTCAATCATCGGCAAATCCAGCGCGAGCAGTTTGGATGAAATCGCCTTGCCCACCAGCTGGCCGCCGAGCAGCACGCCCAAAATGATCGAGGAAATCGTCAGCCCTTCAATCCAGCCATTGGCCTTGACCAGCTGGGACGACGGCAGCAGCTCGGTCAGGATGCCGTACTTGGCCGGCGAATACGCTGCTGCGCCCAGGCCCACGATGGCATAAGCCATCAGCGGGTGCGTGCCAAACAGCATCATCAGGCAACCCACCACCTTGATGGCGTTGCTGTAGAACATGACCTGGCCTTTGGGGCGTGCGTCGGCGAACGCGCCGACAAAAGGCGCCAACACCACGTAAAACAAGGCAAACATGGGCACCAGCGCGGCGGGTTGCCACTTTGGCGCGCCGCTGGATTTGAGCAGTTCGACAGCGGCTACAAACAGCGCGTTGTCAGCCAGCGAGCTGAAAAACTGGGCCGCCATGATGGTGTAAAAACCGCGCTTCATTAATTTGGATGGGTCACTGCACAGCGCACATCAGACGGGATGATGCGGCCGGATAAAAGATGATGGTAGGGAGCGGTCTGCAAACGATTCCGGTTTATAGCATGCGCCCTGCTGTCAAAATGTTCGGAAGACCCTGATTAAGCCAGCGACCAGCCCGCCATAGCCGCTAGATATCAGCCGGTCTTGCCTAATAAATCACGCGCCCAGCCGCTGCAGCTCCAACATCGTCATGCCCCGCCCGATTCTTGCCACTATTCACACCGTTGCGCTGGCCCACAACCTTGCCCGCGTTCGCGCTGCCGCGCCCGATGCCCGCGTGTGGGCCATCGTCAAGGCCGACGCCTACGGCCACGGCATCGAGCGGGCGTTTGACGGCCTGCGCGGTGCCGACGGCTTTGCCCTGCTGGACCTGGCCGAGGCGCAGCGCCTGCGCGCCCTGGACTGGCGCGGGCCGATCTTGCTGCTGGAAGGCTGCTTTGAGGCGCGCGATCTGGAGCTGTGCTCGCGTCTGGGGCTGTGGCACACCGTGCATTGCAACGCGCAGATCGACATGCTGGCCGCACACAAAACGCAGGTGCCGCACCGCGTGTTTCTAAAAATGAACTCGGGCATGAACCGCCTGGGCTTTGTGCCCGAGCGTTACCGCCACGCCTGGACCCGGCTCAGTGCGCTGCCGCAGGTCGAGGAAATTTCGTTGATGACGCACTTCAGCGACGCCGACGGGCCCAAGGGTATTGCCGAGCAACTCGCCCGGTTCGAGGCCGTGACGCACGACCTGCCCGGCGAGCGCTGCTTGAGCAACAGCGCGGGCACCCTGCGCCACGCCGACGTGCTGGCCGCGCGCTCTGACTGGATTCGCCCCGGCATTGCCGTGTATGGCAGCGCGGCTGACTTCCCGTTGCGCAGCGCGGCCGACTGGGGTTTGCAGCCGACCATGACGCTTTCAGCAAAAATCATAGCTACCCAGGCAGTTAATACGGGGGCCAGCGTGGGATATGGCTCAATTTTCACAGCTGAAACTCCCTTGAAGATCGGTGTGGTCGCCTGCGGCTACGCCGACGGCTACCCGCGCCATTGCCCCACCGGCACCCCTGTGCTGGTGGGCGGTGTGCGCACCCGGCTGGTGGGCCGCGTCAGCATGGACATGGTCACCGTGGACCTGACAGGCGTGCCCCACGCTGGCATGGGCAGCGAGGTCACGCTGTGGGGCCGCGCATCAAATGGCGCGGTGCTGGCGATTGACGAGGTGGCCCACGCGGGCGGTACCGTCGGCTACGAGCTGATGTGCGCGCTGGCGCGGCGGGTACCGGTGGTGGTGGACGAGACCTGAGACCCTCAACGAGCCTTCAGGCCAGCCCGGCCAGATGCTCTTGCGCGGCCCGGCCCAGTTTTTCGTCAAAGGTCGCCAGCGGCGCTTTTAGCTCGGCGGCCAGCCACAGGTAGGCGGCGTCGTAGGCTGAGAGTTGGTAACGCAAGGCCAGGGCCAGAACACTTGCGAGTTGTATGTCGTGAAGTACCACGTCCAGCGCTTCGTACTGTGCCAAAGCGCTGGTCACCAGTGTGTGAAAGCCTTGTTTGTGCTTTTTCAGCGCCACACTGGTGATTTCCAACTCCAGCAGGAAGGGCGCGTTCAGCGTGCGGCCCTGAATTTTCTCCAGCGCTAGCGCTTGCCACGGCTCTTCAAACAGGATGCCAGCCAAGGCACTGCAGTCCACCACAACGGGCAGACGGGTCAGGTATTGCGCCGGGGGTTCGGCCACATACAGCGTGCGCGTTTGCGGTTGGGCGGGCTGAGTCATCGTGCGTCCCGCTCGGCACGAATGATGTCAACTGCCAGCGGCATGTCAGCGGTGTAGACAGGTCGCGATTCCGGAGGGCGCGCTGCAATCTCGGCGCTGATCTGCTCGATCGTCTTCCACCCAAAGCGCAGGACCGGGTGGCCGCGCCGGTCATAGCCGACGATGGTGCCCTGGCGGGCGTTGGTGGGCCGCAGCGCCGGCTGCACGGCCAAGTGGGTCAAAGGCTCCGCCTGCGTTTGCACGGCTTGCTCAATGATGGCCATGAGCTCACCTTGCAGGGAGCGGTGGTTGCGCGCGGCGCGTTGCCGCAGGGACTCGGCCCATGCGTCAGGCACGTCTTTGATGGAGAGGTTTGACACGGTGGCTCCAAAATGAAATTTGGCGTCATTTTGGAGCCAAATGAGACGCGTGTCAATTCATTGTGGGTACAACCCCAGCCCGCGTGCCTGCAGCCGTGCCAGCCCGAGCAAGGCGTCAGTGAACGGCGTGGCCACGCCCGTGAGCTGGCCCAGTTCCCGCACCACACCCACCAGCGCGTCCAGCTCCACCGGTTTGCGGGCCTGCACGTCTTGCAGCATGGAGGTTTTGAATGCGCCCAGCTTTCGGGTCACGGCGTGCCGGTCGTCGGGCTGCTGGTCAATGGTGATGCCCAGCTGCGCGCCAACGGCTTTGGCCTCCAGCATCACCTGCGAAACCAAGCCAAGCACCAGGGGGTCGCCCATGATCAGGTCGGTGGTGGCCCCTGTCAGGGCGCTGATCGGGTTGACCGTCATGTTGCCCCACAGCTTGAACCAGATGTCGTGCTGGATGTGGGGCGAGATTGGCGCCTCGAAACCTGCCTGCGTCAGCAGCGCGGCCAGCGCCTGCACCCGTGGCGTGGGCTGACCGGATGGCTCACCGACGATCAGTTTGTGGCCAAAGTGGTGGCGCGCCCGGCCCGGCGCGTCCAGCGCGCAGCTAGCATGCACCACGCAGCCGACGAGGTGATGCGAAGGAATCGCCCTGGCCAGCGCGCCGGAGGGGTCGACCGTCAGCAGCGGTCGGCCCGCCCACTGTCCACCAAATCCGTCCAAAAACCACCAAGGCACCCCGTTCATCGCGGTAAGCACCAGAGTGTTGGGCCCCAGCAGCGGGGCGATGCCACGCGCCACGTCTGGCAACGACGGCGCTTTCACTGCCAGCACCACCACATCCTGCACGCCGAGCAGGGCGGGGTTGTCGCTGGCATGAACCGCCTGCGTGGTGAGCACGCCACCCTGCACGAGTTGCAGGCCCTGCGCGTTCAGGGCCGCCAGTGTCTGGCCCCGCGCCACCACGCTGACAGTCGCGCCAGTTTGCGCCAGCTGATGACCGATCCAGCCGCCAATGGCGCCAACGCCGTAGATGCAAACGTTCATGGGGATGAATCCGGTACGTTAAGTGCTCAAAAGAGAAAATTTATAGCCAAATGTGGCTCTAGTCCACGCATTTATTGCTTGTAGTGCTATGAATAAAATAGCGATACGGTCGCGTGATCATCTGCTGATTGTGGCGAGCCCATTGCAGGGTTCAGTTCGCAATTCGCAATTCATCGGTCTGCGGTGTAATGACGCCAGAGCCAACGCCCATTGCCTTCGAAGTTTTCACCATGAAGTTCACCCACAACAACCCCTCCCTTGACGACGGCGATCAGACGCAGGCCACGCGCTCCGCCGCTGCGTCGCGCAGCACCTGGGTCAGTGTGGTGGTCAATGTGGTGCTCAGCACCACGCAGATCGTGGTGGGCGTGCTGGCCAAATCCCAGGGCCTGATTGCCGACGGCCTGCATTCCCTGTCTGATCTGGTGGCGGACTTTGTGGTGCTGTTTGCGGCCCACCACAGCCGCAAGGACGCCGACGCCGAGCACCCCTACGGCCACCAACGCTTTGAAACAGCGGCCTCGCTGGTGCTGGGGCTGTTGTTGCTGGGCGTGGGTTTCAGCCTGCTGTGGTCAGCGGTCGGCAAGCTTGGCGCCCCCCAAACCATTGCCGCCGTGCATGTGTCGGCACTCTGGGTGGCAGGCGCGGCGCTTATCGCCAAAGAGCTGCTGTTTCGCTACATGCTGGCGGTGGCTGAACGCGTCAAGTCCAGCATGCTGGTGGCCAATGCCTGGCATGCGCGGTCCGACGCGGCGTCGTCCCTGGTCGTGGGCCTGGGCATTGCCGGCAACCTGGCGGGTTACCCCCTGCTCGACCCGATTGCCGCACTGATCGTGGGCCTGATGGTGAGCAAGATGGGCTGGCGCTTTGCCTGGAACGCCCTGCATGACCTGGTCGACCGTGCGGTCGACGAAGAGGAGCTGCAGGCCATCAGCCAGACGCTGCTGCAAACGCCCGGTGTCAGCGGTGTGCACGACGTGCGCACCCGCAAAATGGGCGACATGATCGTAGTGGACGCGCACCTGGAAGTTGACGCCACATTGAGTGTGGAGGCCGGCCACAACATCGCCGTTCACGCGCGCCAGCGTGTGCTGCAGCGTCACCGGGTGCTCAACCTGATGACGCACGTGGACCCCTGGCACCGCCCCGACCTGGACCACAGCACGCCGCCGGTGCCTGTGCCCGATCTAGCAGCCCGGGACCCCGGAGCCGGCAACACGAACTTTCAATCGGGGCAAACCAGTTTGACGGTGGGGAAATAGGTGCGGTAACGCGCGCTGTCGCGGGTCAACAGCGTCCAGCCTTCAGCCTGGGCTTGCGCGCCAATGAAGAAGTCGGGCAGCACGCCGGTTTTGGTGCCTTGGCGACGTCGGTAGGCCAGATAGGCCAGCCCTGCATTGAATGCAGCGTCTGGCGAGACCTCAACCAATTTGACTTTAGTGGGTTGCAAAAAAGAATCCAGCTCATGGCGCTGTTTGTAGTTGGCCGACAACTCCGCATAAATCACGCAGTTGATGACCAAACCGTTGTGCAGGCTAAGGGTCTTCAATTGTTGAAATGACCACGGCTTCCACACGGGGTCGTCAGAGATCAGGTCTGTCCATACATTGGTATCGACCAAAATCACGCTTGATTCCAGTTGTCGCCACGGGTCAAGCGCATCAGCTCGTCCGTCGTGATGGGCGAGGTCGCAGACCCTACCATCGCCTCAAACGGGCAAGGCGCCTTGTTGGCGTTTGCCTTGGCTGCATCCACCGGCGTCATGGCAACCCGCCCATCAGGCATGGGCTCAAAGCGCACGCGCTCACCGGGTTTTAGCCCCAGGAACTCGCGGATGGCCTTCGGAATCGTGACCTGGCTTTTGACGGTGAGGGCGGGTGTCACGGCAAGCTCCAAAAAGTAATACGTCTTAAAATTGTATTACTTTCAACCCAAATCAGAAATTAGGGCTGTAAATAGTCACAGTAAACTACAACCGTGGCCAAAGACAAAACGATTTATACCTGCACCGAGTGCGGCGGAACCAGCCCGAAGTGGCTGGGCAAGTGCCCTGCCTGCGGAGCCTGGAACACACTGATTGAGTCCGTGGCCGACTCCGGCGCGGCCTCCAAAAACCGGCTGAGTCAGCCGCAGGGCCTGGTGCAAGCCGCCGCCGTGGTGGCGCTGAGCGACATTCACGCCACTGACACCGAGCGCACGCCCACCGGGCACGACGAGCTGGACCGCGTACTGGGCGGCGGCATTGTTGAAGGCGGGGTGGTGCTGATTGGCGGGGACCCGGGCATTGGCAAGTCCACGCTGCTGCTGCAGGCGCTGGACTCGTTGCAGCGCGCCGGGCTGCCCACGCTGTACGTGACGGGCGAGGAAAGCGGCGCGCAGGTGGCGCTGCGGGCGCGGCGTCTGGGGCTGGACGGCTCCCGCGTGTCGGTGCTGGCGGAAATTCAGCTCGAGAAAATCCTCGCGACGCTGGAAGCCACGCAGCCCATGATCGCGGTGATCGACTCGATCCAGACGGTGTACTCCGACCAGCTCACGTCCGCGCCCGGCTCGGTCGCGCAGGTGCGGGAATGCGCCGCGCACTTAACGCGCGCAGCCAAGGCCAGCGGCGTGTGCATCGTGCTGGTCGGCCACGTGACCAAGGAAGGCGCACTGGCTGGCCCCCGCGTGTTGGAGCACATGGTCGACACAGTGCTGTATTTCGAGGGCGACACGCATTCGAGTTTTCGGCTGGTGCGGGCGATCAAAAACCGCTTTGGCGCGGTCAATGAAATCGGCGTGTTCGCCATGACCGAAAAAGGCCTGAAGGGCGTCAGCAACCCGTCTGCGATTTTTCTGAGCCAGCATGCCGAGCCCGTGCCCGGCAGCTGCGTGATGGTCACGCTCGAAGGCACGCGGCCGCTGCTGGTCGAGATTCAGGCGCTGGTCGACAACGGCGGCCCCTCGCCCCGGCGCTTGTCGGTGGGCCTGGACAAAGACCGCCTGGCCCTGCTGCTGGCCGTGCTGCACCGCCACGCGGGCGTGGCCTGTATGGACCAGGACGTGTTTGTCAACGCGGTGGGCGGCGTGCGCATCACCGAGCCAGCAGCCGATTTGGCCGTGATGCTGGCGATCACGTCCAGCCTGCGTGGCCGCCCGCTGCCCAAGGGCTTTATTGCATTCGGTGAGGTTGGCCTGGCCGGGGAAGTGCGCCCGGCCCCGCGCGGGCAAGAGCGCTTGAAAGAAGCCGCCAAACTGGGTTTTAGCGTCGCGGTCGTGCCCAAGGCCAATGCGCCCAAAAAGCCCATTGAAGGCATGACGGTACACCTGGTCGAGCGCATCGAACAAGCCATGGACGTGGTGCGCACGCTGTAGCCACCAGCCTGCGGTGGTGGTGATTTCCTACAGACCGCCTTTAGATGCTGGCGTACCTTGTGGGGCAAAGGAGCTTCGCCATGCTGGAAAAACTACCTGACGCCATTGGCCACGCGCTGCGTGATGTGCGCGCTGGCCTTGACAACACCGCCTTCAACCAATCCGGGCTGCGCACTGGCCTGGCCGCTATCGAGGTGGGCAGCTTGGCGTTTGCCGACCACGCGCCGATGCCCGTGCGCTACACCGCCGATGGGGCAGGGCTGTCGCCGCCGATTCATTGGCGAGGCGTGCCGGCAGGCACGGCGTCCCTGGCATTGATCGTTGAAGACGCCGACGCCCCCACGCCGCGCCCGCTGGTGAACGCCATCGTGGTCGATTTGCCCGGGGACGCCGACGGGGCGCTGCCCGAAGGCGCATTGGCCAGCCCGGACCACGACAGCGATGCCGTTCATGCGGGCCGGAACTCGTTTTTGGCAGCCGCCTGGCTGCCGCCCGACCCGCCGCCCGGCCATGGCCCGCACCGCTATGTGTTTCAGGTGTTTGCACTGGGCCCGGCGGCGGCCGACGCAGGCTTTAGCGCCACGCCGGGCCGCGACGCGGTGATGGAAGCCGTGCGCAGCCGCGGCCTGGCCAGTGGCTGCGTGGTGGGCACCTACGAGCGGCATGACACCACGGTGCGCGCTGACGACATATTCGCCACCGGCCAACCAGGTACTGCTTGAGCGCTTTAATGTGCTATTTATTAAATAGCATTACAGGCAGCAAATACCTGGGCTAGAAGCATAAATAGTCATTTTTTCGCTGTTAAATGGCTGCTGAACGGCTGGAAGACGGCCGCTGGCTGCCTTATGCGTGTTCCCCGCAGTCTGCGCTACCCCGCTTGCGCGGAAAATAGTCGCATGAACCTACTCAACATCCTGGTGCCGGTGCTGGCACTGATCGCTTTTGGCAGCGCGGGCTACGCCTACGGCTGGGCCGGTGTAGCGGGCGTTGCCGGTGTCGGCCTGTTCTGGGTGCTGCTGCACTTCAGCCGCATGATGCAGGTGCTCAAGCGTGCGACCAACAGGCCTGTGGGCTACGTCGACAGCGCGGTTATGCTCAACGCCAAGCTCAAGCCGGGCGCCACACTGCTGCACGTGATCGCCATGACCCGCGCGCTCGGTGCGCTGCAGTCCCCCAAGGGCATGCAACCCGAAGTGTTCCGCTGGACAGACAACTCGCTCTCGCACGTCACCTGTACCTTTGCTGGCGGCAAACTGGCGCACCACGCGCTGGTCCGGCCGGAGCCGACAGAGGCTTGAGCGCCGAAGGGTCGCAGCACTGGCACGCAAGGCACGCTCTAGAATCGGCGACCTCCAAAATTTAACCGCTGGTGGCGCTGGCCGCACCAGAGAAAGAACCCCCCATGAGCAACGCATTGCCCGCCGCAACAGCCGCCAAACCCGCGTCGATGGCCGACCGCGACGGCAAAATCTGGATGGACGGCCAGATGGTCGAGTGGCGCGACGCCAAAATCCATGTGCTGAGCCATACCCTGCACTACGGCTGCGGCGCGTTTGAAGGCGTGCGCGCCTACCAACTGGCCGACGGCAGCACCGGCATTTTTCGCCTGGAAGAGCACACCGAACGGCTGTTCAACAGCGCCAAAATTTTGCGCATGAAGATCCCTTTCACACAAGCCGAGGTCATGCAAGCCCAGCTTGACGTGGTGCGCGCCAATAACCTACCCAGCTGCTACCTGCGCCCATTGACCTGGATTGGCTCGGAAAAGCTCGGCGTGTCGCCCAAAGGCAACACGATTCACCTGATGGTGGCCGCTTGGCCCTGGGGTGCGTACCTCGGTGAAGACGGATTGAAGCGCGGCATTCGCGTCAAAACCTCCAGCTTCACCCGCCACCACGTGAACATCACCATGATTCACGCCAAGGCCGTGAGCAACTACACCAACTCCATCCTGGCCAACATGGAAGCCCTAGATGAGGGCTACGACGAAGCACTTCTGCTGGACCCGCAGGGCTTTGTGTCAGAAGGCGCGGGTGAGAATGTGTTCATCGTGCGCAAGGGCGTGGTGTACACGCCCGATTCGAGCGCTGGGGCGCTCAACGGCATCACCCGCAACACGATTTTTGCGATCTGCCAGGATTTAGGGCTGGAGCTGAAAGAAAAAGCCATCACCCGCGACGAGATCTACATCGCCGACGAGGCTTTTTTCAGCGGCACAGCGGCTGAAGTGACGCCGATCCGCGAGCTGGACCGCGTGGAAATTGGCAACCGGGGCGACGGTGGCTCACGCGGGCCCATCACCGAGAAAATCCAGGCGGCGTTTTTCGACATCGTCAATGGCCGCAACCCCAAATACGCCAGCTGGCTGTCAAAGGTTTAAGTCTATGACGACGTCATCGACCATTGAGCTGCTGGCCAGCGACTTGAACCGCCAAGGCGGGGTTTATTGCCCCAGCGCCAAGGCGCATATGGAGATTTACAGCAGCCACCCAAAAACCTACCTCGACGTAGCACACACAGGCAGCGCCAAATGCCCCTATTGCGGCACCGTGTACATGCTCAAGGACGGTGAACACTTCGGCGGCGGACACTAGTCGCACTGATGCGCTCTGGCCCAACACCCGCTGACGGCGGTGCGCTTCGCTCGCTCATCATCGCGCCCCAGTGGATTGGCGACGCGGTCATGACTGAGCCGCTGATGCGCCGCTTGGCTGCACGTGGGGAGCGGCTCACCGTCGGTGCGCTGCCTTGGGTGGCCCCGGTGTACCGCGCCATGCCGCAGGTGGCCGGCGTCATTGAGTTTCCTTTTGCCCACGGCGGCCTTCAGTTCAAGGCGCGCCGGGCCATTGCCAGGCAAATCAGCGGACAGTTTGACGCTGCCTATGTGCTGCCCAACTCGCTCAAAAGCGCCCTGCTGCCCTTTTTGGCCAGCATCCCGAAGCGCATCGGCTACCTAGGCGAGTCGCGTGTCGGGCTGCTCACGCACCGGCTCAAAAACCCGAAAAACAAGCCGCCGATGGTGGCGTTCTATTCCGCGCTAAGCGGCGAGGCCCTGCTGGCGGATGAGCGGCCCCAGTTGCAGATTGACCAGGCGCTGGTCGAACGCACGCTGCGTGATCTGGGGCTCTGGCGCGGCGCGTATGTGGTGTTTGCGCCCGGTGCTGAGTTCGGCACGGCCAAGCGCTGGCCCGCCGCCCACTTTGCCGAGCTGGCGCTGCTGTTGAACGTGCCGGTGGTGTTGCTCGGTTCGGCCAAGGAAGCCGCACTGTGCGATGACATCGCCGCGCCGGTGAATGCGCAAGTCCCCGGCCGCTGCATCAACCTGGCTGGGCAAACGAGCCTGCCGCAAGCGCTCAGCCTGATCGCGGGCAGTGGCCATGTGGTCAGCAATGACTCGGGGCTGATGCATGTTGCGGCCGCCCTCGGCGTGCCGCAGGTGGCGGTATTTGGCTCGTCCAGCCCGCTGCACACGCCGCCCTTGTCAGACGCAGCGTTGGTGTTGTGGCTCAAGCAGGATGCGAGTTACCAACCCCCACTCGATTGCGCGCCGTGCTTTGAGCGTGAATGTCCGCTGGGCCACACACGCTGCCTGAACGACATTTCTGCCACACGGGTGCATGCGGCGATGCGGGTTGCACCGCCAGCCGCCAGCCTTACGCCATCGGAAGTTCCACAATAAACGACGCGCCGCCGCCCGGGCGCGCTTCACAGCGAACCGTGCCGCCATGCCGCTGGCTGATCGATTTGACCAGCGCCAGCCCCAAACCGACACCGCCCTCACGTTCGCTGGCACCAGGCAGTCGGTAAAACGGCTCGAAAATGCGCTCTCGCTGCGCGGCCGGCACACCGGGACCGCGGTCGTTGACGGTGATTACAGCCAGCGTCTGACGACCGACAGCCAGCGTGGACAACTCAAGGCTCACGTCGCCCTGGCCGTAACGGCGCGCGTTTTCAAGCAGGTTGCGAATCAGGCGGCGCAGCAGGCGCGCCGAGCCTTGCATCGTCAGGCTGTGGCTGTCATGCTCAGGCCGCGCACGCAGCGACGTGGCGCCTTCGGGCACGGTGGGCTGCGCCAGGTCGGCCAACAACTCGGCATGGGTGCGAGCGCACTCTTCGGCAGCCAGGCCCGTCAGGTCCAACGTTTCAAACGGTTCGGCGTCAGTCTGCTTGGCGTCCAGTCGGCTGGCCAGCAAAATCTCGTCGATCAGCTGGTCTAGCTCGGTGATGCTGCGTGAAATTTCCACGCGCTGCGGCGAGCTGCGCTCCAGCGGTATCAGTTCCAGACTCATGCGAATGCGCGCCAACGGCGAGCGCAACTCGTGCGACGCGTTAGCCAGCAGCGATTTGTGGGAGTCCATCAGTGTTTCGATGCGCTCGGCCGCATGGTTGAAGCGCTCGGCTAAAAATGCCACCTCGTCACGCCCCTCAGTCTTGACCCGCGCCGACAAATCCCCCGCGCCCCACCGCTCAACGCCACGTTGCAGCGCTTCAAGCCGCAGTGTTAGGCGCCGCATGATCGGGTAGGCGCCCAGCGCCACCGCAGCTCCCACCACGATGAGCATCCAGCCAAATCCGAGGCCGAAATTGGGTTTGTCCCAGGGGTTGGGCCCTAGCGGACGTCTGGGACGTGGCAGCAACAGGTTGAAGGTCTGGCCGTCGTTGGTGGTGACGTCAAACTCCAGGTCGTCGCCGGGCATTCGGTCAGGCTTTGTTTGCGCCTTGCCGATGACCTCGCCCGCCAGGTTGTGCACCAGCACCTCGCGAATGGGCAACTGCGGTGGGTCGCGGCTGAGGCGCCAGGCGGCGCCCACCATAAAAATTAGCACCATGACGGTGCCGACGACAGCCAACCAGATGCGCAGGTACAGGTGTGACGTGAAACGCGCCCACATAAGCAATCAGCGCCTCAATCTTGCTGTTTGGCAAACACATAGCCCACGCCGCGCACCGTCAGGATGCGTTTCGGGTCTTTGGGGTCTTGTTCGATGGCGCTGCGGATGCGACCCATGTGCACGTCGATGGAGCGGTCAAAGGCTTCCAGCTCGCGGCCGCGCACGGCTTCCATGATCTGGTCACGGCTGAGCACGCGGCCAGCGCGTTCGCTAAGGGCCACCAGCAGGTCAAACTGGTAGGACGTGAGTTCGCACACCGCGCCAGAGACGGTGACGCTGCGGGCGTCGCGGTCAATCTCCAACGTGCCGAAGCGCATCACCTTGTGGCCATTGGCCGATAGGCTCGCGCCGTTGCTGCCCACCTCGACACCACGGCGCAACACCGCCCGGATGCGGGCCAGCAACTCGCGCGGCTCGAACGGTTTGGGCAGGTAGTCGTCAGCGCCCAGCTCCAGGCCGACGATGCGGTCCATCGGGTCGCCCTTGGCGGTCAGCATAAGCACGGCCGTGTTGGCCGCACCGCTGGCCTGGCCCCTGATGCGGCGGCACACCTCCAGACCATCCATGTCAGGCAGCATCAAGTCCAGAATGACCAAGTCGGGCGGGTTGTTCTGCAGCGCGGCCAGGCCACTGGTGCCGTCCGCCGCGTGCGTGAAGCCGTAGCCCGACTGGCGCAGGTACTCCCCCACCATCGTGGCCAGGCGAATGTCGTCTTCAATCATCAAAAGTTCTTGGGTCATGGGGTGGGTTCCTTTTCGAGTGGGCTTGTGGTCGCGGCTCAATGTCGTTGATTCGCAGCGCGACGGCACCACGTACTTCTGATGACATCGTGCGCGCCACGGGGCAAGGCGGCTTGAAGTCTCTGTAAAGTTTCAGTAAACAGCTGTGGGGTGGCCGGGCTGCTGCGGCACTTTCCGAATGTGCTACTTAAATCATAGCTGCACAGGCATTAAATCATTGGGCTACAGGGTCATTTGGTTCAATTTCAGGTGTTTTAACGCGTGCGGCGAGTGCTACAAGCACCAACACCGGCAGCCCCAGCAGTGCAGTGACGGTGAAGAACTGGCTGTAGCCAAAGGCGTCAACATAGCGGCCCGAATAACCGGCCAGGAACTTGGGCAACAGCAGCATCATGGAGCTGAACAGCGCATACTGCGTGGCGGAATAGTTCACGTTTGTCAGGCTCGACAAATAGGCAATGAATGCCGCCGACGCGATGCCGCTGGCCAGGTTGT
Source organism: Polaromonas sp. (assembly GCA_031363755.1). Lineage (GTDB taxonomy): Bacteria > Pseudomonadota > Gammaproteobacteria > Burkholderiales > Burkholderiaceae_C > Polaromonas. The sequence continues at coordinate 30,168 of JANLUZ010000109.1, forward strand.
CGGCCGAGATCACAAAGATCAGCGCGTTGACGTCGTGCCCGCGCGAGCCCAGCCACGCAAACAGCAGGTTACTGGCGGCGGACAGCACCGCGCCCAGCATCAGCACCCGCATCACGCCAAAGCGCATGGCCAGCGCACCCCCCGCAAATGCGCCCACCAGCGTCATGATGACGCCGTAGATTTTGGTGACGGCGGCCACCTCGTCCTTGGTGTAGCCCATGTCCACATAAAACGGGTTGGCCATGATGCCCATCACCACGTCGCTGATGCGGTACAGCGCGATCAGCGCGAGGATCACCGCTGCCTGCTTGCCATAGCGGCGCAAAAAGTCGGCAAACGGCTCTACCAGCGCAGAGCGCAACCACTCCGCAGCGTTGCGACTGGGCTTGAAAGCGCGCGCAGCGGGCTCGGGTGACAACAGCACCGTGGCCACGCCCAGCAACATGGATGCGGCCATCGCCAGATAGGCCGTGGCCCACGCGCCTTGCTGGTAGCCCACCACACCCACCACTTCGGCGCGGGCAGCAATCCACAAGGCACCAGCGCCAGCCCAGATCATCGCGACGCGATAGCCCGTCTGGTAGGCCGCCGCCAGCGCAGCCTGCTTGTGGGTAGCGGCCGATTCAATGCGGTAAGCGTCCAGCGCGATGTCCTGGGTGGCGGAGCCAAAGGCCACGGCCAGCGCACACCACACCACCGGGCTCAAGGCCACGCGCGGGTCGGTCAATGCCATGCCGACCAGTGCTGCCATGATGGTGAGCTGCGCCAACAGGAGCCAGCTGCGGCGGCGGCCCAGCAGGCGTGTCAGCACCGGAATGGGCAGGCGGTCAACCAGCGGCGCCCAGACCCACTTAAAGCCATACGCCAGGCCGACCCAGCTCAGGTAGCCAATGGTGGTGCGGTTGATGCCCGCTTCACGCAGCCAAAAGCTCAGCGTGCCAAACACCAGCAGCAGCGGCAGCCCGGCTGAAAACCCGAGCAACGCCATGCGCCAGGTCGCCGCTTCGCCGTACACCCGCACCACGCTGCGCCACGAGGTGTCGCGCGCTGCCGGGGACGCAGGTGTTGATGGCGATGGCGATGGGGCAGCAGGGGTTGAAATTTCTGGCATGGGCACCTTTGTTGTGCTTATTATTAAGGATGTGTTTTCTCTGTTCAGCCAAAAACTCTGCCTGGTCTGGCCGCCGGGCGTTCCTGCAGATTTCAAGCGCTGCCGCGCTGGCAGCGGTCACCGCGCCCGTGCTGGCGCAGGTCAATGTGGGCAATTCGTCGCGTCTGCGCAATCTGGTGCCCGCTGAGGAGCTCGAAGCTGCCGCAGCGCAGCAGTACGGCAAGTTGCTGGCCGACGCCAGGGCGCAGGGTGCGTTGGCTAGCGCCGGCAACCCACAACTGCAACGCCTGCGCGCCATCGCCAGCCGCCTGATTCCGCAAAGTGCGCAGTGGAGCAACCGCGCGCGCGGCTGGAAGTGGGAGGTCAACCTGCTGGGCAGCAAAGAACTCAATGCGTTTTGCATGCCGGGCGGCAAGATCGCTTTCTACACCGGCATCCTAGAGCAGCTCAAGCTGACCGATGACGAAACCGCCATGATCATGGGCCACGAAATGGCCCACGCCCTGCGCGAACATGCGCGCGCCCGCATCGCCAAAAGCCAGGGCACCAGCACGCTGCTGTCATTTGGCTCGCAGTTGCTGGGCCTGGGGCAGCTGGGCGACGTGGCGGCCAATGTCGGCACGCAGCTGCTCACGCTGCGCTTCAGCCGGGACGACGAAACCGACGCCGACCTGGTGGGGCTCGAGCTGGCCGCGCGGGGCGGCTACAACCCGCAGGCCTCGGTCAGCTTGTGGGAGAAAATGGCGCAAGCCGATGGTGGCGCAGGCGGGCCCAGTTTTTTGTCGACGCACCCCTCCGGCCCGCAACGCATCCAGGAGCTGCAGTCCAACGTGCCCAAGGTGCAGGGGCTGTATCAGCGGGCGCGCGGCTGAGCGCGGCAACTGAGCGTCAGCGCGCGGTGAGGCCGTCGCATCGTCAAGAAAGTATTCAATGACAAGAGACAAACCAGCGCCGTTGATTGCCGGGTTACAACGCCGGTTGCTGCTGCTGCTCGTCGTGGTGCTGCTGCCGGTATTCGCCTTTTTCGTGGTACTGGCCTGGCAGGGTCAGCGCGACGAGCTGGCCCAGGCCCGTGAACGCTTGCAGGTGGTGTCGCGGCTGGCGGCACTGGGTGCCGAGCGTCATGTCGAAGGCGCCCGCCAGCTGCTCAACGCCATCAGCAGTGGCCCCTCGCTCAAAGACAGCGGCCTTGGCGTGTTGTGCACCGAGTTTTTAGCCAACATCCGACGCAGCTATCCGTACTACAGCGATCTGGGCTTCATCACAGCCGAGGGCCGCATGGTCTGCCATGCAGCGTCGACGGAGGTCACGGGTGACCTTCGGACGCGCAGCTACTTCACGCAGGCGATGAGCACCAAGGCGTTTTCGATGGGGTTGTACCAAACTGGCCAGGTCACCAGCGCGGCGTCGGTGGGTTTTGCCACACCGGTCTATGGCAAGCAGCACGATTTCAAAGGCTTGGCTTATGCAGGGCTGGAGATTGCGCAATTAGCCAAAGCCCTGAATGCCAGTTTGCCGCCAGGTCTGAGCGTGACGCTTGCTGACCGGCAGGGCACGATCATTGCGGTGGACATCTCGCAAAGCCAGTCGCTGATTGGCACACCCGTTGCCGACAACCTGTTGGCCATTGCGCGGGCCCCACTGACAGGTGAGGCGCTTGAAGCTGTTGACGCCAACGGCGTAGCCACACTGTATGGGCTTTCCGCCGTGCGCGACGACACCGGGCCGGCGATTTACGTGGTGGCCAGCCAGCCGCGCAGCGCCATCACTGCGCCGGCTTGGCGCGCCTTAACCCAGCAGCTGCTGTGGATTTCGCTCATGGCCCTGCTGGGGGTCGCCATGGCGCGCTGGATCGCCAACCGGACGCTGGTGACTCCTGCCCGCAGCCTGCTGACCAGAATCAACCAGCTGGGCAGCGATGCCGGTCTGGCAGCCACATCACCTGCGCCGGGCTCGGACGCCATGGGTTCGTTGTCGTCAGCGTTTGACCAGTTTGCACAATTGCTACGCCAGCGCGACATGGCGCGCGACCGCCAGCAAGCCGTATTGCAAACGGTGCAAGGTCGGTTGCTGGTCGCCCAGCGCATCGCCAACATCGGCAATTGGGAGCTGGACCTGGCCAGACAGAACGTGTGGTGGTCTGACCAGACCTACGCCGTGTTCGGGGTGGATCCGGCGTCGTTTACGCCGTCGGTTGAAAGTCTGGCGAGTTTGATTTTCCCGGCAGACCTGGCACGATTCGAGGCGGCGACCCACCGGTTTTTCAAGGGCGACGATTCACTTGAACTCGAATGCCGCATGGTCGGCCGGGGCGGCAGAATTCGCTGGATTCGCAAGCTTGGTGAAATTCAGTTTGACAGGGACGGCCACCCGGTCACGGCCTCGGGAACGGTTCAGGACATCACCGATCGGGTCATCAACGAGCGCCTGATGGCGGCTGAGGCCAGCGCGCTGCTGGCGCTGTCGTTAAACAAGCCGCTCAGCGCCGTATTGGAAGAGGTGCTGACAGGGTTGAACGCCGTGCTGCCCGGGGCTTATGCCACGATTTTGCTTTTGACCGCTGACGGGCAGCGCATCAAAACGGCCGTCTCGCCGAGCCTGCCTGCGTCCTTCTGCGGGGCGTTTGAAGGCGAAGCCATCGGCCCTGCAGCGGGCTCTTGCGGCACGGCCGCGTACCGACGTGAAACCGTGGTGGTGGAAGACATCGCCACCGACCCTCTGTGGGCCAATTACCGTGGGCTGGCCGACGCGCATGGCCTTTGTGCCTGCTGGTCCACACCTGTCATGAATGCTGCGGGCGCTGTGCTGGCCACGTTCGCGATCTACTACAGAACCCCGCGCAAGCCGCTCACTGAAGAGCTGGAGCTGGCGCAGCGCGCGGCCAGCGTGATCGGCATTGCCATTGAACGTGACCGCAGTGATGCAGCGTTTCGCGCCAGTGAGCTGCTTTTTCGCAACAGCTTTCTGGGCGCCAGCGCGGGCATGGTCATCTCCACCCTGGAGGGGCGCGTGGTGGAAGCCAACAGCGCGTACTGCCGCATGCTGGGCTACACCGCAAGCGAGCTCTACCAGCTCAGCGCCCGCGATCTGGTGCATCCGAAAGACTTGCCGCAGCGCCGGGCGCATGTGGAAGCACTCAAGGCAGGCGAGACCCACAGCGTCGTGGCTGAAAACCGTTACCTGACCAAAACCGGTGAAACCGTCTGGATTCGGGTCAGCATTTCGATGATTCGCGGCGTGACGGGGTTGTCAGACGGCTTCGTGCTGATCGCCGAAGACATCAACGAGCAGCGCAAGACGATGCAGGCGCTGCAGCAAACGCAGATCGATTTGCTGCAGCTCAATGCCGAGCTGGAAGGGCGGGTCAAGCTGCGCACAGCACAGCTTGAATCTGTCAACAAGGAGCTGGAGGCTTTTTCGTATTCGGTGTCGCACGACCTGCGCGCGCCGCTGCAAACGGTCAGCGGCTTTCTGGAGTTGCTCGACCGATCCAACGGCCGCAACCTCACCGACAAGGGCAAACATTACGTTCAGCGTATTCGAACCGGGTCAGTGCAAATGAGCGACCTTATTCAGGGGTTGATGTCGCTGGCCGAGCTCAACCGCAAGGCGCTTAACATTGGCCCGGTGAATTTGTCCGCGCTGGCTCAGCGGGTGGAGCAGGATTGCCGCGACTCAGAACCTGACCGTGCGGTCGAGGTTCACATCCAGCCCGGCTTGCAGGTGCACGGCGACGCCACCTTGCTCATGGTGGTGATGCAAAACCTGTTTGCCAACGCGTGGAAGTACACGTCTAAACAAGATGCGGCGCGCATCGACGTTGGCGTGCAAACCCATGCTGACGGTGCCGTGGTTTACTTTGTGCGCGACAACGGCGCTGGCTTTGACATGGTCTACGCCGATCTGCTGTTCGGGGCCTTCCAGCGACTGCATGCAGCGGCTGATTTTTCAGGCACCGGCATTGGGCTGGCGAACGTCAAGCGGGTAATTTCCCGGCACGGGGGCCGCGTCTGGGCTGAGGGGCAACCGGGGCTGGGAGCTACCTTTTACTTCACACTGGCAGCAGCGCCACAGATCGTTGATGCCAGCGCTAGTTTATCGGCCTAGGCGGCCAGGTCAGGCAGGGAAGGCGTGACAGGCGAACGCCGCCACACGCCCATCAGCTCGTCAGTTCAGCCGTTCACCCGGATTAGCTTCTTGTTCACAAACTCCTGAATGCCCGCGCTGGACAACTCGCGGCCGTAGCCTGAGTTTTTCACGCCCCCAAAAGGCAGTTCGGGCGACGACACCGCGCCCGAGTTGATGAACACCATGCCGGTGTCAATTTTGCGGGCCACGCGCTTGCCGCGCTCAATGTCTTGCGTGAACACACTGCCACCCAGGCCAAACGGCGAATCATTGGCCAGTGCAACCGCCGCGTCTTCGTCGGGCACAGTAAAGAACAGGGCCACTGGGCCAAAAAACTCCTCGCTGTACGCTGGGTTCTTCTCATCAATATCCGTCAGGATGGTGGGCTGCATGAAGGCACCTGCGTGCCCCTCAATGCGCTTGCCGCCGATCAGCGCCTTGGCGCCCTGAGCCACTGCTTTGTCAACCTGACCGAGCAGCTTTTGAAGCGCGTCTTCAGACGACAGCGGCCCGAGATTGGTTTTTTTGTCCATAGGGTTGCCAGGCTCAAAGGTCTGCAACGCCGCTGTGAACTTGGTCAAAAACTGATCAGCCATGGCCTGAACCACGATAAACCGCTTGGACGCCGTGCAGGCTTGCCCGGTGTTGCCCATGCGCCCACTGACGGCGTGCTTCACAGCTTTTTCAAGGTCGGCGTCTTCCAGCACGATGAAGGCGTCGCTGCCGCCAAGTTCCATCGTCGACTTTTTCAGCTGCTTGCCGGCCTGTGCCGCGACCACCGCGCCAGCCGCCTCGCTGCCGGTCAGGGCCACCGCGCGAATGCGTTTGTCTTCAATGACTTTGGCCACCTGGTCTTTGGTGATGAACAGGTTGGTGTAAGCGCCCGCAGGCGCACCCGCTTCTTCCAGCAGCTTTTCAAACGCCAGGGCGCATTGCGGCACATTCGACGCGTGCTTGACCATCACCACGTTGCCCGCCATCAAATTGGGCGCGGCGAAGCGGGCAATCTGGTAGTAGGGGTAGTTCCACGGCTCCACGCCAAACAGCACGCCGATCGGGCTGCTTTCGACCATGGCTTCGCCTTTGGGCGTGGTGAGTTGTTCGGGGGCCAAAAACGTTTCGGCATGTTCGGCGTAATAGTCGAGGATGGCCGCGCTGAGCTTAACTTCGCCCACGCTCTGGTCGATCAGTTTGCCCATTTCAAGCGTGATGAGTTCGGCAAACGATTGCGCGCGTTCCCGCATCAGCGCGGCAGCCTTGGACAACACCGTTTTGCGTTCGGCAAAAGAGGAATGGCGCCACGTGCTTTCAAAGCAGTCGGAGGCGGCTTTCAGCTTGGTCTCCAGCTGGTCGTCGGTAATATCGTCAAACGATTTGACGACGGTGCCGTCATAAGGGTTGGTACTTTGATAAGCCATGGTGTCTTTCTTCAAGTCAATGCAAAGAGAATTCGTTGCGGTTCAACGCGCAATCAGCGCGCCTGCAGCTGGTCCAACACCGCTTGGGCGGCGGGCCCCGACGAGGCCGGGTTCTGACCGGTGATCAGCTTGCCATCCGTCACCACGAAGGGCTTGAAGTCGGCGCCCTTGCTGTACGCACCGCCGTTTTTCACCAGCATGTCTTCCAGCAGAAAAGGCACCACATCGGTCAACCCAACGGCCGCCTCTTCAGTGTTGGTAAAGCCCGTGACTTTTTTGCCCTTGACCAGCGGCGAGCCATCTTCGGCCTTGGTGTCTTTGAAAATCGCGGGCGCATGGCACACGGCTGACACCGTTTTGCCAGCCGCCGTCATGGACTCAATCAGCGCGATGGAATGCTTGTCTTGTGCCAAATCCCAGAGCGGGCCGTGGCCGCCGGGGTAGAACACGGCGTCAAAACCATCGCCGGACACGTCAGACAACTTGCCCGTGTGGGCCAGCGCTGACTGCGCGGCGGTGTCGGCCTTGAAACGGCGCGTGGCGTCGGTCTGGGCGTCAGCAGCGTCGCTTTTTGGGTCCAGCGGCGGCTGGCCACCTTTGGGCGACACCAGCGTGATGTCGGCCCCGGCGTCCTTAAACACGTAATAAGGCGCGGCAAACTCTTCCAGCCAAAAGCCGGTTTTCTTGCCAGTGTTGCCAAGTTGATCGTGCGAGGTAAGAACCATCAGAATTTTCATGTCGTTTCCTTGAAAAGACGTCCAAGGCAGGCGCCTGGACAGGGTTAAAACAGGGGAAGTGAGAGGCAGATGCAGCTTGTTTTTGGTGGCCTTTGCAGGGCAAGGCACACCATAAATCGGCACACATCGAGCAAATGCAAGCGTAGACGTGCTGCGGAACTTTTGAAACAAGCGTGCTGCTTGCCTGGCTGTCAGAGAACGGGCCGTGTCGTTGGTTGAGGCAGCGTGGTGCGGCCTCATGGCTGCCGAATCGCCTCTAGGGTGCCCGCAGGGCCTTGTGCTGGCCTTGCAGGCAAAAATTTATAACCAAATTGGCTTCTAGTCCAGGTACTTACTTCCTGAATAGCTATTAAAATAGGAGCAAATGACTTTTGGAGTCTGCTGTCAGTGACCGTGCGCCGCCAGCATCATGTCGGCCGCTTTCTCGGCAATCATGGCGGTGGGCGCGTTGGTGTTGCCACCAATCAGCCGGGGCATGATGGACGCATCCACTACCCGCAGATGCTGCAGGCCGTGCACGCGCAGCTGCGCATCGACCACCGCCATCGCGTCAGTGCCCATTTTGCAGGTGCCGACCGGGTGGTAGATCGTGTCGGCGCGCGCGCGAATATGCGCGTCGATGTCGGCGTCACTCTGCATGTTGGCGGTGTAGAGCTCTTTGTGGCGGTAAGTCTTGAATGCTGCGTCTTGCAGAATGCTGCGCATTTTTTTGACGCCAGTGCGCATCAGCTGAAGGTCCCGGTCATCCGACAGAAACTGCGGGTCAATGCCGGGGGCGTCCAGGGGGTCGGCGCTGGTCAAAAACACCGTGCCGCGCGAGTGCGGGCGCACCACACAGACATGGCACGAAAAGCCGTAGCCCATGTGCAGTTTTCGGGCGTGGTCGTCCACGATCGAGATGCAAAAGTGCAGCTGCAAGTCCGGCCTGTCGACGTCAGGGCTGGACTTAAAAAACGCGCCGCCCTCGGCAAACGGCGTGGCCATCAGACCCGTACCGTCCTTGCGCCACTGCATGAACTGCCCGATTTGGGTCACCGCTGCGCCCAGGCCGATGCCAAACATGTCGCTGTCCTTGCTTGTGTACGACAGGATCGAGTCCAGGTGGTCTTGCAGGTTCTGGCCCACCCCAGGCAGCACCTGCACCACCGGTACCCGGTGCTTGGCCAACTCGCCCGCCGGGCCCACACCCGAGAGCATCAACAGCTGCGGCGAGGCAAAAGCGCCGCCGCTGAGCACCACTTCACGTCTGGCGCGAACCTCTGCCGCGGCGCCCGCTTTTTGGTACGCCACGCCCACGGCCGTGGTGCCTTCAAACACAATGCGGCGGGCATGCGCGCCGGTGATCACTGTCAGGTTGGGGCGCGCCATTACCGGATGCAGATACGCGGCGGCGGTCGAGCAACGCTCGCCATTGCGTGCAGCGTCGTGAAACTGGGTGACCTGGTACAAGAAAGCGCCGGCCTGCTCCGCGCCGTTGTAGTCGTCGTTCTGCGCAATGCCCTGGTTGGCGCAGGCGTTCACAAACGCCGTGGAAATAGGCCGGGGCGTTTTCTGGTTGGACACCTGCAGGGGGCCGCTGTCGCCCTGCAGCGCACTGGCGCCGCGCTCGTTGTTTTCGGATTTTTTGAAGTAGGGCAGAACGTCTGCATACGACCAGCCGGTGCAGCCCAGGCTGGCCCATTCGTCATAGTCCTTGGCGTTGCCGCGCACATACAGCATGGCATTGATGGCCGACGAGCCGCCCAGCGTTTTGCCACGCGGCTGGTAACCCTTGCGGCCGTTCAGGCCTGGCTGCGGCGTGGTTTCAAGCGCCCAGTTGTTGATCTTCACAGGCCGGCCCGGCATCATCGCCACCACGCCAGCGGGCATGCGGATCAGCAGGTCCTTGCCGTCGCCACCCGCTTCAAGCAGGCACACGCTGTGCGCCGGGTTTTCACTGAGCCGCGCCGCCAGCACACACCCAGCGGTGCCGCCGCCGACGATCACGAAGTCGAATTCAGTTGTCATGCTTGCCTCGGGTTTTTGTCAAAGTGCCGTGCTGTCATTGTTGACCAGGCCATGCCGCGCAACCAGCCGCTTCCGCATGTGCGGCGCAAAGTTGATGCGCGCCGGGTCCCGGTTGACGGCGGCCAGCAACCGCTTGTCCATCACATAAAACCACAGCGGCGGCAGGTACGCAATTGGGAACATACCGAAGTAGCCGTTGGGCAGCTGCGGAGCTTCTTCAAAATGCCGCAACGACTGAAACCGGCGCAGCGGGTGGGCATGATGGTCTGAATGGCGCTGAAGATGGAACGTAGCCCAGTTTGAAAATACATGGTTGCTGTTCCAGGAATGCCGGGGCTTGCAGGGCTCGAAGCGGCCGTTGGGCAATCTCTGGCGCAGCAAGCCGTAGTGTTCAATGTAGTTGGCCGACGTGAGCTGAAAGTTCGACCACAGCGCTGCGGGCAGCAAAAACAGCAGCACCTGCGGGCCAAGCCACGCGCACAACGCACCCCACAGCGCCAGCGTCACCAGCGCCGGCTGAAGGATCTGGTTGTGCAACGACCAAAACGGCAGCCCGTCGGTGCGGAGCCGGTCGCCTTCCAGCACCCAGGCGCGGCGCAGGGCACCGGGCATTTCACGCAGCACAAAGCGCCAGATGGACTCGCCCATGCGCGACGACGCCGGGTCGTCCGGCGTGGCCACGTCCCGGTGGTGCCCGCGGTTGTGCTCCACAGTGAAGTGGCCGTAAAACGTGGGCGCCAGAATCAGGCGGGCCAGCCATTTTTCAAAAGGGGCCTGCTTGTGGCCCATCTCATGGCCCAGGTTGATGCAAAACCCGCCAACGCCGCCCGTCGCGATGATGAGCCCCAGCTGCGCCGCCCACGACAAATCAGCCCACTGGCTGAACCAGGCGGCGTAGATAAAAGCGCCCCACAGTAACGGCACCAGCGCCATGGTGACACGGTGGTAGTAGGCGTCTGCCTCAAGTTGTGGCACCGCCGACTCGGGCGGGTTGCTGGTGTCGCTGCCCAGCGCCAAGTCCAGCAGCGGCGCCACCAGGTACACAAATATCACCGGCAGCCACAGCATCAGCGTGGCGGGGTACCACTGCCAAAGCAGCGGGCCAGCCGCAATAGACACAGGCACCAGCAGCGACAACAGCCACGCGTAGCGCTTGCGGTCGGTGTAGGGCGTTGTTGCATTGGGCGATGTGTGCTTTGACATGGGGATAGCGCTCCTGTGTGTCCTGCGTGCTGCGGGCGTGGTGTTCAGCCGCTGCACGGCTGCCCGGCCAGTGTGGCCAAACCTTGCGCGGGTAACCACCGGCCTGCCCGCCACGAAGTCGTCTTAAACTGCCAAAACTGCCCGAATCCATCGCATTCAAGGGAAAGTCCTTAGTCTCCACATGCCCACGCAACCCAGCGCTTCGGCGCCAGACGCCTTGATCCACCCGGTGTACGCCCGACTGCTGCGGCTCATGGTGGCCCAGGCGGTAGGCGCGAGCGATAACGCGCTGGCCGCGAGCCATCTGGTGGACACCATGGCCCTCGACGGCGACCGGAGGCTGTCACGCGATGCCGTCGCGCAGTGGGTAGCGGTTGCCGTGGCCGCCACCGGCAAGCCCTGGCTGGGGCTGGACCTGGGTGGCCGCGTGCCTGTCTCGGCGCATGGGCCACTGGGTTATGCGGCCGTCACAGCCCCTGATCTGCGTGCGTGCCTGGCGGTGTTGGCCCGCTACAGCCGCATCCGCAACGACGCGCTCGACTGGCGCCTGTTGCCCACAGACACCGGCATGGTGCTGCTGGGACACGAGCGTGTGGCGCTGGGTGCAGCGCGCAGCTTTGTCATGGACACTGTGGTCGCCGCACTGCTGGGGCTGATCGAAACCGCCCTGGGCCAATGGCCCGCCGGCCTGCGGGTCGATCTGCCCGTGGTAGCGCCGCAATGGCTCGCGCACTACGCGCGGTTTTCACCGGTCGAGATTCGCTTTGGCCAACCTGCGCTGGCGGTTCATGTCACTACAGCCGCGCTGCAATTGGCGTGCTACGGCGCCGACGCCAGCGCCCATGCTGCGGCGTGCCGAGACTGCGAGCGCGCGCTGGTCGAGCTTGGGGAGCGCAGCATGGCCGAGCGCGCGGCGCAATGGCTCACCGACGCGCCACCCGGGCAGGGCCCCCAGCTGAGCGACCTGGCGCGGCACTGTCAGGTGTCACCACGAACCCTGATGCGCCGCCTGGCTGCCGAAGGTACGTCGTTTCAAACGCTACTCGACGCAGCCCGAAAAGCCCGCGCCCTGTGGCTGCTGCAGCACTCCAGCCACAGCGTGGAAGACATCGCAGCGCAACTTGGCTACGCCGACACCTCCAACTTCAGCCGCACACTCCGGCGTTGGTACGGCTTGACGCCCCGCGAGCTCCGGCGCCAGCAAGGCATGGCCAGCGACTGAGTGCGGCGAAGCGGCGCAGCGTGAAGGCATGCCTTGCGGGCATTGGCGC
>JANLUZ010000116.1:0-30067 GCA_031363755.1 Polaromonas sp.
GGTTTGGTCGGCTTGCCGCTGGCAGTGGCAGCTTTGTAGTACTTCACCGCCACTTGATCCTGCGACTTGCACAGCTGATAGCTGTCAACCTTGCCCGCCCAGGCCGCTTTGGCAGCTGCTTCTGCAGCTTTGGCCTTGGCCTCGTCACCAAGGGCAGGGAGCTTGGCAAAAGCCGCACCCGACACGCAGGCCAGCAATATCAACGGCGCAACTTTTTTCATCATGGACATATCAACCCTATCTAGCCTTGTGGTTCAGTGGGCCGCTTGAGCGGAGGATGCGGCAGGGGTGCTGCCCGCGCCGGGCAAGGGGCTGCGCTGCGCCGGAATCTTGCCGGCTTTGACGTCGTCATACCAATACTCGTGGTGCTCCTGCGCCCAGGCTTCATCAACATACCCGTGCCGCATGCCTTCGTACGCACCGTCCATGCCCACCGAGCCCAAATAGGCATGCGCTAAAAACATCGCCAGCATCAGCACGCTTGTCACGGAATGCACCATGTGGGCAAGTTGCATCGTGCCCCGCTCGTACACCAGCCCCGGAACAATCTTGTCCATCACAAACCCGGAAGCAACGATGAAAATACCCAGGAAAAACACACCGCCCCAAAAGATGGCCTTGGAGCCAGGGTTGAACCGGTTCGTGGGGGGTGCGTGCCCGCCGCCCAACATACCGCCACCTTTCAATATCCATTGCAAGTCACCCTTTTCAGGCCAGTTGTCCTTCAGGAAGGTGAAGAAAACCACCACCAGTGAGACTGCAAACAACGGCCCAGCAAAGTTGTGAAGATTTTTCAGCGCATAAGTCAACCAGCCAAACAGTGTCCCGCCGATGACGGGCAACAGGAAAAACTTGCCGTACGCCATGATGACCCCCGACACCCCCAGCGCCACAAATGCGATCGCATTGGCCCAATGCGACGCACGCTCGAACGGTGTGAAACGCTCGATCTTGCGACCCGTGGCCGGGATGGTAGTTTTCATCGGCCCTTTGGTGAAATACACAATCGCCAAAGCCAGCATTACGATCACCAACAACGAGCCACCGTAAGGAATCAGCCAGTTATTGCGCACCTGCCGCCACGCCTCTCCGGCGTTTGTCCAGCGCGCGCCGGGATACTGAACAAAGCGCTGAATCAGGTTGCCCGCCTCGGGCGCTTCTGATTTGGGCAGGCTGCTGAACCCTGTCACGCCCGCACCGACCTGTCGCCACATTGGCGCATTGTTGCCCGGCTGAACCTTGGCGCGCTCGCCATTGGTTTGCCGCGCGTAGTTGGGGTCCTGACTGACTTCAGGCTTTACTTCGAAAATACTCTGACCCTGAATGCCTTGGGCAGCAGGTACCACTGCTGCGGGTGCAGCGACCTGCGGCGCCGTGGTCTGCGCCTCCGCAAAACCTGCAGACAACAACAGGCCCACACCCGCCAACAACGCACTACGGTGCAGGCGTGAGCAAAGTTTCCAATAGTTCATAAGACCTCCCGTGCCCTTACTTGGGCCCGTTGGGCGGATTAGGCGCGCCCATCTTGCTGTATTCATTCTGGGAATTTTGCGCGCGGGCTTTCAGGCCCTGCTCCCAACTGGTCTTGTCGCCGGCTTTCCAGCCAGGGTTGACGAATGAGTTGTCAGCGCCTTGGTAAGCAGCAACATCGCTTTTGACACCACCGCCGGTTTGCACCTTTTCACCGCACGCTGCCAAACCGGTCAGGGCCAACACACTGATCAGCACGAGGGGCCGCATCATGACTTCGCTCCGGCAGGTGCCTGGCCAGCTTGCTTGGAGCCATAGGCCGTGCCCCAGCCCCACACTTCTGCACCCTTGCCGCGTTGCACCACACGGTTGCGAAAAATATCGGCGACTACATCGCCGTCACCAGCGAGCAAAGCCTTGGTCGAGCACATTTCTGCGCACGAAGGAAGCTTGCCTTCGGCCAGGCGGTTGCGGCCATATTTTTCAAATTCAGCCTGACTGCCGTTGACTTCCGGGCCGCCGGCGCAAAAAGTGCATTTGTCCATCTTGCCGCGAACCCCGAAGGTGCCAGACGCTGGAAACTGCGGCGCGCCAAACGGGCAAGCGTAGGAGCAGTAGCCGCAGCCAATGCAGATGTCCTTGTCGTGCAGCACCACACCTTCGTCGGTGCGGTAGAAACAGTTGACCGGGCACACCGCCATGCAGGGTGCGTCGCTGCAGTGCATGCACGCCACAGAAATCGACTTTTCGCCAGGCACCCCATCGTTGAGCGTGACCACGCGGCGGCGGTTCACACCCCAGGGCACTTCGTGCTCGTTCTTGCAGGCTGTCACGCAGCCGTTGCATTCAATACAACGTTCTGCATCACAAACAAATTTCATCCGTGCCATTTTTTATTCCTTCTGACTTTTTGTTGGTGTTCAAGCGCGTTCGACATTGCAAACCGTGGTCTTGGTTTCTTGCATCATGGTGACGCTGTCGTAGCCGTAGGTGGTGCCGGTGTTGATCGACTCCCCGCGCACGATGGGTGCCGCGCCCGTCGGGTAGTACGCCAACATGTCAGCGCCCTGCCAGCGGCCGGAGAAGTGAAACGGCATGAACACGGTGTCAGGCCCCACACGCTCGGTCACCATGGCCTGCACATTCAGGCGCGCACCCGTCGGGGTGCTAACCCACGCGCGCTCACCGTTGCGAATGCCTTTTTCCGACGCCACTTTCGGGTTGATCTCAATAAACATTTCCTGCTGCAGCTCGGCCAGCCAGGGGTTGGAACGCGTCTCTTCACCACCCCCCTCATATTCAACAAGTCGGCCAGACGTCATGACCAGCGGGAACTTCTCGTGGATCTTGTCTGCGATGTTTTTCTGCTGAATCGTCTTGTACAGCGTCGGCATGCGCCAGAACGCTTTTTTGTCGTCATGGGTTGGGTACTTGATCTGCAGGTCAGCCCTGTTGCCGTACAACGGCTCACGGTGCTGGGGAATTGCATCGGGGAAGTTCCACACCACGGCTCTGGCCTTGGCGTTGCCAAAGGGGTGGCAACCGTGGTTTTGCATGACCACTCGGATGATGCCGCCGGACGAGTCGGTCTTCCAGTTCTTGCCCTCAGCCGCTACTTTTTCGGTATCCGTCAGCTCGTCCCACCAGCCCAGCTTTTTCACCAGCAGGTGGTCGAACTCAGGGTAGCCGGTGGTGATGTCTGCGCCCTTGGAGTGAGATCCGTCTTCTGCCAACAAGGTTTTACCTTCGCGCTCCACGCCGAAATTGGCGCGGAAATTTCCGCCGCCTTCCATGACATGTTTGGAGGTGTCGTACAAGTTGGGCGAGCCGGGGTGCTTCATCTCGGGTGTGCCGTAGCACGGCCATGGCAAACCAAAATAGTCACCGGCGGTGTCGTAGCCTGTTTCTTTGTCCTTGCCGCCTTTTGACTTGAGTGTTTTGACGTCAAACAGATGCATGTTGCGCATGTGCGCCTTCAGCCGCTCAGGGCTTTGGCCGGTGTAGCCAATGGTCCAGCAAGACTTGTTGATCTCACGCAGGATGTCTTCGCCCACGGGTTCGTCCATGCCTTTGACTTTTTGCAATTTGACATTCTTGATCAGCTCTTTGGCAAACCCAAGCTTCTCGGCAAACTGGTACATGATCATGTGGTCGGTACGGCTTTCCCACAACGGCTCAATGACTTTTTCCCGCCACTGAATAGACCGATTGGAAGCGGTAACAGAGCCACTTGTTTCGAATTGAGTGGTCGATGGCAGCAAGTACACCGCGCGATTCGGGTTAAGGTCTTCCGGCTTGCCTGGCATCGCTGCCATTGATGCAGCTGCGGTCGGGTAGGGGTCAACCACCACCAGCAAGTCAAGCTTGTCCATGGCGCGCTTCATCTCCAGCCCGCGTGTTTGCGAATTCGGTGCATGACCCCAGAAGAACACGCCGCGCAGGTTCGAGTCCTGGTCGATCAGCTCGTTTTTCTCCAAAACGCCATCAATCCAGCGGGACACCGTGATGCCGGGCTTGCCCATCATTGCGGGGGATGCGTATCGGCCTTTGATCCAGTCAAAATCCACGCCCCAAGTCTTGGCAAAGTGCTTCCATGAGCCTTCGGCCAAGCCGTAGTAACCGGGCAATGAATCAGGGTTCGGGCCGACGTCTGTGGCACCTTGCACGTTGCAATGGCCGCGGAAAATGTTCGTTCCACCGCCAGACACGCCCACATTCCCCAGCGCCAACTGCAAAATGCACGATGCACGAACAATCGCGTTGCCTGTGGTGTGCTGGGTTTGACCCATACACCAAACGATAGTGGATGGCCGGTTTTTAGCCATCATCTCTGCGGCCATGTAAACCCGGGCCTCCGGCACGCCACAGGCCTCTTCCACCTTGTCGGGTGTCCACTTGGCCATGATGTCTTCTTTGACCTTGTCCATGCCATAGACCCGGTCATTGATGTACTTGGTGTCTTCCCAGCCATTCTTGAAGATGTGATACAGCATGCCAAAGAGAAATGGAATGTCAGAGCCAGACCGGATGCGGATGTGGTCGTCGGCTTTGGCGGCTGTGCGGGTGAACCGTGGGTCCACCACAATCATCTTGCAGCCGGTTTCCTTGGCGTGCAGCATGTGCAGCATGCTGACCGGGTGCGCCTCGGCGGCGTTGGAGCCGATATACAGCGCGGCACGGCTGTTTTGCATGTCGTTGTACGAGTTTGTCATGGCACCGTAGCCCCAGGTGTTGGCAACGCCAGCAACCGTGGTCGAATGACAAATCCGCGCTTGGTGGTCGCAGTTGTTGCTGCCCCAGAAACTCATGAACTTGCGCAACAAATACGCCTGTTCGTTGTTGTGCTTGGACGAGCCGATCACGTACAAAGAGTCCGGGCCGCTGGCCTTGCGTAGCTCCAGCATGCGGGCAGAAATTTCGTTGAGGGCCGTATCCCAGCTGATGCGCTCGTACTTGCCGTTGACCAGCTTCATTGGGTAGCGCAAGCGGAACTCGCCATGACCATGCTCGCGCAGTGCCGCTCCTTTGGCGCAATGGGCTCCGAGGTTGATCGGCGAGTCAAACACGGGTTCCTGACGAATCCAAACGCCGTTTTGAACCACCGCATCAACGGCACAGCCGACCGAGCAATGGCTGCACACGGTGCGCTTGACTTCGATCTTTCCACCACCGTCCGCAACTGCTGTCGTGGCGGCATTGGCTTTTTTAACCAGCGTCAGCTGCGTCGCTGCCAGACCCACACCAACTCCCATGCCAGAGCGACGCAGAAAGGCGCGTCGGTCCATGGTGGGCAGCGCGTTGGACAGCCCGCGCGTGAGACTCTGCACAAATCGCGACGACGAGCCGCGCGTGACCGATTCAGCGTGAGCGCTGTGAGTTTTTTTGGTAAGAAGCATGGCGTTTTCCATGGGGAGTGAAAAGGGATCGTGGCCGCAGATTGGGTCTGACAATCAATGAAACAGGCATTCCGACCGGATTCAGAGCCGCGTGGTCTTGTAGTAGTGTTTGACGTGCTCTGACAAGCGGTAGCCCCCGCCCTTTTCTGGCGGCGGCTGGGACGGCTCGGCAGGCAGCTCGAGCATTTGAACACCTGGCAGGGCTACCAGCGTGGCTGCTGCTGCACCGGTGGCTGCCGCACCGAAAAAGAAACCTCGGCGTGAGGGTTTTGGCTGGTTTTCCTGCATATTGCTCTCCTGGAAACTGGCTGATAAAAAATGCTGATGCAAAGCTTTGCCTACTGTACGCTGTGAAACGATTCACGTCACCGACGTAAGCAAAGTCCTACGGGCTCGCTAGGGAAAACGATAGTAAAAAATGAAGGCTAAATATCTGCGGAAACCGAAAACGGCGAGCCCCTGGTGCCAGTCGTTCAGTCGCTCAGTCGCTGTTATTCCAGCATGTCAAAGCCTTGGGACTCGACATTGATGAACGCTTCAGTGAACAACCCCACATCCCTGTAAAAAACAGCTTTTGGGTGCTGCGCTAGCGCATTGCACATGGCGGGAAGCCAAGACTGCACGTGGCGGGCGAAAAAAGTCCGTTGGCGGGTTAGATTGGAAACAGCCACATCGTCTCCCGCAATCAAAAAACGCATAACCTCAAAAACATAGGCAACGTGGTCTTCTGTGACCGACTGCGTCTCGTCGCGCCCAAGCCCCAGCTCGGCCAGATCGGTACGCAGTACAACCAGCGGCTTTTCGTTGAGAAAACCACTGAGGTAATGCGAGCCAAAAAGCGTGATTTCAGGCTTGCCCATCCCACCGAACAAGGCGTCGAATTCGCTTGAAATATCGGCGCAGCTCATGGTTCGCGCAGAAGCCACCAGCGCGGACCATGGCTCCTCCAGCAGGGCACCCGGTGCAGGTGCCTGCGTCACAGCCACCTGAAGACTGGCGTGCAGATTGGCTGAAGGTGCGGCGTGCAGAAGCGTGGCCAGCAGCCCGTAGACCTCGGCACGTGCGGTTTCCTCATCCAAAGCGGTCGAGATGGGAGTTTGATCTTGCGTCATGCTTGAAAAATATCTTTCAGGACTCTCGGATGTCTGTGATTTTCAGCTCGTTGTCGGCCGAATAAATGTCGATGACGCGGCAGTCGCCGCACATCTTCAAGCGGTCAGCCGCCGCGCCTTGAAACATGGCGTGCCCGGCCAATTTGCTCAGCATGGACTCAATGCCCTTGAGTGTGCCGAACGGCTTGCTGCAGCGAATGCACTGATAGGGCTGCGCTTCATTGAGTACCCGAGCCTCCCTGCGCTGGGGCGTCAACAACAACCGGGGCTCAAGCTTGATGGCGTTTTCCGGGCAGGTGGTGGCGCACAGGCCGCACTGCACGCAGTTTTTCTCAATGAACTTAAGTTGCGGTTTGTCAGGGTTGTCCTGCAACGCACTTGCGGGGCAAGCGCTGACACAGCTTAGGCACAGTGTGCAGGTGTCCAGGTTGACGACCAGGCTGCCGAAGGGCGAGCCCTTGGCGGGCAGTGCAATCGACTCCAACAAGGCCACGGGTGCCTGCGTGATCAAGTGGTCCAGCGCCATGTCAAGGGTGCTGCGTTTTTCCTGTGCCACGGCAAAGCGGGCTGCGATGGCGGGCACAACCGGCCGCACGCGTGAGAGTTGCGCCAAGCTTATGTCCAGCGCCGCCGTAGCTTGCGCCGAGGCAGTCGATGCAGCGCGCAGCAATTGAAAATGCACCCCTGCGTAGCCCAACCCGTTCAGGATTGCCTGCGCCACTTGCATCTGCTCGGCCAAGCCGTCCAGGTAAGCGGGGGCTTCTTCGTCGGTGACCAGCACCACCACTTGCACCGCACCAAACGCGACCGCACTGAGCCATAAATCCATGCCCATACTGGCCGTGTGCCACAACGCAAGCGGCATCACATTGGCGGGCACGCCCTGAATATTTTTCTGCAGCTGGGCGGCGCGCCCCAGCGCCTCAATGCTTTGCTGGCCGCTGATCTGACTGTGCAGTAGCAGCACTGGGTGCCGACCACCAGCCTTGGCGTAGGTGGACAGCAGGGTTTTGAGCCGCACGCCCTGCTCGCTCGCACGCGGATAAGCGTAAGTCAGCGCGCCACTGGGGCACACCGTGGTGCAGGCCCCGCAACCCACACAGAGGTTGGGGTTGACAACGATTTGCTGGCGGCTTTTTTCACTGCGCACCGCGCCTGCGGAGCAAATGTCGATACAGGCGTTGCAGCCGACCGTTTCATTGCGACTGTGGGCACAGAGTTTTTGTTTGTAGGCAAAAAACTTGGGTTTTTCAAACTCGCCCACCATGTCACGCAGCCTGACCACTGCTGCCACCATACCGGGGGACGCCAGGCCGTTGGATGCGTCGATGGCAAAGTAGCCTTGCGGCGGTGCATGCAGGCTGACCAGTGGCTTGTGCCCCAGGTCGAGCACCAGGTCAAACGCTTCACTCAAAGCCTGGGGGTCGCGAGTGAAGTCGATGGCCCCAGCGACTTTGCACACCGCCACACAGTCGCGGTGAGAGGCGCACAAATGGCTGTTGATCTGGTAGCTCAGATCAATCGCGCCTTCAGGACAAACAGCCACACACGCGTTGCAGCGGGTGCATAAATCCAAGTCGATAGGGTTGCTCTTAGTCCAGCTGGCGGTAAAAGCGCCAAGCCAGCCTGCAAGGCTGAGCGCGCTGCCGCTAAGCACAGGATAGCAGCGCTCCTGGGCCGGAAATCCTGGCGTGGCGGCGCTGGACACGCCTTGCGCAAAAATGGTGACGTTTAGCGTGTCTGCCACCAGCGCGGCCACTTGCTCGGCCTGGTCCACCGGGCCGACGATCAGCAAGCGCCCGGCGCTTTTGTAAGTCACGGTGGCCACGGGTTCGGCCTCGGGCAGATGAGCCGCTGCCAACAGCGCTGCAATTTTCGGGCTCGCGTTGAGCGCGTCTTGGCTCCAGCCGCCGGTCTCGCGGATGTTGACGAAGCGGATCACCGAGGTGGCGCCAGGCGTTAGCGCGCCCACTTCAGAAAACAGACGCTTTTCCTGCGTGCACGCCACCACCACGTCGTCCCCCGATTGAATCGCCTTCTGAAAGACACCTGCTTCCCGGCGGCACAGCGCGGAGTGGAGGCTCAAGCTTTCATTAAGAACCTCGCCCAGCCTCTGGGTCTGAAGGGGCATGGTCTGGTTGCAGTCGCAAATAAGGGTCGGCATGGTTTTCTTGGCTGGCCACTGGGGCACGGGGCACCGCGGGTTGGCTGGAGGGATCAAGTCCTGCCGCCGCGCTATAAAACGTCGGCGGAGTGGGTTGTGTGAGTTGTATGAGGTCAGACTGTGCCACGCGTTCGCTTGCCTCAGCATCGGGAGTATCAGGGGTGTCTTGCGTTAAGGCAGCATCAGCTGGCTGCACCCCCTTTTTTTCGTCGTCCTCATCTTCTTCAAACAGGTTTAAAAACTTAGCACTGGCCATCTGGCGCAGCATGGACTCGGGGATAGGCTCCGAAATCGAATAGTCGTCGATGTAGATGTCCAGACCGTCCATGATGTTGAAGTGTGGATCTTCAAACAGCTTTTTCATCGCTGCATTGCGCACGTCTGACCCCACGTTTTGGGCCATGAACGGTTTGAAATCAGAGTCTTTTGTCAGCAGCTTCACATCGTCCAGCGATAGCACGGGCGCGGGCTCTTGATCTGGCTTGTGGCCTAGCTCTGGCTTTTGGAGCTCGTCATGATCCGTTGATGCGGGTGGGGCAACAACAGGCAGTGGTGCTGAAGTGCCCACCTCGGGCAGCGGCTTGCCGAGCAAAGCATCGTTCTTGCGCCGTGCCCAGCGTCCTAAAAATCCACTGCCTGCGTCAGTCATGTTCAGGCCCCTTGAACTTTTTCTCAGTGCTGACGCGCGCAGCAACGCCAAAACGGTCCTGAAGGCTTTTGAAACTTTGGGGGCGCTGCCGGCGCTTGACCTCCAGCACGTGGTGTTCCTCTACAAAAGCCTGCAGCCACTGCACCACATCAGCGGAGGCGGGCACCTGCTCAACATTTTCCTGAGCGTCCAGCCAGCGTCCGGCGTCGTGGTAGCTCAAAGTCACAATGGTTGGCACCGCCATGACCTCATCGGCAAGGGCAGGCTCTTCTTCCATACGCCACACTACCCAGAAGCAGGGTCGCGCGGTGGTGACGTTGAGGTAGTACCCTTCCGCGTCGGTCACCAGCAGCTCGACCCGAAACCCAGGATGCAGCCAACGCTCCTCGTCGGCCGTCTTCAACAACAAACGCGGCTGCGCACCGAAACCCGGCTGCTGCGGCACCACGTCGGCCAGCACCCAACGCCAGGGTTGCCAACGGTTGTCGATGCGCTCACGACGCATGATCACGGCAACGTCGACAGCCGGCCGCTGGGAAACGGCGGTAGCTTCTGTGGAAGCGCTCAAAAAGTCAGGCATTGTTGCAGTGTAGGCCGCAACTTTTGCCGTGATGCGCCCAAAGCGCGTTTGTGACCCTCACGCTGACTGTCGCAACTGAGTGCCGTAACCCGGCATGGCCGCAGGCTGGCCACCGGGGCGAATAGCGACTGCGCAGTATTTGAACTCAGGAATTTTCCCGAACGGGTCAAGAGCCGCATTGGTCATTAGGTTGGCAGCAGCTTCGTAATAAGCAAACGGAATGAACACCGCGCCCTGAGGCGTGCCGTCATCGCGCCGCACATGAATGGCCACTTGCCCACGGCGTGACTGCACCGTGATCACATCACCGGCTGACAAACCCATTTCCAGCAGGTCTGCCCCACACATTGACGCGGTGGCCATGGGCTCGATGGCGTCGAGTACGCTGGCGCGGCGCGTCATGCTGCCGGTGTGCCAGTGTTCGAGCTGGCGGCCAGTGATCAGCACAAACGGAAACTCCGCGTCGGGCCGCTCGTTGGCCGGAATGATGTCGGCGGGCACCAGCTTGACGCGGCCTGTCGGCGTTGGAAACTTGTCGATGAATACCGTAGGCTGGCCCGGGTCTTCTGCACTCAGGCACGGGTAGGTCACGCTGGACTTGCGCTCCAGTCGCTCCCAGGTGATGCCGGAGATGGCAGCGTGCATCGCCTGACGCATTTCTTCGTAAACCGAAGCCACACCGTCGTGGTCACCGGGGTAGTTCCACGACAAGCCGAGGCGATTGGCCAGTTGCTGAAGAATCCACAAGTCAGGCTTGGCCTGGCCGGGTGGAGTCACGGCCTGCTTGCCCATTTGCACCATGCGGTCAGTGTTGCTGACGGTTCCGGTTTTTTCTGGCCAAGCGGTGGCGGGTAGCACCACATCGGCGAGCCAGGCGGTTTCGGTCATGAAAATGTCCTGCACCACCAGGTGGCTCAGGCTGGCCAGCGCGTGCCGCGCGTGGTTCAGGTCCGGGTCACTCATTGCGGGGTTTTCGCCCATCACATACATGCCACGGATCTTGTGCGGGTCGCTGTCATCGGCCAGCGCCTTGTGCATGATCTCAACGACCGTGTAGCCGGGCTTGTCGTCGAGCTTGGTGTTCCAGAAGTTTTCAAACCACGCGTGGTTGGCTGCGTTGTCCACCCGCTGGTAATTGGGGAACATCATCGGGATCAAACCGGCGTCGCTGGCACCCTGCACGTTGTTCTGGCCGCGCAGCGGGTGCAGGCCCGAGCCGGGTTTGCCGATCTGGCCGGTCACGGTGACCAGGGCAATCAGACAGCGGGCGTTGTCGGTGCCGTGCACGTGCTGGCTGATGCCCATGCCCCAGAGGATCATCGCGCCCTTGGCTTTGGCAAATTCACGCGCCACTTCACGCAGGGTGTTGGCTGGAATACCGCAGATCGGGGCCATGGCCTCTGGGCTGTAGGCCTTGACGTTGTCGCGCAGGGCTTCATAGTTACTGGCGCGGTTGGAGATGAAATCGTGGTCGACCAAGCCCTCGTCAATTACGGTGTGGATCAGGGCGTTGAGCATGGCCACATCAGTGTCAGGCTTGAACTGCAGCGTGCGCCAGGCGTGCTTACCGATGTCGGTCACGCGCGGGTCGGCCAGCACAATTTTCGCGCCACGTTTGGCGGCGTTTTTCATCCAGGTCGCGGCCACCGGATGGTTGGCGGTCGGGTTTGAGCCGATCACCAAAATCAAGCCGGCGTGTTCAACGTCATTGACCTGGTTGCTCACCGCGCCAGAGCCCACACCTTCGAGCAGAGCCGCCACGCTGGAGGCATGGCACAGCCGGGTGCAGTGGTCCACGTTGTTGCTGCCAAAGCCGGTGCGCACCAGCTTCTGGAACAAATAAGCTTCTTCGTTACTGCCCTTGGCCGAGCCAAAACCCGCCAGGGATTTTTTACCAAAGGTGTCTCGCAAACCAGCCAGCGCGCGGCCGCTCAGGTCCAGTGCCTCTTCCCAAGTCGCTTCGCGGAACACATCCGACCAGTCGGCGGTGTTGCGGTTGAGCTGGTCGAGCAGGGCCGGGTCTTTGGAGACCCCGGCCTTGCGGATCAAGGGCGTGGTCAGGCGCTGCGGGCTGTTGGCGTAGTCAAACCCGAAACGCCCTTTGACGCACAGGCGGCTGTGGTTGGCCGGGCCATCGCGGCCGTCCACACTGACGATGACGTTGTCCTTGACGTTGTAGGTCAGCTGGCACCCCACGCCGCAAAAGGGGCACACGGAGTCAACTTTTTTATCAACGACCTGCGTGCCAATCTGGGTTTTGGGCATGAGTGCACCCGTCGGGCAGGCCTGCACACACTCGCCGCAGGCTACGCAGGTGCTGTCGCCCATCGGGTCGTTCAGGTCAAACACGATCTCGCTGTGGGAGCCGCGCATGGCGTAGCCGATCACGTCGTTCACCTGCTCTTCACGGCAGGCACTCACGCAGCGGTTGCATTGAATACAGGCGTCCAGGTTCACCGCCATCGCGGGATGCGAGATGTCTGCCTTGGGTTGTTGTCGGCGCAGTGCTTTCAACTCGGGCCGCACCGTCACATCCAGGCGCTGCGCCCAGTCGCTGAGTTCGCCGTGCTGCCCGACGTTGGCACCAGCGGGGGAGGGTTGGGTGCCTGCATCGTTCCACTTGTAGCCCTGGTCGGGCATGTCCGACAGCAGCATCTCCAGCACCATCTTCTGACTCTTCACCGCCCGCTCACTGTTGGCCTGCACTTCCATGCCCGCCACAGCGTTGCGGCAGCAACTGGGCGCCAGTGAGCGTTCGCCCTTGACCTCGACCACACAAGCGCGGCAGTTGCCGTCGGGACGCAGGCCGTCCTTGTAACAAAGGTGCGGGATGTCGATACCGTGACGTTTGGCGGCCTTCAGAATCGTTTCGCCTTCAAAGGCGTGAACCGTGTTGCCGTCCAGCTTGAACTCGATGGTTTGCGGTAAAACTTCAACGAGTTGGGTGGGGGCGTTCATAGTGCTTCTCCGTGGATGCTGTGTTCCGTGACGGCGGGCTCGCTCGGTCTCGGCAAGTTGCCTTGCCAGGGCGCCTCAGACACCTCGTGGGGAAAATATTTCTGGATGCAGCGAATCGGGTTGGGTGCTGCCTGCCCGAGCCCGCAGATCGACGCATCGCCCATCACGCTGGCTAGGTCTTCCAGCGTGCTGGCGTCCCATGTGGACTCTTGCATCAGTTTGGCGGCCTTGGCGGTTCCGACGCGGCATGGCGTGCATTGGCCGCAACTTTCATGCTCGAAAAACCGCATCACATTGAGTGCGGCGTTGCGCGCCTTGTCGTGGTGGCCCAGCACCATCACGGCAGCCGAGCCAATGAAGCATCCGTAGGGCTGCAGCGTGTCGAAGTCCAGCGGAATCTGGTTCATGCTGGCCGGCAAAATGCCGCCAGACGCGCCGCCGGGCAAGTAGGCATAAAAGTCATGGCCATCAGCCATGCCGCCGCAGTAGTCATCGATGAGCTGCTGCACCGTAATGCCAGCAGGCGCGAGTTTGACGCCCGGGTTTTTCACCCGGCCGCTGACACTGAAGGAGCGCAGCCCCTTGCGGCCATTCAGGCCAAAACTGGCAAACCAGCCAGCGCCTTTTTCCACGATGTCGCGCACCCAGTAAAGCGTTTCAAAGTTGTGCTCCAACGTCGGGCGGCCAAACAGGCCGACCTCGGCAATGTAGGGTGGGCGCATGCGGGGCTCGCCACGCTTGCCTTCAATGCTTTCGATCATCGCGGACTCTTCGCCGCAGATGTAGGCCCCCGCACCACGGCGCAGCTCAATCAGCGGCAGCGGGCACGGCGGATTCGCTTGCAGCTTGGCAATCTCGCGCGTCAGCATCTCACGGGCGCCGTGGTACTCGTCCCGCAGGTAGATGTAGCAGGCGTCAACGCCCACCACCTGGGCGGCAACTAGCAGGCCCTCGAGGAAGCGGTGCGGGTCGCGCTCGAGATAGGTGCGGTCCTTGAAGGTGCCAGGCTCGCCTTCGTCGATGTTCACCGCCATCAGGCGCGGAGCCGGCTGAGCGCGAACAATGCGCCATTTGCGCCCCGCAGGGAAGCCGGCGCCGCCCAACCCGCGCAGGCCGGAGTCTTCCATCGCCGCGATGATTTGCTCGGCATCCCGTGCGCCACTGCCCAGCGCTGCAGCGACGGCGTAGCCGCCATGCGCGCGGTAGGTGTCGTAATCAGTGGCGGCTGGAGAGATCAGGTCGGCCGTGGCGGGAATACTTTTTTCCGCAAAGTCAGATGCTATAAAATTAGGAGCTGCACAGGCAGTAAATACCTGGACTACAGCTTGTTTTTGTTCAGAAATAGCCGCTAGGACGCCTTCTGGCGTTGCAAACGGCACCGGGCGCTGGTGCACGACGGCAGCGGGCGCTTGTTCGCACCGGCCAATGCACGGGGCGGCAATTACGCGAACGTCTGCGCTGCCCAACAAGACGGGCAGGCGCTGCATCAACGCGCTGGCACCCGCGAGTTCGCACGCCAGCCCGTCACACACCCGAACGGTCAGGCCAGCTGCCTTGTCGTCACCCTTGAGCACTTCGAAGTGGTGATAAAAAGTGGCCACCTCGTACACCTCGGCCATCGGCATGTTCATCTCTTTGGCCAGAGCCACCAGGTGCCTGTCATGCAGGCAGCGGTATGCATCGTTGAGCCTATGCAAGTGCTCAATTAAAAGATCCCGGCGGTGACCCACCAGTGGCCGGGGACCAATCAACGCACGCACCTCCTCGACAGAGGCGTCATCAGCCTGTCGGCCCTTGAGCTTGCTTTTGCGCTTGATGCGCTCGCGCAATTCGTCAACAGTGGCAATCGTCACCGCTTTGATTTCGTTGAGTTCACGGGCTTGGACAGGGTGATTCATGATGGCTTAACAGGTAGCTTGACAGATGGCCATGCAGCAAAACACTGCATGGCCTAGTTGGCTTGAAAAATATCGGCGTGGATTCTCAGGCGAAAAACTTGGCCACGCTGAGCAGGGTTCGATAAACACCCCATGCCAGTGGGAGACCAACAGCCGCCCAGGCAAAGGCCACCAGCGCCGGGCTGACACTGTCAGCGCCGCCGCTACTGCGGGTGACCTCAGAAGCTGCCGCTTTTTCATGCGCCAATTTCTTTTCAACAGCCAGTTCGGCGTCAGTCATGAACCATTTCGCGTCCAGCGGCTTGATCAGCAAATTGCAGATCAACCCAACGACCAGCATGCCCACAAGGATGTACATGGTCTGGTTGTAGACCTGCTCACGGGGGATGCCCAAGCCGAGTTGGTACTCACGCATGTAGTTGACCACCACCGGGCCCAGCACACCGGCTGTGGCCCAAGCCGTCAGCAGGCGGCCGTGAATCGCGCCCACCATCTGCGTGCCGAACAAGTCAGCCAGGTACGCCGGAACGGTTGCGAAGCCGCCGCCGTACATGCTCAGGATCACGCAGAAAGCACCCACAAACAACACGATGCTGCCGGCTGCCGCGCTGCCAGGAACGCTGAAGTACATCAGGCCACCCAACACGAAGAACACGATATAGGTCAGTTTGCGACCGAGCTTGTCAGACAGGCTAGCCCAGAAAAACCGGCCACCGATGTTGAACAGGCTGAGCAATGCGGTGAAGCCCGCCGCCGCTGTGGCGATGGCAGCGAGTTGCGCCTTGTCGAGTTCACCAAACTTTTTGGCCACGCCGATCAACGAGCCGCCAAACACTTCTTGCAGCATGGGCGAGGCCATGCCGATCACGCCGATGCCCGCGCTCACGTTCATGCACAGCACCATCCAGACGAGCCAGAACTGGGGAATACCCCACACCTTGCTGACATGCACGTGGCGCTGCGTGATCATGGTGTTGCTGACCTGTGCAGGCGGAGGTGTCCAGCCCGCTGGCTTCCATCCGGTTTCAGGCACGCGGTAGCCAAAAGCGCCCGCCATCATGAAGACGAAATAAACCAGGGCCATCACGACAAAGGTTTGCATCACACCCACGTTGGTCGGGCTCGCAAAGTACTTCATCAGGTCGGCTGCCATAGGCGAGCCAATCATGGCGCCGCCGCCAAAACCCATGATGGCCATGCCGGTGGCCATGCCGCGACGGTCAGGAAACCACTTGATGAGCGTTGACACTGGCGAGATATAGCCAAGACCCAGGCCAATGCCGCCAATCACACCGGAGCCCAGAATCATCAGCCAGAACTGATGCAGGTAAATGCCCAGCGCCGAGATCAGCATGCCGCCGCACCAGCAGCAGGCCGACACCACACCGGCCTTGCGCGGACCGGCGCGCTCAAGCCAGCCACCCCAGGTGGCAGCGGACGAGCCCAGCAGCACGAAGAACAGGGTGTACATCCAGCCCAGCGTGGAGATTTTCCAGTCGCAAGAGGTGCTGAAGATTTCAGTGAAAAAACCGACCTCGGGGCCGCACTTGATGGCGTCTTTCACGCCCAGCGCCTTTGACAGTGGCAGCCAAAAAACAGAAAAGCCGTAGGCCATGCCAATGCAAAGGTGAATTGCAAGGGCTGCCGGGGGCACAAGCCAGCGGTTAAAGCCCGGCCCCGCAATGATGCGTTCTTTATCGAGAATTCCTGACATTCGCTTATCTCCCTGTGTATCCGTATTAATTTGAGTTCTAACGCACTGCGGCTGCAGCACAAATGTGGCGCGTTTCTCAAGCGCAACTTAGCGTCGGCCCGCCGATGGTCATCATCGGTCCGTAAGCGGTCAAATTGATTTTTTAAATGAATCGATCAATAAAATAAATATGCGGGTCTATACCGATAGGGGAACTCCTTGTTGTTGAAGATCAAGCGACAAGCCGCTGACATAGAGAATCGCTCGCGGGGGGCGACATCCACCCCATAGCCGCAGGCCGGCTAACTCGGCGAGGTGAACGCCCATCGCCGTCGGCGCCGACACCGTCGCCAGTGCTGCGACCCCGACACAGGCGCACTTACGCACCAGCTCGTGGCTGGCGCGACTCGACATAAACACAAAACCCGGATCACGCAGCTGGCCTGTCCGGGCCAGTGTGCCCAGCAGCTTGTCCAGCGCGTTATGACGGCCAATGTCTTCCATCACATGGGTGATTTCACCAGTGTGGTGCCGCAGAGACACCCAGCCCGCTGCATGCATGGCGCCGCACGCTGCATGCAGCGTTTGCCACCCCGGCAGTGCTGCTACCGCCTCAGAAACCGTTTTCAAATCAACACGGGCAATCCAGGGCTGCAGCGGCAACCGGTTGCAGTGCAAATCAAGCGCGGTGAGACTTTCCACACCGCAAACACCACAGCCTGTTCGTCCCGAGATGCGTCGCCGCTGGTGTTTGAGACGCTCGAAGCTGCGGCTTGACACCTCCAGACGCACTTCCACGGCATCAACACCGGTGGGCAAGTCTGCCTCAACAGCGGCAACATGAGAGACATCAATTCCCCGGACGTCGCTGGCGTCGTCGACGATGCCCTCACTGAGCGCAAAGCCCAAGAACGTGTTTATGGTCTATGACGTACCGCCTTTGGGCGCAGTCAGGATGAGTGGGTGGCCAACATCCCGCTGGATGGGCTTTGGCCCATACAAAGGGTTTGGCCGCTCAATCGCCCGATTTCACCCCAACCCCTGAATTAGAAGTAAGGCAGGCGGCTTTTCGGGCGTTTTGCGGCGTGCTGCGCCTTGCGTCCCATCCCGAAAAGCTGCCTGCGTGACACTTATAGATCGCCAACACTTTCTAAGCCTTGGCTGCAAACAGCAATGACGGTGTGCCCGGTAAGCGCAGAACAGCCCGGCTACGAGCCTAGCAAAATCGTGTGCCGAATGGCGACTTGCGCCTGACTCCGCGCTTCCGCTAAATGCGGTGGCGATCAGGCAGGCCGCCGTAGGTGTCAACGTTCGTCAGCCAGACGGGGGCTTGCGCCAGTTGCATCGCAGCATCCAGCGCCCGCGACGTCCGGTCGCCGCCTTGCACCATGAAGCCAACCGGCGTTCGCACGTCGGGCAGCACCAGAGGAAGCGCCTCTAGCTCGTGGTAGCCGCGCATGGCGCCCACCAGCGCGCCAGGCACGATGCTGCACACGTCGCCCACTGACGCACTCAGAATCAGCGTCAAAACGGAATTGGTCTGGATGGCGGGTCTGACCACCGCACCCACCTGTGAAAACGCTGCCTCTATCAGGCTGCGGTTGTGCATTTCGCGCGACAGCAGGCACAGCGGCAGGGTCGCCGCTTCAGCCCAGCTGATGCTGTCGGCAATCCGCATGGCGTCGCAGTGCTTTCCGGCGGCTTTGCGCACCAGAAAATACTGCTCGGTGTACTGCGGAACATGACGCAGCCGCGGGCTGTAGCGAGCCAATCGATCGGTGTACCCCAGGCCCATGTCCAGCGACAGTGATTCCAGCCCGTTTTCAAGCTCAGCCGAACTCATAGACCGCACAACGGGCGCAATACCGGGGTGGCGCGCCTGGAGCAAGGCCGCAAAACGCGCCGCGATCGGCACCGCTGTGGGCACCGAGCCAATCATCAGGGAGCCTTGCGGCCGGCTAGTTTCACTGCATAAATCCTGCTGCAACAGTTCGCGTTCGTGCAGCATGCGTTGGCCGCTGAGCAGCACCCGTTCGCCCTCGGGTGTGAAGCCGCCGAAGGAGCGCCCCCGAAGCACAATCGCACAGCCAAACTCCACCTCCAGCGCGCGCAAGGCATTTGACAGCGCCGGCTGCGTGATGTGGCAAGCCAGCGCAGCGCGGCCGAAGTGTTTGTGCTCGTCCAGCGCCATCAGATAGCGAAGCGATGCCAGCAGATTCATGCAGGTTCGTCGATCAGGTGTTTTTCGAGATCGTGATCGTCGGGAACCGGGCTGAAAAGTCTTTGGACTTGGCAGCGACGGTGACGGCCACCTTGCGGGCCACGGCCTTGTACAGCGCGGCCACGTCGCCGTCCGGGTCGGCAACTACCGTGGGGCGGCCGTTGTCAGCCTGGAGGCGAATCTGCATGTCCAACGGCAACGCGCCCAGGTAGTCCATCTTGTACTCGGCAGCCATTTTTTTGCCGCCGTCTTCGCCAAAAATATGCTCGCTGTGGCCGCACTGGCTGCAAATGTGCACCGCCATGTTCTCCACAATGCCCAAAATCGGCACACCGACCTTTTCAAACATCTTGATGCCTTTTTTGGCGTCCAGCAGCGCGATGTCTTGCGGCGTGGTGACGATCACCGCGCCCGTCATGGGCACGCGCTGGCTCAGTGTCAGCTGAATGTCGCCGGTGCCGGGCGGCATGTCCACGATCAGGTAGTCCAGGTCGCGCCAGTTGGTCTGGCGCAGCAGCTGCTCCAGAGCCTGCGTGGCCATCGGGCCGCGCCAGATCATGGCTTCGTCCTGCGCCACCAAAAAGCCAATCGACATCACCTGAATGCCGTAGTTTTCCATCGGCTCCATGTTTTTGCCGTCCACGCTTTCAGGCCGGCCTTCAATGCCCATCATCATCGGCTGACTGGGGCCGTAGATGTCGGCGTCGAGCAGGCCCACGCTGGCCCCTTCAGCGGCCAAGGCCAGCGCCAGGTTCACGGCCGTGGTGCTTTTGCCCACGCCGCCTTTGCCAGACGCAACTGCAATGATGTTTTTCACATTCGGCAGCAGTTGTACACCGCGCTGCACGCTGTGGCTGGCAATCTTGACAGTCACGTTGACCGACACATTGCCCACACCCGGCAAGGCTTTGGCCGCCTGCACCAAGCTTTTGCGAATTGCCGGGATCTGACTTTTGGCGGGGTAGCCCAGCTCCACATCAAACGCGACGTCGCCTCCGGTAATCTGAATGTTCCTGATGGACTTGGTGCTGACGAAATCTTTTCCGGTGTTCGGGTCAATTGCTGCGCTGAGCGCTTGTAAAAGTGTCTCTAGGATGGGCATAAAAAGGTGTTCTCCGTCAATCTTGAGGTGGATGGTAATAGAGCCGCCACAACCTGCGTCTGATGTGGAATCAAGCGAAGGCTCAAGCCGACCATATCGATTGATACAATCATGCCAATTGATATACCCTCAAAGGAGCTCCCCATGCTGCGTGAAGCCACCGCAATGAATGTTCGGCAAAACCTGGGCGAGCTGCTCAACAGCGTGCAGTACCGCCACGACAATATTGTCATCACCAAGGCTGGCAAGCCCGTGGCAGCGCTGGTGGACATCGCCACATTTGAGCGAATGCGGCGTAAAAACGACGGCGAGTTTGAGCGCCTGTGGGCCGAGTTTTCCAAGGGGTTTGATGATTTGAGTGAGGAAGAGGTCAACGAATTGGTGGACTTCGAGGTCAAAGCAGTTCGCGCTGAAATGCATTCCGAGAGTGCGGCCAAAACCGACAAGCCCAGCGCGTGAAACTCATCGTTGATACCAACACTGCGCTGTCTTCCCTGTTCAAGCCAGAGTCTCGCCCCGCCGAGATTGTTCAGTTATGGCGCGATGGCTCTTTTGAATGGATGACTTGTGGCCACCAAGTTGAAGAGTTAAGCCGCGTTTTATGCCGACCCAAAATCATTTCACGTATTCCGGGTGGCCTTGAAACCGCCCAACAATTTGTGCAGCAAATGCATGCTCAATGCACGCTTGTCGAAGTGGAACCGCCCTACCCGGCGCAGTGCCGAGACCCAAAAGACGATTATTTGATGGCGCTGTTGCTGCACTCCAAAGCCATGCACCTGATAACCGGCGACAAGGATCTGTTGGTGTTGAAAGCCAAATGGCCCGCCATCCTGACAGCAACCGAATTTTTAGACCGACTATGACCCCCACCCCAAGAGACCTCTTCGTCACCACCGCCCTGCCCTACGCCAACGGCAAGTTCCACATCGGCCACATCATGGAATACATCCAGGCCGACATCTGGGTGCGCTTTCAACGCATGCAGGGCCACCAGGTGAACTTTGTCGGGGCCGACGATGCGCACGGCGCGCCCATCATGATTGCGGCCGAAAAGGCTGGTGTCACCCCGCAGCAGTTTGTGGCCGACATCGCCGCTGGCCGCAAGCCCTACCTGGACGGTTTTCACATCAGCTTTGACAACTGGCACAGCACTGACGCGCCCGAAAACCATGTGCTGGCACAGCAGATCTACCGCGACCTCAAAGCCAACAACCTGATCGACGTCAAAACCATTGAACAGTTCTTCGACCCCGAAAAGAACATGTTTTTGCCCGACCGGTATATCAAGGGCACGTGCCCCAAGTGCGGCACGAAAGACCAGTACGGCGACAACTGCGAAAGCTGCGGCGCGGTGTACGCCCCTACGGACTTGATCAGCCCGTACTCTGCCCTGTCCGGTGCCACGCCGGTGCTCAAAAGCTCGGAGCACTTTTTCTTCAAACTCTCGGACCCGCGCTGCGTGGAATTTCTGGAGCGCTGGACGCAAGACGGCAGGTTGCAGCCCGAGGTCGCCAACAAGGTCAAGGAATGGTTTTCTGTGCGCACCAACCCGGACGGCTCGACCAGCGAAGGCCTGGGCGACTGGGACATCAGCCGGGACGCGCCCTACTTCGGCATCGAAATTCCCGACGCGCCGGGCAAGTACTTCTATGTGTGGCTGGACGCGCCCGTGGGCTACCTTGCGTCGCTGCAAAACCTGCTGGAAAAACGCGGTGAAGACTACGCCGCCTACATGGCCAACCCGGCGCTGGAACAGTACCACTTCATCGGCAAGGACATCGTGACTTTCCACACGCTGTTCTGGCCTGCCATGCTGCACTTCAGCGGCCGAAAAACGCCCAACAACATCTTCGTCCACGGCTTTTTGACGGTGAACAACGGCGAAAAAATGAGCAAAAGCCGAGGCACCGGCCTGGACCCGCTCAAGTACCTGAGCCTGGGCATGAACCCCGAGTGGCTGCGCTACTACCTAGCCGCCAAACTGAACGCCAAAAACGAAGACATCGACTTCAACGCTGACGACTTCATGGCGCGGGTGAACAGCGACTTGGTGGGCAAATACATCAATATTGCCAGCCGGGCTGCGGGCTTCATTGCCAAACGCTTTGGCGGCCAGCTGGGTGTTGTCTCCGCCGACGGCGCAGACCTACTCGACGGCCTGCGCGCGCAAACCAGCGTCATCGCCGACCATTACGAATCCCGCGAATACGCCAAAGCCCTGCGCGAAACCATGGCGCTGACGGATCGCGTCAACGCCTATGTGGACCAGAACAAACCGTGGGAGCTGGCCAAGCAAACCGGCATGGACGCTCGCCTGCAGGACGTGTGCACGGTGTGCATTGAAGCCTTCCGCCTGCTGACGATTGACCTCAAACCCGTGCTACCGGCGCTCGCCGCGCAGGTCGAGGCGTTTTTAAACGTCAGCCCCCTGCAATTTTCCGACGCGGCGGTGGCGCTGGGCGCTGGCCACACCATTGGCAACTACCAGCACCTCATGCAACGCGTCGACATCAAGCAACTCGAAGCATTGTTTGAGCCTGTAGCCCAGGTATCCACTGCCTGTGCTGCTACTGATTTAGTAGCAAGCACCTTGCCCGGTGGCGAGGCCATCGCCCCGCTCATCATGATTGACGACTTCGCCAAAATCGACCTGCGCATCGCAAAAATTGTCAACTGCGAACCGGTTGCGGGCTCCACCAAACTGCTGCGCCTGACGCTGGACGTGGGCGAAGGCCTTGACGGGGAAGGGCGTCCTGTTCTGCGCAATGTGTTCAGCGGCATTGCCAGCGCTTACCAGCCGGCTGCGCTGATCGGCAAACACACGGTGCTGGTGGCCAACTTGGCGCCGCGCAAGATGAAGTTTGGCGTCAGCGAAGGCATGGTGCTGGCGGCCAGCCACACCGACGACAAGGTCGCAGCAGGTATTTATGTGCTCGAGCCACTACCCGGCGCGGTACCGGGCATGCGGGTTCGCTGATACAGACCGACGTGGGGCACAGCGGGGAGAGCACGCTCGGCGATTCGCAAACCGGTGCCTGAGCGCTGGCCCATGCCGCTGATCAGCGACTCCAGCAAATGCAGCAAGGCTGTCGGGTCCGTGGACTCGAAGGGGGCCATCAACACCGCAATCTTGAACTGCAACGTGACCTGTGATGGCAAGCCAGGCGCCCCGGTAAGCCCCCGCGCAACGATGCGTTGACCCGTCTCAAGCAGCCAGGCGCGCGAGACGGGGCCCTTGAAAACCAGCACCAAATCCCCTTCGCGGTGCCTGGCGACAGCATCGCCTTCGGGGACCAGCGACACGGCCAATGCGCTGGCGTGCACCACACAAGCCTGCGCAACGTCCAGCCCATACTCATGGCGAATCGCACTAATATTGCTGATGTGGATTCGCATGACTGCGGCTTGAGCGGTGCTGCGGCTGACACGCTCGAGGTGCCGGAGCAGCACCCGGTGGTTGCCCATACCGGTCAGCGGGTCCGTTCGCTCCAGCGACGCAAAGCGCATCAGATTCGCCCGCTTCTCCCGGTTGCGAAAAAACAGCGCCATCATCAGCAGGGGAATTTGCAGCGCTGCACCAGCATGGGCGCCGTATTGCGTGGCAACTGTTGAGGGAATCGCCCCCAACAAGCGAAGGATAGGAAGGCTCGCACCGCTGCACAAACACAGCATAGCGGCCAGCAGCCAGACCCCCACGCGCCGCTTGCGCCGGACATACCAAACCGCCGCAGCCAGGTACGCCAGCAGCGTAAGAATGTAGTAAAGCGCGAGATACCGCATCAGCGGTGAACGGTCAGGCGCCACCGAAAACACCAGCACAAACACGCCCAGAGCAACAACCACCATAAAACCGCGCATTGCCGAAGGGGCGGCCCGCTCGGCCAGCAGGCGATGGAAAAACAGCAGCAGCAACATGCTGCTTGCAATGGGCAAAGTAGACAGCGAGCGGTCATTCCACCACGCCAGCTGTGGCCACAAATACTCACCCGCCAAGCCCATGGCGGCAAGCTGCGCCAACGCATTGACCACCACAAAGCCAGCAAACAGGAAGTGGATAGGTTCTTGCCAAATCACGCCCTGCGCACAGCTGACGGCAAACATCAGCACCATCAGCCCCACATAAATGCCCAGCAGCAGATACCAGCGCTTGATGTGGCCCTGAAAAGCCAGCGCATCCATCACCAGCCAGCTCACGCTGACCGGGTAAATATTGCTCACACGCAGATAAGCCGGTGCCCGGGGCCCCGGCAACTCGGGGAGTTTGAATGCCGGAAAGAGGTTGGGTACCGACCAGTGCGCCACTGCACGCGTGTCGCCAGACAGCTGCACTCGCCATGAGCTGCTGGCCTGCGCCGAATCGTTGGTGTAGAGGTCCGCCGCATCCAGCCCGGGGTGCGGCAGCAGCAGCAAATGCGGCATTGCCGGCACGGCGGGCGGCAACATCAGCCGGTACCACACCGCCTGCGTGCCTTCGAGTGGTACGACAGCTCGCTGCACCACAGGCCGACCGTCACCGGCTTCAAAGCGCTGGATGACCGCGCCAAGCTCAAGGCGCCCGCCTGGGTCCGCCAGTATTTGCGCTTCCACCGCAATCTCGTCTGGCAGACTTTCCAATCCGTTGGCCGCGTAGGCAGCACCCATACTGTTGGCAGCAAACAACACCAGCGCTGTCGCCATCGCCCTTGCCAGCATGCACCAAACCCGTTTCCAGGCTGCCGCTGATGGACCAGCAACTTTGCAGTCAGCGTTGCACCGGCGGGCAAGGGCCTCGATCAACCGCGGCGCAAGCATAAAACCATGAGATTTTTTGAACAAAAATAATGCGCAGCCATCACCTCAATATAGCCACAATCCCGTCACTTTTTGACACATTTTTGGGACGGCCCGTAGTCCGTTACCCCGCCGCTGCGTGAAGGCACAATAAATGGCCATGAGGTTCCCTGCTTATCTGGCCCGTTTTCACCCGCGACTTTTCGCAAGCCTGGCGGACTACAACCCTTCGCGTTTTTCTGAAAGACGCAGGGGCCGGCATCACCGTCGGTATCGTCGCCCTGCCGCTGGCCATGGCGTTTGCGATTGCGTCAGGACTCAAACCCGAAGCGGGCATCTGGACCGCCATCATTGCGGGCGCGCTGATTTCTGCCCTGGGTGGCTCGGCGGTGCAGATTGGCGGGCCTGCAGGCGCTTTCATCGTGATCGTCTACAGCATCGTGGCGCGCTATGGCCTGGCCAACTTGCTGATTTCCACCGCCTGCGCCGGGGTGCTGCTGTTTTTGCTGGGGTTTTTCAAGCTCGGCACGCTGGTGCGCTATGTGCCGGTCAGTATCGTGGTGGGTTTGACCAACGGCATCGCGGTGCTGATTGCGCTGTCGCAAGTCAAAGACCTGTTAGGACTGAAAGTGCCGAAGATGCCGGCCGACTTTTTCACACAGATCACCGTGCTGGGCAGCCACCTGGACACGCTCAACCTTTACGCGCTCGCCTTGGGCCTGGGGTGCCTGTTCGGCCTGTTTGTCTGGCCGCTGCTGTTCAGCCATCGGGAAGGGCGCGGCGTCAGCGCGTCGCTGCGCAGCATGATGATGGCGGTGGAAGGCGGGCAATTGCGCAGCGCCTTCAAGGTGGCGGCCCGCATGCCGGGTCCCGTCGTGGCACTCGTCACGCTGACGGCGCTGGCCTATGCCCTGAAGCTGCCGGTTGACACCATCGGCAGCCGGTTTGGCGGCATTGCCCAGGCGCTGCCCAACTTTGCCCTGCCCGATTTCTCTTGGGACACCGTGCGCCTGCTGCTCACGCCCACCCTCACCATTGCCATGCTGGGCGCCGTGGAGTCGCTGCTGTGCGCGCGTGTGGCTGACCAAATTTCCGGCCTGCGCCGCCACGACCCAAACCAAGAACTGATGGCGCAGGGCATTGCCAATTTCGTGGTGCCGTTTTTTGGCGGTATGCCGGCCACCGGCACGATTGCGCGCACCGTGACCAACGTGCGTTCGGGCGGCAGCTCGCCCGTGGCCGGGCTGGTGCACTGCCTGACGCTGGCCGTAGTGGTGCTGGCCGCTGCGCCGTTGGCCGTGCATGTGCCGCTGGCGGTGCTGGCCGGCATCTTGTTATACGTGGCCTGGAACATGGGCGAATGGCACGAGTTTGCGGCGCTGCGCCGCGCGGGCAACCACTACCGCGTGCTGATGCTGGGCACCTTTGTGCTCACTGTTGTATTTGACCTGACGGTGGCGCTGCAGGTGGGCCTAATGCTCGCCTGCGTGCTGTTTGTGCGCCGCATGAGCACGCTGTTCCAGGTGGTGGAAACGGCCCACACCGACAGCAGCGCCAGCTTCACGCTGTATGGCGCGCTGTTTTTTGGGGCAGTGGCCAAGCTGGACCCGGTGCTCACGGTGGTGGAAAGCGCGCCGCAGGGCATGGAAATCCGGCTGGATCTGCAGTCACTGCAGTCGCTGGACGCCTCGGGGCTGGATGTGCTGGAGCAGCTGCACAAGGCGATCACCTTGCGCGGCGGTCGGCTGGTGCTGGCTGGGCTGAACGCCCAGCCGCGCGAGGTGATGACACGCTCAGGATTTCTGGCCCACATCGAATAACTATCATAGTGATAGCAACTCAGGCAGTAAACGCCTAGACTAGAGGGTGATTTGATGCTGAAAAGGGTGTTGAAGATGCCTGCAAACCATTTATAAGGCAGTTTTTGCGCACCCGAGCCTTGGCATCGACGTGTGCACGGGCGACAGCACCGCTTCATGCCCAGTGGCACAAATCTGGGAGGTGTCTCGTTGGTGTGGCGCTTGCAAACTGCCTTCGGTGTCGTCAGCACCGTCATTGCCGTCAGTATCGGCCAGCGCTGACTACCGCCCGCCGGGGTTGCTGGCGTCTTCCGGCACCAAGCCGGTGCTCACCACGCGTAGGTCGCGGTCAAACACCGCCGTGAACACCATAGGCGTGTTGGGCGGCTCGATGTAGCGCCAATCGTAGTGGGTGGTGCCCGCCAAAACGTAGGGAGTGACCTTCATCGACTTGCCCAGCATTTTTCGCACCGTCTCCATGGGCATGCCGGGCACCACGCGGGCAAAGTTGCCGGGGTTCAGCACCTGGCGCAGTGCGGTCATTTTTCCGTCGGCACCCAGCGTGATCAGGTAGTTGGTGCTGCCCTGAGGCTGGCGGCTGTACTAGAAGGTTCTGGCACCGGGCGCGGTGGCCGCATTCGCCGAACTTGGTGCAGGCAGCCCCGCCATGTCGGCGGCACTCCAGACCTTCTCTGGCTCGCCAAAGCGCGCCCGCACATCGGCCTCGGTGGCCACGCCTTCTTCGAGCTCGGCCACTTTGGCGCTGTCACAGCCCGCCAGCGCCAGCATCGCTGTCAAAAAAGACACACCTCCTATCATCACCACGTTGTTGGCTGTTCGGGCCTGGCGCCGCATCCAGGCTTGAAGCGGCTGCGCAAGCCGCTGGCGCGCATTGTGATCACAGTTCAAAACAGTCCCCCGGTAAACTCACGATATTGCCCCACCCAAGAGTTTAGAGCCATGTCCTTCTTTCGCCGCCCCGACTACACCTCAGAAGCCACGCAGTTCATCGACCAGCTCAAGGCC
The DNA here is from genome assembly GCA_031363755.1 of Polaromonas sp. GTDB lineage: Bacteria > Pseudomonadota > Gammaproteobacteria > Burkholderiales > Burkholderiaceae_C > Polaromonas. Next base: position 27,342 of record JANLUZ010000116.1, read on the forward strand.
AACAAGCCCACGCTGGAGGCCGAACAGCGTGCTGGCCGCGCCCTGCTGTGGGACAAAAAACTGGTCGCCACCGAGCAGGCCGACTACCTGGACGGCCGCGTTGCCCAGCAGTCGTATGTTTACAAGACCGACAGCCACCCCAACGGCAAATAAGCCGGTTTTTTCGGCATTTTTGAATCAAATTGGCCTCTAGCCCAGGTGTTTGCTTCCTTGGTAGCTACTGATTCAATAGCAGCGTCGCAATGGTCAGCGGCAGCTCTCAACCTCGTTCCCCCTGTTTGTTCGGGCGCCCGTGGCTAGTTCACCGGCCCGTGTTGCGGCGCTGACCGACGCGCCAGACCCTGCCACGCTGGCCGCCATGCCCGTGGTCGTCGACCAGGTGGCCCTGGCGCGGCTGTATGGCGAGCCGCTGTTCGCCATGCCGCGGGATTTGTACATTCCGCCCGACGCGCTGAAGGTCTTCCTTGAAGCCTTTGAAGGCCCACTCGACCTGCTGCTTTACCTGATCCGCAAGCAGAACTTCAACATTCTCGACATCCCGATGGCGGCGGTGACGCGCCAGTATCTGGCGTACGTGGACGAAATTCGCGCCACCAACCTGGAGCTGGCCGCCGAGTATTTGCTGATGGCCGCCATGCTGATCGAGATCAAGTCGCGCATGCTGCTGCCGCCCAAACGGGTGGCCGAAGGCGTCGAGGCGGAAGACCCGCGCGCCGAGCTGGTGCGCCGCCTGCTGGAGTACGAGCAGATCAAGCTGGCGGCGGCGCGGCTCAATGCGTTGCCGCAGTTCGGCCGCGACTTTATGCGCGCCCAGGTGTTTGTCGAGCAGTCGCTGCAGCCGCGCTTTCCAGACGTTCACGTGGTGGATTTGCAAGAGGCCTGGCAAGACATCATCAAGCGCGCCCGGCTAGTGCAACACCACGTCATCACCCGCGAAGAGCTCTCGGTGCGCGAGCACATGAGCATCGTGCTGCGCACACTGCAAGGCCGCAAGTTTCTGGAGTTTGAAGAGCTGTTTGACACCACGCGCGGCATGCCCGTACTGGTGGTCACCTTCATCGCGCTGCTGGAGCTGACCAAGGAAGGCCTGCTCGACTTGACGCAGGCCGAAGCCTTTGCGCCCATCTACGTGCGCTTGGCCTACACACCCGTCTAGCGCCGGCCGTGCACGTGAATGTATCGGCAAATACCGGCGAAATGTCGGTTAACCGGTTGTCAAAAGACACTGCCAAATCCCTTCAGCCACACTCACACCCCATGCAACACACCTTTGACGTTTTGATAGTGGGCAGCGGCCTGGCGGGCCTGACCGCTGCCCTGCACCTGGCACCCACGCACCGCGTGGCAATTCTCACCAAGCGCGCCATGGCGGACGGCTCCAGCGGGTGGGCGCAAGGCGGCATTGCGGCCGTGCTGGAAAAAGGCGACACCTTCGACGCCCATGTTGATGACACCCTGGTGGCCGGGGCCGGCTTGTGCGACGAAGCCGCTACACGCCTGGTGGTGGAAAACGCGCCCAAAGCCATTGCCTGGTTGCAAGGCCTGGGCGTGCCTTTTTCTGAAGAAGACGGCCAGCTTCACCTGACGCGTGAAGGCGGCCACAGCGCCCGCCGCATCGTGCATGTCACAGACGCCACCGGCGCAGCCGTGCAGCGCACGCTGATCGAGCGCGTGCGGCAAACGCCCAACATCACCCTGTTTGAGCACCACACGCTGGTAGACCTGATCAAAGGCAACGCAGACGACGCCAGCACCCCCCGCTGCCTTGGCCTGTACGCGCTGGACGAAGCCATCGATGAAGTCGTGACCTTCAGCGCAGGCCACACCATTTTGGCCACCGGCGGCGCAGGCAAGGTCTACCTGTATACCACCAACCCCGACACCGCCACGGGCGACGGCATTGCAGCGGCCTGGCGCGCAGGCTGCCGCGCCGCCAACATGGAATTCATCCAGTTCCACCCCACCTGCCTCTATCACCCGCATGCCAAGTCGTTTTTGATCACCGAGGCTGTGCGCGGCGAAGGCGGGCGCCTGCTGCTGCCCGAGTCCGCCGGGGGCACCCGCTTCATGCCCCAGCACGACGCCAGGGCCGAGCTAGCCCCGCGCGACGTGGTGGCCCGCGCTATCGACTTTGAGATGAAAAAGCGCGGCCTGGACTGCGTGTACCTGGATATTTCGCACGAACCGCTGGCGTTCATCCTGGCGCACTTCCCCAACATTTACGCCCGCTGCCTGGAGCTGGGCATTGACATCAGCCAGCAGCCGATTCCGGTGGTGCCCGCCGCCCACTACACCTGCGGCGGTGTGTTGACGGACCTGCAGGGCCGCTCCGATGTGCCCGGCCTGTACGCCATTGGCGAGACGGCCTGCACCGGGCTGCATGGCGCGAACCGGCTGGCGAGCAATTCGCTGGTCGAATGCATGGTGTTTGCAAGCGCCACCGCCAACGACATCACGGCCACGCCGCGCGCTGCAGCGCCCGCCCTGCCCGCCTGGGACGACAGCCGCGTGACCGACGCCGACGAGTCCGTGGTGCTGTCCCACAACTGGGACGAGCTGCGCCGCTTCATGTGGAACTACGTCGGCATTGTGCGCACCAACAAACGGCTGGAGCGCGCCGCCCACCGCATCAAACTGCTGCAGGCCGAAATCAACGAGTTTTACGCCCACTTTCACGTCAGCCGCGATCTGCTGGAACTGCGCAACCTGGTGCAGGTGGCCGACCT
>JANLUZ010000140.1:0-2353 GCA_031363755.1 Polaromonas sp.
GCCAAACCATCCACGCGCCGCCGCCACGCCCATGGCCTTTGCCAGAAGCGTGGTCGCCGCCTACACGCAGTATGGTCAAGACCCACAACCCGCCCTGGCGCTGGCACAGATCACGCCAGCTGAACTGACCGAGCCCGCCGGCCACATCACCGCGCGGCAGATGGAGGTGCTCTCGGGTGCCGCCATGCTGGCGCTGAACGACGAATCGCTGGGCGCCTTCACCCGCGCGCTGCCCTGGGGCAGCTACGGCATGCTGGCGCGCGCGTCGATTACCTCGCCCAACCTGGGCATGGCCCTGAAGCGCTGGTGCCGCCACCATGCGCTGCTGACAGACGACATCACGCTGCGCGTAATCTCGGCGGGCGAGGTCGCCGCCATCACCGTCACTGAATCGCACCCCGGCCGCATCAAGGAGTTTGGCCTGGTCCACGTGCTGCGCAATATCCATGGCCTGGCCTGCTGGTATGTGGATTCCCGCATTCCCCTGCAAGGCGCGCGTTTCCCGTTTGCCGCCCCGCCGCACGCTGGCGCCTACGCCCTGCTGTTCCCCGGCCCACTGCAGTTCAACGCCCCCCAGGCCGAGCTGCGGTTAGACGCCCGTTACCTCGCCCTGCCCCTGCGCCGCGACGAAAAAGCCCTGCAAACCATGCTGCAACGCGCCCTGCCGCTGACGGTGCTGCAGTACCGAAGTGACCAACGTGATCGCCTGCTGACCCAACAAATTCGCCAGGCCCTGGCCAACCCGGCGGTGACGCCCCACACCGCCGAGACCCTGGCCGCCACCTTGAACCTGTCCCCCCGCTCCCTGCACCGCCAGCTGCAGCAAGAGGGCGTGTCGCTGCAGCAGCTCAAAGACGACGTGCGCAGCGACAAGGCCAAAGATTTATTGCTAAGAACCGCCAAACCCATCAAACAGATCGCCGCCGCCGCAGGGTTTCGAAACGAAAAAAGCTTCAGCCGCGCGTTTCAAGGCTGGACGGGGGTGTCGCCAGGGGTGTTTCGGGCGAGCGCCCGGGCCTGACCTACTGCCGCACAGATGGCGTCATCAACCGGACATGGCGGAGGTGGTACGCCATCCGGGCATTGCGACGGTCGGCCTGCCGCCCGACGTTGACAGATACTCGCCGACAACGACAGGCGCCCTACGACGCTATAACTTCAATAGCTACTCAGGCAGTGAATACCTGGACCTCCGCGCTTAAAGGCTTAAAAAATGCCATTTTTAGCGTCCCGAATGGCCGGCCAGCATTCTTCAAGCCGGTGATCAGGTGCTTTACACGCCGAAAATAGGCGCTGTCAACCCAACACCCTTGAGGCACGCTGTCTGTAGCGGACCGCCAAAAAAAGAGACACCTCCTTTCATTCCCCGGCCACTGGCGCTTCAAACGCCGCCAGACAGCGCCACCCACTCCCGCCGCACCTTGTCCACACTTTCCACTCCGCTCGTTTCTGCTTCTTTCTCTGAACCACCTGACGCCCGCCGCGACGTGTTGCAAGGCCCCCACCTGCCGGCGCTGATCCGCACCGAAGTGCTGGCGGACCTGCTGGAAGCAACGGCTGCGCGCCTGCCTGACCAGGTCGCGCTGATGTTTGGCGACCAGCAGCTGACATACCGGGCGCTCAACGCCCGGGCCGACCAGGTCGCCTCTACCCTGATCGATGCGGGTGTGCGCCCCGGCCACATCGTGGGGCTGTGGCTGCCGCGCGGCATCGACTTGCTGGTGATGCAGGCGGGCATTGCGAAGGCGGGCGCGGCGTGGCTACCGTTTGATGCCGACACGCCAACCGACCGCATCGCGGTGTGCCTGGACGATGCGCAGGCTATTGGCCTGGTGACGTGTGCGGCATTTGTTGCACGGGTGGCTGACCGGCAAGTCTGGACGGCTGAGGCGCTTCAACGCCTCACGCCCACGCTCACGCGCCGCAGCGGCGTGCTGCCGTCGCACCCGGCCTATGTGATTTACACGTCTGGCTCCACGGGCAAGCCCAAGGGCATCGAGATTAGCCAGGGCAGCATTTGCCACTTCTTGCGCAGTGAAAACACGCAGTTGCAGATCACCGAGGCTGACCGCGTCTACCAGGGCTTTTCGGTGGCGTTTGACATGTCGTTCGAGGAAATCTGGATCAGCTACTTGGCCGGGGCCACGCTGTGGTTGGCCCCGAAAGAAGTCGCCTCGGACCCTGAAGCGCTGCCGCTGGCCTTGACCGCGAACCACATCACCGTGCTGCACGCCGTGCCCACGCTGCTGGCGCTGTTCACGCAGGATGTGCCCGGGCTGCGGCTCATCAACCTGGGCGGCGAGATGTGCCCGCCCTCGCTGGTGGCGCGCTGGGCGCGGCCGGGGCGGCGCGT
>JANLUZ010000144.1:0-22890 GCA_031363755.1 Polaromonas sp.
GGTTACGCTTCGCTTCACCCATCCTACAATTCTTATTTCTTGCTGCTCATCACCGCTTCGGCGACGCTTATGGGCGCTTCGGTGTAATGCTTGAATTCCATCGTGTAGGTCGCGCGGCCCTGGGTTACGGAACGCAGCGCGGTGGAGTAGCCAAACATTTCCGCCAGCGGCACTTCGGCCTTGACCACCTTGCCGCCACCCGCCATGTCATCCATGCCCTGCACCATGCCGCGACGCGACGACAGGTCACCCATCACATTGCCGGCATAGTCTTCCGGCGTTTCGACCTCCACCGCCATCATCGGCTCCAGAATCACCGGACTTGCCTTGCGGCACCCTTCTTTAAAACCAAAGATGGCGGCCATTTTGAAAGCCATCTCGTTCGAGTCCACGTCGTGGTACGAACCGAAGTGCAACGTGACCTTCACGTCCACGACCGGGTAGCCAGCCAACACGCCAGACGTCACAGCTTCGTGAATGCCTTTTTCGACCGCAGGGATGTATTCGCGAGGAACCACACCGCCCTTGATGGCATCGACAAACTCGATGCCCTTGCCTGGCTCATTCGGCTCGATTTTGAGCACAACGTGACCGTATTGTCCCTTACCACCCGACTGACGCACAAACTTGCCTTCGGCATCTTCGATGGTTTTGCGGATAGTTTCGCGGTAAGCCACTTGCGGCTTGCCCACGTTGGCTTCGACGCCGAACTCGCGCTTCATGCGGTCGACAATAATTTCCAGGTGCAACTCGCCCATACCGGCAATGATGGTCTGACCCGACTCTTCATCGGTTTTGACGCGGAATGAAGGATCTTCCTGCGCCAGTCGGCTCAGGGCGATGCCCATTTTTTCCTGGTCAGCCTTGGTCTTTGGTTCCACGGCCTGTGCAATCACCGGCTCGGGGAACACCATACGCTCCAACATGACGATCGCATCCGGGTCACACAGGGTTTCGCCCGTGGTCACGTCTTTCAGACCCACGCAGGCAGCGATGTCACCAGCGCGAATTTCGCTGACTTCTTCACGGTTGTTTGCGTGCATCTGAACAATACGTCCGATGCGCTCCTTCTTGCCCTTGATCGGGTTGTAGACGCTGTCGCCCTTTTTCAATACGCCGGAGTACACGCGCACGAACGTCAACTGGCCCACGAACGGGTCGGTCATCAGTTTGAACGCCAGCGCAGAGAACTTTTCAGAATCGTCAGCCTTGCGGGTGACAGGTACTTCGTCTTCGTCCATGCCCTTGACGGGTGGAATATCAATTGGAGAAGGCATGAACTCAATCACAGCGTCCAGCATGCGCTGCACGCCCTTGTTCTTGAATGCCGAGCCGCAGTACATCGGCTGGATTTCGCTGGCGATGGTGCGTGTGCGAATGCCCAGCTTGATTTCATCTTCGGTCAAGTCGCCTTCTTCAAGGTACTTGTTCATGAACTCTTCGGAGGCCTCCGCTGCCGCTTCAACCATCTTCTCGCGCCATTCCTTGGCCAGTTCGACCAATTCAGCCGGGATTTCGCGGTAGTCGAACTTCATGCCTTGCGACGCCTCATCCCAGATGATGGCTTTCATCTTGATCAGATCGACCACACCAGTGAAGTTTTCCTCAGCACCAATGGGGATCACCATCGGCACGGGGCTGGCCTTCAAGCGCAACTTCATTTGCTCCACGACCTTGAAAAAATTGGCACCGGTGCGGTCCATCTTGTTCACGAACGCCAGGCGCGGCACTTTGTACTTGTTGGCCTGACGCCAGACAGTCTCGGACTGGGGCTGAACGCCGCCCACAGCGCAGTACACCATGCAAGCGCCGTCCAGCACACGCATTGAGCGCTCGACTTCAATCGTGAAGTCAACGTGGCCCGGGGTGTCAATGATGTTGATGCGGTGCTCAGGCAAGGATTTGTCCATGCCTTTCCAGAAGCAGGTGGTGGCTGCAGACGTGATCGTGATGCCACGCTCCTGCTCTTGCTCCATCCAATCCATGGTCGCGGCGCCGTCGTGAACTTCACCAATTTTGTGGTTCACGCCGGTGTAAAAAAGAACCCGCTCGGTGGTCGTCGTCTTGCCAGCGTCGATGTGCGCCGAAATGCCGATGTTGCGGTAGTTTTCAATGGGGGTAGCGCGGGACATAAATAACTCCAGGTTTCCGTAAGCCAATAAAAGCCCGGCCGCTTCTTCAGCGGGTCGGGCTTCTCGTTGGTTGGATTAGAAAAGCGTTTTAGAAACGGAAGTGACTGAAAGCCTTGTTGGCTTCTGCCATGCGGTGAACTTCGTCACGCTTTTTCATGGCACCGCCGCGGCCTTCGGTGGCTTCCATCAGCTCATTGGCCAGGCGCAAGGACATCGATTTCTCACCGCGCTTTTTGGCGGCTTCTTTCAACCAGCGCATGGCCAGGGCCATGCGGCGGACCGGGCGCACTTCAACAGGCACCTGGTAGTTCGCGCCGCCCACTCGGCGAGACTTCACTTCAACCATGGGCTTAATGTTACCAATGGCCATATGGAAGGCTTCCAGCGGATCTTTGCCGGGGTTCTTTTTCTCGATGAAATCGAGTGCACCGTAAATAATGCGTTCGGCGACGGCTTTTTTACCGCCTTGCATGATCACGTTCATGAATTTGGCGAGATCGACATCACCAAATTTAGGATCAGGGAGAATTTCACGTTTGGGGACTTCGCGACGACGTGGCATTTTTTTACCTCTTTGCTTCAGCTGGCGTTTTTGCAAACACCGCGAGAACTATCAAAGCTCTCACTTACTCGACCGGCACAACAATTTGCACTTGGGTCACTTCGCTTGACTTGTCTGCCTGACAAGTCAAACACCTGTCTTTGAAGACGCTGTGACAGCTTGTCTTCTGGCGCGAACAAAAGTTCGAGCCTTGCCGTTTACTTGGCTTTTGGTTTTTTCGCACCGTACTTGGAGCGTGACTGCTTGCGGTCTTTCACGCCTTGCAAGTCGAGCGATCCACGAACGATGTGGTAACGCACACCGGGCAGGTCTTTGACACGACCGCCACGAACCAGCACCACACTGTGTTCCTGCAGGTTGTGGCCTTCACCGCCGATGTAGGAAATGATTTCAAATCCGTTGGTCAGGCGCACTTTGGCAACCTTGCGCAGCGCGGAGTTGGGCTTTTTAGGCGTCGTGGTGTAGACACGGGTGCAAACACCGCGGCGCTGTGGAGAGTTTTCCATAGCCGGGCTTTTGGACTTGATCTTTTCGACCTCGCGCCCTTGGCGAACTAATTGATTGATGGTTGGCATTGAAAACGTCCCTAAACGTTTGATAACGGACAATAAACGTGTCACGACAGACACCGTAGATACCAAGGAGCAACTGTCGGATTGCCCACTGATGATGCTCATCGTGTTTATTTGCTAAAACGCAACTTGTTCCCCAGAAAATTTCCGGAAAAGCCAATGAGTGTAGCAGTTCGGGCTGGGGGCTGCAACAGACGCCGGGGTTACCGAGCCCCGCAGACCCTGCCAATTACTGGATCCAGAGGCGGATTGAATCCCAGGCGCGGCCCAGGATGCCGGACTCCTCGACAGCGTCCAGCGCCACAAGCGGGAATTCGGTCACCGCTGCAGCGTTGTCGCCCACAGTGACCTTGAGCGTGCCCAGAGCCTGGCCCTTGACGAAAGGCGCCACCATCGGCTCACCTCTAGCGATCTGCGTCTTGATTTTGCCCGCGCTGCCTGCAGCCACCGACACCACAATGGCGCGTGGCTGGCCGAGACTCACGGTCGCGGACTTGCCCTTCCACACTTTGGGCGTAGCCACGGCCTGCCCGGCATCAAACAGTTTGACCGCCTCGAACGCGGTGTAGCCCCAGTTCATGAGCTTTTGGGTTTCGTTGGCGCGGGCGCTGTCGCTGACAGTGCCCAGCACGATTGCCAACAGGCGGCGGCTACCCGGCGCGTTGGCCACGCCCAGATTGGGGAAATCGCGCTTGGCTGTGGCGATCATGCAGTAGCCCGCTGCTTCGGTGTGGCCGGTTTTCAGGCCGTCGACCGTGGGGTCGCGAAACAGCAGCGTGTTGCGGTTGGTGTCATTGGCGGCCGGCGTGCCGGGGTAGCGGTATTTTTTAATGGCCGAGTAGCCGATGTAGTCGGGGAAATCGGTCATCAGGCGCGTGGCCAGCGCGCTGAGGTCACGTGCGGTGGTGGTATGACCCGGCACCGTCAGGCCTTCCGGGTTTTTGTAGTTGGTGGAATTCATGCCCAGCGCCTTGGCCTGCTCGTTCATGCGCTGCACAAACTGCTCAGCCGTGCCGCCCACGCCTTCGGCCAAAGCCATCGTGGCATCATTGCCCGACTGCACCACCATGCCCTTGATGAGGTCTTCAACCGGGACCTGCATTTTCGGGTCGATGAACATGCGCGAGCCGGGCATTTTCCAGGCGCGTTCGCTCACGCCGAAGGTTTGCTTGAGGTTGATTTTTTGGGCCTTCAGCGCTTCGAACACCAAATACTCGGTCATAAGCTTGGTCAGTGACGCAGGCTCCACGGGCGAGTCAATGTCTTTGGCGGCCAGAATCTGGCCGGACGTGACGTCCAGCAGCAAGTAGGCGCGGGCCGCGATGTCGGGCGGCTGAGGCGCGCTGGCGGCTGGCGCATTCGCGGCAGCGGACGCAACCTGGGCAGCGGGCTTGGCGGCGGGGCTTTGGGCGCTGACCAGGGAAGCGGAAAGAACAGTTACGGAAGCAGCGAGTACTGTGGCAAGCGCGCGTGGTTGAAAGCCGGCAGCCGACCTGGAAATAAAGGACATGATGGAAAAAGTAAAAAGCTGTGATGAAAAAATAGCGGCCGACGGTGCGGCGCTTGCGAGGTGTGCAGTAACGGGGCGGTCGAACTGGCGGTCGAAATTGACCCACCAGTGCGGGTTGGCGATGTGTTTCAGACCGACTGGAGGTGGCGTGTGACCAGCGCCTTGAGCAATGGCAATTGTCCATGAAAGAAGTGGCCGCACCCCGGTACAACCGTAACAGGCAGTGCCTGGGGTCGCGCCCAATCCATCACGTCGGTCAGCAGCACGGTGTCGTCGGCTTCCCCGTGAATGACCAGTGTCTGCGGGTGCAACGCAGCAGCCACCGGCGCAGCGGGCGCGCGGCTGACGCTGGTGCCCACCAGCACCAGCGCGTCAATCGCCTGCGTGGGTGCCAGCCGGGCTGCTGCGTGCGTGGTGACGAACGCACCAAAAGAGAACCCGGCCAGCGCCAGCGACGCAGCCCCGCTGACCGCCAGCCCGTGGGCCACCACAGCCAGGTAGTCGTCGGCCTCGCCGCGCCCCTCGTCGTGCGTGCCGGCACTGGCGCCCACACCGCGAAAATTAAAACGAAGCACAGTCCAGCCCGACTGCACAAAGGCGCGCGCCAGCGTTTGCACGACTTTGTTGTCCATCGTGCCCCCGAACAGCGGATGCGGGTGAGCAATGATGGCAACGCCGCGCGGCGTGCCCGCAGCAGCGTCGGGCGTGTCGATGGCGATTTCAATGGCGCCAGCACCGCCCTGGATCACAGATTTCTGCGTTGAAGCGTTCACGCTTTTATCTTTCGAAATGTCTTGACTGCTATGTTTAGCAGAGCTACTGAGGCAGTAAATACCTGGGCCATAAGCCTTTTTTATCTAAAATTACAGCGGGAGGACGCTCAGCGACCCACATCAGGCGGTAGCAGCAAGCGTTCCACGATCTGGCCGTTTTTCAGGTGCGACTCGACAATCTCGTCGATGTCGCTGTTGTCCACAAAGGTGTACCAGACAGCCTCAGGGTAGACCACCGCTACCGGGCCGCCCGCGCACCGGTCCAGGCAACCGGCCTTGTTCACGCGCACTTTGCCGGGCCCGGACAACCCCGCTGACTTCACGGCCGACTTGCAGCGGTCGAACCCGTCTTGGGCGTGGTGGTTGGCGCAAGATTCGTCGCCCTTGCCGCGCTGATTCAAGCAAAAGAAGATATGCCGCTCGTAGTAGCCAGGGGCCTGATCGCCCGCGCTGGTCGCCGCATTCGAGGTGTTTCTAGGCAGAGCTTTGGAGGAAGTCATGGCTGAATTTTACGTTTTGCTGCTGCCGCCGACCTGTCAGCCATGTTCGCCATCGACCGGTGCCGGCTGCCAGGGGCCAGAGACCCGCATCAAGGCGTACAGCAAGGCCGCGTAGGGCCAGGCCCAGCCCAGCCACTGCACCACCCCGTGAAACCGGATGAAACGGCCCTGCTCCCAGGTTTGCAGCGTTTGCGCAAAATAAGGGCTGGCCGGGGCCTGGTTGAGCAGGCCCAGCTGCACTGCCAACGCCAGCAACGTCAGCGCCACAGCCGCGCGGCGCGGCACCGTCAACGACACCAGCGCCAGCACGCCTGCCAGCACAAAGCCCGCGCGCACCGGCGCATCCAGCCAGGCCCAGGCGTGGTCGGGACCATAGCTCAGGGCGGCCGACAGCGCCGAGGCGACCAGCCCCGCCGCCAGAGCGGCCAGGGCGAACACCATGCGCTGCCCGCGCCGCCGAATCACGCCATAGCCCAGCAAGCAGGGCACCAGCACCCCCAGCGCCACGCACAGCAACTCTGCCAGCGGCACCAGGGGCTGCAACTCCACATCGCGCACCGGCATCCATTGCAGAAAAGGCGTGTCGGCCAGCACGTCGGCCAGCGCCGACTCCAGCCGCTCAAACACCTGCCCCAGCCCCAGCGGCACAGACGCCGGGAACAGCAACGCCACCGGCCACAGCAGCAGCAGCAGCAAGGCACCGCGCGCATCCCGCGTAAACCAGCGCTGGCGAAAACGGCTCCAGCGGTCCATCACGCCCGAGCGTTGCAGCGCCCACGCCACGCACGCGCCAAGCCAGGCGCCCAACGTGTTGAGCATCCAGTCGACATTGGACGGCACGCGGGCAGGCAGATAGCTTTGCAGTGCCTCCATGCCCAGCGACAGCGCTCCGGCCGCCAGCGTGGCCACGGTGACCGCCCATCGCACGCGCCGGCTGCGCAGCGCCGATAAGGCCAGCAACAGCCCCAGCGGCGCGTAGCCCGCCATGTTGATACCGACGTCAAAGCCCGTCCAATAGCGGGGAAACGGCGCACTCACGAAGCGCAGCGGGGAAATGCCCTGATCGCGCCACTCTGAAAACGGGTACAGGCTGGCGTAGACCACCAGGCACACGAATGCCAGCGCGAGCGGCCAGGCGGTTGTTTTTTGAACACCCCTGTCGTTCTCACTTCGCTTCAGTAAAGGCTCACCCCTGACGTCTTCACTTCGCTGCGCTGCGTGTAATTCCGCCTCCCCTTGCAGGGGACGACGCTGGTTGCCCGGCAAAGCCGGTTCAACGGCGTCTGCTGGTGGATTCGGGGACGTAGAGGTTGGCGGGGGACTCATGCTGTATCGCCCTTTACGGCCTTAGAACGGCTTGACGATCACCAGGATGACGGCGGCCGTGAGCAGAAGCACGGGCACTTCGTTAAACCAGCGCCAGAACACGTGGCCGCGCGTGGGCACGTTGGCCTCGAACTTGCGCAGAATGCGGCCGCAGGCGTGGTGGTAGCCCACTGTGAGCACCACCACCGCGAGCTTGGCGTGCATCCAGCCGTTGCCTGGCCCCATGCCGATGCGGTAGTACAGCCACAGCACCAGCCCCAGCACAATGGCAGGCACCGCCAAAATAGTGGTGAAGCGCAGCAGCTTGCGCGCCATCAGCAGCAGGCGCGCCCGCTCGGCCACGCTGCCGGGCGGCACCATGGCCAGGTTCACGAAAATGCGCGGCAGGTAAAACAGACCCGCAAACCACGACGCGATAAAAATGATGTGAAAAGATTTGATCCAAAGCATGGCGGCAGTGTAGCGGTGGGCTTTGAACCGTGTGCCACAGGCGCGGTGCCCTTACCAGCCATTACGCCTGCCAACACGCCGCCGTCATCCTCAGCCACAATTTACCCATGACTTCCAGCACCACCCCCTTCTCAACCCCTCTGGCCCCCTTCCCCGCCGCCCGCCCACGCCGCCTGCGCCGCGACGCCTTCACGCGCAACCTGGTGCGTGAAAACGTGCTGACCGTGAATGATTTGATCTACCCGGTGTTTGTCACTGAGGGCCAGAACCAGCGCTACCCGGTGGCGTCGATGCCGGGGGTGGAGCGGCTGAGCCTGGACTTGTTGCTGCCGGTGGCCCAAGAATGCGTGGCGCTGGGCATTCCGGTGATGGCGCTGTTTCCGGTGATTGATGCGTCCTTAAAAACGCCCGACGGCCGCGAGGCCTGCAACCCCGACGGCTTGGTGCCGCGTGTGGTGCAGGCACTCAAAGCGCGTTTCCCCAACCTGGGGGTGATGACCGACGTGGCGCTGGACCCCTACACCAGCCACGGGCAAGACGGCCTGCTTGATGAAACGGGCTACATCCTGAACGACGAAACGCTGGCCGTGCTGGTGCAGCAGGCGTTGACGCAGGCTGGCGCGGGCGTGGACATCGTGGCGCCCAGCGACATGATGGACGGCCGCATTGGTGCGATTCGCACGGCGCTGGAGGCGCGTGGCCTGGTGCACACGCGCATCATGGCCTACAGCGCCAAATACGCGTCAGCGTTTTACGGCCCCTTCCGCGACGCGGTGGGCTCCAGCGGCAACCTGGGCAAGGCCGACAAGCGGGTCTACCAAATGGACGCGGGCAACTCGGACGAAGCCCTGCGCGAGGTGGCCATGGACATTGCCGAGGGCGCGGACATGGTGATGGTCAAGCCCGGCATGCCCTACCTGGACGTGGTACGCCGCGTGAAAGACACCTTCAAGGTGCCGACGTTTGCCTACCAGGTCAGCGGCGAGTACGCGATGCTCAAAGCCGCCGCGCTCAACGGCTGGCTGGACCACGACGCCGTGATGATGGAGAGCCTGCTGGCCTTCAAGCGTGCCGGGGCCGATGGCGTGCTGACGTACTTTGCGATGGATGCCGCGCGCAAGCTGTTGGGCCGCTGATGACCCGACGCCACGATGCCACTGCTACTATCAATTAAATAGCTGGCCAGGCAGTAAACAGCAGGGCTATCGGGCTATTTGACCCAAAAAATGGACGATTCACAGTGCACATCATCGAATTCACCGGCGACAGCATGCGTTTTGCCGACACGCTGCCCAAAACGACCCCGAGCGACGGTTTTGTCTGGGTCTACCTGGACCGGGAGGAGTTTGAAACCCACCGCCCGCGCCTGCAGCAAGCAGCGCAAACGCTGGGCGGCTCCAGCATTCTGGACCTGCACTGCCTAGACCTGGCCAGCGCCGTGCACCCCTCGCACTACGACTACACCTCGATTTACGACCTGGTCATTTTCCGGCGGCTGGCCACGCAGGTCGAGGTCAAAACCGAGCAGGACCACGACGACGCCATCAGCACGTACCACAGCCACATCGACGCGGCCACCGCCGCCACACGCCGCACCAAAGCGCAGCCCGACTTTGACCGTATCGCCTCCAAGGCGGTCGGCTTTCTGGTGTTTGACCGCCTGCTCATCAGCGTGCACACGCGCGGCTGCTATGCGGCCAAAAGCTTCATTGAGCGCTTTCTGGGCGACGCCAAATTCAGCGTGGACTCGGCCACCGCGCGCAGCCGCATCCCCACGAGCCCGGCCGACCTGACGCTGCGCATGATCAACGTGATGGTCGACAGCTACCTCGACGTGCGCAAGCAGCTGACGACCCAGCTCGAACACCTGCAGGCCGAACTGCTCAAGCCCAGGTCACGCACCATCAACTGGGGCCTGCTGATGGGAGCGCGCAGCCAGCTGCACATTCTTGAAGACCTGTGCGAAGAGCAGCACGACGCGATGCAGGAGTGGCTCGACTCCCTGCGTGAACAACCTGTGGCCACGTTTGCTGCCAACGCCCAGCTGGCGCAAGCCCTGCGCGACCAGCTGGTGGCCCGCGCGCGCGACATCATCGAGCACATCGAGCGGGTGGTGCACCACGCGCGGCGACTGGAGCAGTCGGCCGAAACCGTGGTGCAAATTCACTTCAGCGCGCAAAGCAACCGCACCAACGACATCATGCGCACCCTGACCGCACTGACCGCGATCTTTCTGCCCCTGAACCTGATCACCGGGTTTTTCGGTATGAACTTCGAGTTCATGCCGGTGATTCACCACGTCGACGGCTTTTGGTGGACGGTGGGGCTGATGGCGCTGATTGTGGTGGTGGTGTCGGCGGTGTTCTGGCGCAAGCAGTACTTGGCGCGGACGAGCCGGTAACGGGTGACACGTAAAATCTGAGTTAAGTCTTCACTGACAAGATTCAAAAAACCTTATACGATTCAACACGTTATCGAAAACTCAACTTGTCACATGGCCACACCCGACCCTGCGCCGCCTGAGGCAAGCACGATGGAGCGCTTGATGTTGACGGCCGGGCCAGCCGGCTTGACGCCTCAGCAGCTTCACGCGCTTTTGCCCGCCATCAGCCGCTCGACCCTGAATCGGCGCCTTGCCCTGCTGGCCCAGCAAGGCAGGGTTTACCTTCGCGGGGCGGGGCGAGCCACGCGCTACGTGTCGAGCTCGCCGCTGTCACGCGCCGACATTGACGCCTACTTTGCGCTGCCTTGGCAGCAAAGGCCAGTGGCCCCGTTTGACGAAACCCTGCTGAACGCCACACCCAACATCGACCCCGATCAAGCACGCCGTTGTGCCCAAATCCAGGCGATTGCCCAGCCTGTCGACAAGCGGTTTCTGGCACATTTTCTGATTGACCTGTCCTGGGGCTCGTCCGTGCTGGAAGGGGGCACCTATTCGGCGCTGGACACCCAGGCCCTGATTGAATACGGCCAGCGCAACCCCGACAAACCGACTGCGGATGCCCTGCTGGTGCTCAACCACAAACGCGCAGCCGAGTATTTGTGGACACACCGCGCGCTGAACGCTGAGCATGTCTGCTGCATGCATGCGCTGCTGACCGACGACCACGGCCTAGACGAAGTGCACGACTCCGACCATTTTCTGCCGGTGCATCAGCGCGGAAAACCACGCGAGTATGAAGAAGTGAATTTGGCTGCCAGCGCCTACATGCCGCCGTTTAGGCCGGGTACACGTTACGTTACCCAAGCGTTTGAACAAATCCTGGCGACTGCCAACGCGCAAGACCCGATCAGCGCGGCCGTGTACCTGCTCACGCGCATCCCCTACCTGCAGGCCTTTGCCAACGGCAACAAACGCACCGCACGCCTGGCCGCCAACACGCCACTCCTGGCGCAGGGATTGCTGCCGTTTTCTTTTGCCGACATCAACAAGGCCGATTACATCCGCGGCATGGCGGCGTTCTACGAGTTGGGACATACCCAACTCATCGCCCAGACCTTCGTGGAAGGCTATGCCAAATCAGTGGTGCGCAGCAGTGTGATTGCCCCCAGCCTGCGCACGCAGGGCTTTGACGTCAGCACCGTGGGCAGGGGCCTGTGCGACTTCATCCGAACGGGAAAGTGGCCGTCGGATTCCCGGGTGGCGATGTTTTTAAAGCCCTTGTAGGCGCGTCAATACGGCCATCACCGGGAGGCCAGCCCACACAGCGCTGCCGCACTGGCCAGACTGCAAGTCACTATCAAAATAGTAGCTGCCCAGGCAGTAAATATCTGGACTACAGGCCGATATGGCTTCAAAACGACCGCCACGACCGCACTCAGGCCAGTTTTTCGGCAAAAAACGCCAGCGTGCGCGATTTGGCCAGATCACGTGCCGCTTCGTCGAAGGAGCCGCGCTGGTCGCAGTTAAAGCCGTGGTGGCCCGCGTAGATGTGGGTCTCGACCTCAGGGTGGGCTTTTTTGAAGGCTTCCACGCCTTCGAGCGGGATGTAGCTGTCGTGGTCGGCGAAGTGGGCCAGCACGGGGCAGCCCGGCGTGCGGGCAATCTCGTCCGGATCAGTCATGCCGCCGCCGTAGTAAGGCACTGCCGCGCTCAGCCCGGTCAGGGTGCAGGCCGCGCGCCACGTCAGCACGCCACCCCAGCAAAAACCGACGATGCCGACCTTGCCACCGCTCAATTTGGCGGCGTGGTCAATCGCGGCCTGGATGTCTCGCAGAACGCCGGGCGCGGGCAGGGCGTCAACAGCGGTTTTGTAGCCAAAGCCTGTGCCCATGTCGGCATCGGTGTAGCCCAACTCGACGCCAGGTTGCACGCGCTCGAACGTGGCCGGTGCCACCGCCAGGTAGCCCTGCGACGCATACAGGTCGGCCACCGAACGAATGTGTGAGTTGACGCCGAAAATCTCTTGCAGCACTACAACGGCTGCTTTGGGCGTGCCCTCGGGCTGGGCGACGTAAGCCGGGAACACAAAGCCGTCAGCGGCGGTGAGGTTGGTGAATTGACCCATGCGTGAAATCTCCTGAGGAACAATAAAAAGTGTTGGCGTTGCCGATGATGGCCCGCCTTGATTACAGTGCGTTGACTTGTTGTGCCAACACAGCGCTCCGGTTTTTACACGAATCACCCACTTTCTGCAGGAGGCCACGAATTGACCCACATCGTTTTGATCACCGGCGCGTCACGCGGCATTGGTGCCGCCACCGCCTTGTTGGCGGCCCGGCACGGCTATGCGGTGGCGGTGAACTACACCGCCAATTCCCTGGCCGCTGACGAGGTGGTGCGGCAGATTCGCGCCAGCGGCGGCCAGGCCATGGCGGTGCAAGCCGATGTGGCCAAGGAGGCCGAGGTGATGGCGATGTTTGACAAGATCGACGCCAAATTCGGCCGCCTGACGGCGCTCGTCAACAACGCGGGCGTGGTCGATGACATCTGCCGCGTGGACGCGATGACCACCGCGCGGTTGCAGCGCATGTTTGAAGTCACCGTGTTCGGCGCCTTCATTTGCGCGCGTGAAGCGGTGCGGCGCATGAGCACCGCGCACGGCGGCGCGGGCGGCGCCATCGTCAATGTGTCCAGCGCAGCGGCGCGCCTTGGCTCGCCAGGCCAGTATGTGGACTACGCTGCCGCCAAGGGCGCGATTGACACCTTCACCGTCGGCTTGGCCAAAGAAGTGGCCGCAGAGGGCATTCGCGTCAATGCGGTGCGCCCCGGCATCATCGACACGGACATCCACGCCTCGGGCGGGCAGCCGGACAAGGCACGGCTGCAAGGCCCCACCGCGCCGATGCAGAGGGCGGGCACATCGGCCGAGGTGGCTGAAGCCATTGTCTGGCTGACGAGCGACAAGGCGAGTTACACCACAGGTGTGTTGCTGGACGTGGCAGGGGGAAGATAGTGCCCCCACGCTTTTCACTGCGTGTAATGCGCTGCCCCCCCGGGGGGGCGCTGCGCCTGCGGCCCGGCAAAGCCGAGGCCAAAGCCCCTGCTTGAATGTAAATTGCCTTTTGGGAGTCATGATGGAATTTAAACCGCTTGTCACGCTGCTGGCGATCGTCAACCCGCTGGCCATCGTGCCGTTTTTCATTCACTACACGCAGGGGTTTTCAAAGGCGCAGCGGCGCGAAACCATCGTCACGGCGTCGTTCAGTGCGTTTGTGGTGATTGCCATCAGCGCCTTACTGGGCCTGCAGATTCTGGAGTTCTTCTCGATCTCGCTGGCGAGTTTTCAGGTCGGCGGCGGCATGCTGCTGCTGATCAGCTCGATGAACATGCTTAACGCACAACCCGCTGAAGCCAAGGCATCGACCAACGACCTGGAAGACGGCGCCGAAAAAGCCGCCATGGGCGCCAGCATCGCCGTGGTGCCGCTGACCATCCCGCTGCTGACCGGCCCGGCCACCATGTCCACCGTGGTGATTTACGCTGAAAAAGCCAAGACATTCTGGCAACTCAGCACGCTGGTCGGCTACGGCCTGGTCATTGGCCTGGCCACCGCGCTGGCGTTTTCACTGGCCGAGCCGATTGCCCGCGTGCTGGGCAAAACCGGCATCAACGTGATGACCCGGCTGATGGGCTTGATCCTGGCGGCGCTGGCGGTGGAGGTGATGGCTGACGGGCTGGGCAAGTTGTTTCCGCTGTTGAAAGGGTCGTGATGGACCCGAACCGGAGTCCGTGTGCCCACCGATGTATTTCAGGTTTGACATTTCAGTAATACCAAACTTATACTACGGTCATGAAAGCCATCTCCATCAAACTCCCAGAGCCGTTGTTCCACGATCTGGCTCAGCGCGCCAGGTCCAGCGCGTCAACCCAAAGCGAGGTTATTCGCGCCGCGCTGTCGGCCTACCTGCACGCCGATGCCAAGGCGTCTACCGCATCATGCGCAGAGCGCGCCAGCCGCTGGGTCGGCTTGGGTGACGGGGCCAGCGACCTGGCCTCAAACCCCGCGCATCTGGCCGGGTTCGGCGGATGAAAAACCGGGTCATTGTGGACACGGGCCCGCTGGTGGCGCTGTTGAATAAAAACGACTCAGCCCACCACTGGACGTTGCTGCAGCTGCAGGCCATTGCCCCGCCATTGATGACGTGCGAAGCCGTACTGGCAGAAGCCACCTACCTGACCCGACAGATGCCCGGAGCGCGTGCGGCATTGATCGAGATGGTGGGCGAAGGGTTTTTAAGTATTGGCATGGCGCTGGCTGACCACCACAGCGCCATTTTGAGCATGGTGCGGCGTTACGCCGACCCGCCCATGTCATTGGCTGATGCGTGCCTGGTGCGGCTGGCTGAGTTGTACCCGCAAAGCCCGGTGCTGACGCTGGACAGCGACTTCGTGGTGTACCGCAAAAACGGGCGGCAGGTTATTGAAGTGCTGCGGCCCTGAAACCGATTGGCCGCTGTTGAACCGGCCGCTAGTTCAAAGCACGTTCAAGCCCTTCGCCGCCACTCGGCACCCACCACCACCCCCAAGCCCGCCAGCACCAGTGCCAAGCCCACCACGGCCTGCGCAGTGACCGCCTCCCGCAGCACCACCACGGCCAGCACGAAGGCCACGAGCGGCTCGGCCAGCGCCAGCGTCACGGCGGTGGCGCTGCTGACCCAGCGCAGCGCGTAGCTGAACAGCAAATAGGCAACGCCGGTGGCGACCACGCCGAGGTAGCCCACTGTTACAACGTCCGCAACCGTCAGGCTGACGCGGCCCACCAGCGCCAGGGCCACCGGCACGGCCAGCACTGCGGCCGTGCCAAACACACCCAGCGTGACGGCCGCAGGCGGGGCGACTTGCACCAGGCGCTGGTTGATGACGGCGTAGGCGGCGTAGCTGGCCCCAGCCAGCAGGCACAGCAACGTGCCCGGCAGGCTGATGGCCCGCGAGCCTTCACCGCTCGCCATACCGCCCATCACCATCAGCACGCCACCCGCCACGGCCAGCGCTGTGCCCCCCCACCACGCTGCGCCAGGCACAGCCCGCGTGGTGAGCCACTGCAGCACACCGGCCCACACCGGCCCGCTGCCCAGGGCAATGGCCGTGCCCACGGCCACGCCGCTGGCTTTCACACCGGCGAAAAAAGCCAGGTTGTAGCTGGCAATGCACACACCGGCCAGCAGCACGCCCGGCCAGGGCAATGAGCCCATTGCATTCAGGTCAGACAGCGCGCTGCGCTGGGCCTGAACGCCCACGAATGCGGCGAAGAACACGGCGGCCACCACCAGCCGCAACGCGCCTACCCAGTAGGCGGGCAGGTGCGGCGGTGCCAGGCTTTGCGCGGTTCCGGTGGTGCCCCACAGAGCGGCGGCGGCCAGCACCATCAAGTTGCCGGAAAGTGTTTTGTTGAGCATGCCGAACTATAAAACCCGCACCCGGTTGCACAGCGGTGTGGCGCTACTTATTCAATAGCAATAAAGTAAGTGAATACCTGGGCTACAGGCCGTTATGACGTCAAATGATGCGATTTTCGCCGGTCGCATCGTTATTTTCCCGTGGCCGGCGCGGCCGATGCGTCTCAGGCGGGGGGTGCCTGCCGCTCGCGCAGCAGCTTGACCAGCTGGTTGCTGGTGTTGCGCAGGCGCTGGGCCATGAGCTGGGTGATTTTCACCAGCAGCTTGGCGCCTACGGCCGGGTGGTTGCGAATCAGCAGGCCAATGGCGCGGCGGCCCAGCACACCGGCTTCAACCTCGTCAATGGCGGTGCAGCTGGCGTAACGCGGTTCGCTGTCGAGCATGGACATCTCACCGAGCGTGCCGCCGCGTTTGAGCACGGCCACGCGCGAGAAGTTGGCGGGCGCTTCATTGCCATCCACCGGTGCGGTCGCGTCCGCCGCGCCGGGTTGTGGCACAGCGTCGTCGCCCCTTTCAGCGGGCGTGGCCAAGCTGCGGGTCACGTCCACCGTGCCTTTGATAAGCAGCATCATCCACTCGCCCGACTCGCCTTCGCGGATCATCACCTGCCCGGGCTCGGCACGAATCATCAGCATGGCGGCGCCCAGAATATCGACCTCCTCAGGGGTCATGTCCTGCAGCAGCGCGGAGGTTTGCAAAAACTCGTCGCCCAGCTGGCTCAGGCGTTCGCAGCAGCCATAGACCGTCAGGCCGCTGCTGGCCAGTTGATCTTCAAGCGTGGGGGAGCCTGGGCTGGCCATGATGGTTTAACGCGCTGCCGGGGCGGTTTGCAGCCACTGGTCGAGCTCGGCAATGGCGGCATCCGTGGCGGCCGCCAGGGCGCGCACGCCGCCGGGTGCATCTGGCGTGCTGGCGGGGCGCTGCACCACGATGCTGCGCTGGCTCACCAGCCGCTCACCGCCGCGTGAAATGTCGATCAGCGTGGCGCGCAGTCGAATCACGCCGACGCTGGTCTCAGGTGCGGTGAACAGGTGGCTGAACTCTTCGAGCTCCAGCCGCAGGCGCAGGGGCAGCGGCTCCGGCGTGCCGTCAGACGGCGGCGCGCGCACGCCTGGCACCGCAGGGCGGTTGATGGCCAGACCGTCACGCGCGCCAAACACGGGGCGGCGTTCACTGAGCTTTTCACGCAGGCGCTGGCGCACCAACTGGGCGGGCGGCGTGGTCCAGCGGGCGCCGGCGTAGGGGCGCAGCTGTTGCTCGTTGGTGTAGGCCAGACGATAGAGCAGCGCGGTGTTGTCGAGCGCACCGCCTGCGGTGGTGATGTCTTCAAGCGCCACAGCGGGCAAGGGGGCTTCGCGCGTCGCGGCCACGGGCGCCACCGCGCCGGGGCCAAAGTCGTACAGCACGGGGCGCATGGGCTTGTCGGGCAGCGCTGAGCAGCCTGCCAGCAAGCCCAACGACGTAAAAGTGGCAAAAAACAGACCAAATAGACCTCTAGCCCATGTATTTAATGCCTGGGCAGCTATTGATTTTGTAGCGTTTTTCATCATTTCTTGTCTCCGCTGGCAAAAAACCCGGGCTCGCCGGGGCCGGGCACAGGCGAGCCGTTGCCAAAAATCAGCGCCTGCGGGTTGTCGTCCACCGCGTTGACGGTGCGGCGCAGCTGGCGCATGGTGCGGGCGGTCTCGTCGGCCACGTCGCCCAGCTTGGGCAAGGTCGACGTGCTGAAGGTCTGCACGCCAGCGGCCAGGGCCTCACCGCCTTCGCCGAGCCTGTCGAGCGGGCCGCCTTTTTCGTTCAGCCGTTTGGCGGTGGCGCCGACCTCGTCGGTGACGGTCTTGACGGACTGCAGCGTGGCGCGCGCATCACGCGTCAGGTCCTGCGTCATTTTGGGCAGGCTGGCGGCGGTGGGCTCAAGGCTTTTGCTCAGGCGGTTGATGCTGGCGGCGGCTTCACTGAGCTGCTGCACCGCCGTTTGGGCGGCCTGCTGGTTCTCATCGGACAGCACCTTGTTCAGGCCCTTGCCGGCTTTTTCGACCTCGTTGAGGATGGACTCGCTCTTGCTCAACAGCTTGTCGATGCCGCCTTGGCGCAGCGGAATGCGCGGCGGGTCATCGTCGTTGGGCGTCAGCAATTCGGTGGCGCCGTCGTTGTCGTCCAGCTGGATGAAGCCCAGCCCCGTTACACCCTGCGACGCCACGGTGGCGTAGGCGGATTTGCTGACCGGCGCATTCGCATCGATCGACACGCGGATCAACACATTGCCCTTGACCTTGTTGTCAAAGCCGATGGCCTCGACCTTGCCGATGGGCACGCCGCGAAAGCGCACCGCCGCCTGCGGCTGCAGGCCGGAAATGGTTTCGGAGGTAGACATTTCGTAGAGGTGCCGCTCGGTGTTGTCGCGCATCAGCCAAATGGCCAGCACGCCCAACAGCGCAGTGACCACCAGCACAAAAATGCCAGCCACCATGGCATGAGCTTTGTTTTCCATAGTTAGTCCTTCGGCTCTAAATAACGTCTGCTAAACGTGGCCAGAAATTCGCTTGCCGGGATGAAGTGCAAGGCGCCCGGAGCGCAGGAACCGGAATGTACCCAGGTACATGAGGATTCCGAGCACCGCGCAACGCCGCAATTCGCCCGACAAGTGGATTTATGGCCATGTTTAAACAGTGAACGGGTATTCGCGCAGCAACTCCATCGCGCGCTGCCCCCGCTCACCGAGGAAAAACTCGTGAATGAACGGATGTGAAAACGCCACGACCTGCTTGGGCGCGTCGTTGATGATGACGCGCTGGTCGGCCAGCACGGCGATGCGGGTGCTCAGCTCGAACAGCGTGTCCAGGTCGTGTGTGACCATCACCACCGTCAGGCCCATGCCCTTGTGCAGCGCCCGCAGCAGCGCACAAAAACTGTCGGAACTTTCCGGGTCCAGCCCGGCGGTGGGCTCGTCCAGCAGCAGCAGCGGCGGGTCCATGATCAACGCTCGGGCCAGCGCCACGCGCTTGATCATGCCGCCCGACAGGTCGCTCGGCATCTTGTCGGCGGCTTCGGGTTTCAGGCCCACCAGCTGCAGCTTGACCATGGCGGCCTCGCGGATCAGCGCGGCGGGCAGGGTTTTGAGCTCGCGCAGCGGGAAGGCGATGTTTTCCAGCACCGTAAAAGCCGAGAACAGCGCGCCCTGCTGGAACAGCATGCCCACGCGGCTGGCCGCGCCACGTCGGCTCAGCTCGGCCGCGGGTCTGCCCAGCACGGTGATCTCGCCCCGGGTCGGCGTTTCAAGCCCCAGCATTTGCCGCAGCAACACGGTTTTGCCTGTGCCCGAGCCACCCACCAGCGACATGATTTCACCGCGCTCAACGGTCAGGTCCAGGTTCTTGTGGATGACCGATTCCTTGGCGCCGTTCTGGAATACGGTCCAGAGCTTTTTGATCTCGACAATGGCGCTGCCCATGTCGTTTTCTGACGAGCCCGGCTCCACTGGGAAGACAGTCCCCGTGGGCGCTGGCACAGCGCGCAAAGCGGCAGGCGTGGGGGCGTTCATATACCGATACTTTTGAAAAGCACCGCGAACAGTGCATCGACCAGAATCACCACGGTGATGGACGTCACCACCGACGCCGTGGTGCCCTGGCCCAGGCTCTCGGTATTGGGTTTCACACGCAGGCCAAAGTGGCAGGCCACCAGCGCAATCAGCAAGCCAAACACCACCGACTTGGACGTCGCCAGCCACAGGTTGGCAACCTGCACCGCGCCAGGCAGCGAGTTGATGAAATACGACGGCGTGATGCCCATGGCGGCGGTGGCAGCCATCATGCCGCCCAGCAGCGCGGCCACCGTGGTCCACACGCTGATCAGCGGCATCACGATGGCCAGAGCCAGTGCACGCGGCATGACGAGCCGGTAGCCGTGGGCAATGCCCATCACGCGCATCGCGTCCAGCTCTTCGGTCACGCGCATCACGCCGATCTGCGCAGTAATCGCTGAGCCCGACCTGCCCGCAATCAGAATGGCTGCCAGCACCGGACCGAGTTCACGGATCAGTGAAATGCCGAGAATGTTGACGATGAACGCATCCGCCCCGAACTGCTTGAGCTGCTGCGAAATCAGATACGCCAGCACCACGCCGATCAAAAATCCGACCAGCGCGGTAATCGGCAGGGCTGTGGCCCCAATGCTGTACAGGTGCCCCGAAAAATCACGCCACGGGCCTTCCTGCGGGTGGCGCAGCAGCCGCAGCAAATCCAGCAGCAGCTGGCCGACCAGGCGGACCAGGCCGGTGGCATGGTCAAGCGCGCTGAGCAGGCGGCGGCCCAGCACCGCGATGGGTTCCAGCCAGCCCGGGCGGGCTTTGACCGGAGGGTTCATCGCGAATTTTTCAACCGACGCCATCAGCGCGCGTTGCCTCGGCTCGAGGGTGAGGTTTGCCGGCCATTGGCGGCCCCAGTGGTTCCACAGCACCTGCGCGCCTAGAAAGTCGAGCTTGTCGATGCCGCTCAGGTTCCAGGGGGTGTCCGGCTTGGCATTCAGGCTTTTCAGTCGCGCGGTGACCGCCTTCCACACTGGCGGCGAGGTCAGGTCAGCCGCCGTCCAGGCGCCCAGCACCGCGAGCGCACCATCGGGGGCGTCAGCGGCTTCAATGCGGGGGGTGGGTGAGGTCATACCAAAGGGTCAGGGTGCGGTGGACGGCAAAAAACCAGAATCGTACCTGCAGCGCCTGGCGGCCAAGGTTGAAAACTTCGCCGCGCGCAGCGTCACTGGCAACTCGCGGCGTGGACTGACAAGTGCACGGCGCATCGCCTGACACGACCCTGCCGCCCGAGTGACACGGCGGGGGCGCTGCCTCGGGTTTGTTGTCAGCTGCCACGCAGCTCCAGCCGCTAACATGTGCCATTGACTTTGCCGGTGACTTCTCTTCGCCTCCCGCCTGTCATTGCGGGTTTGACCTGCCATCCATAAACCGTTGTCTGTTACACATCGTGCAGGGTTATGGATCCCGGATGGAGGCCGTGACGACAGGTCCAAACCGGGCGACGTCGCCATCATTGCAGCCTAATTTTTCCGCACCATTGCCCGCCTCATGCCCCCATCCGACACCTCCCCAGAACTGATCTTCGACTACATCATCATCGGCGCGGGTACCGCGGGTTGCCTGCTGGCCAACCGGCTCAGCGCGGACGCGTCCAAACGCGTGCTGCTGATTGAAGCGGGCAGAAAAGACGACTACCACTGGATCCACATCCCCGTAGGCTACCTTTACTGCATCGGCAACCCGCGCACCGACTGGCTCTACAACACCGAGCCCGACGCCGGCCTGAACGGCCGCACGCTGCGCTACCCACGTGGCAAAACGCTGGGCGGCTGCTCCAGCATCAACGGCATGATCTATATGCGCGGCCAAGCGCGGGACTACGACCAGTGGGCGCAACTCACCGGCGACATGAGCTGGTCCTGGGACAGCAGTCTGCCCCACTTCATGCTGCATGAAGACCACTACAAAGGCGCCAGCGCCCAGCACGGCGCGCGCGGCACCGCCCCGCAGTTGATGCAAAACAAGTCCGACCCCTACCAAAAACTGCTGCGCCACCACAACGCGGGCGGCGAATGGCGCATTGAAAAGCAGCGCCTGAACTGGCCCATCCTCGACGCCTTTGCCGAAGCCGCCAACCAGGCCGGCATTCCCCACACGCCCGATTTCAACACCGGCAGCAACGAAGGCGTGGGCTACTTCGAAGTCAACCAAAAAGCTGGCTGGCGCTGGAACACCGCCAAGGCGTTTTTGCGCCCCACATGCTACGGCCGCCCCAATTTTGAAATGTGGACCAGCGCCCAGGTGTGCAAGCTGGTCGTGGAACAGCAGCTAGATGGCAGCCAGCGCTGCACCGGCGTGCAAACCTGGGACGGCCACGAACGCGTGACGGCCCACGCCACACGCGACTCAGGCCAGGACCGCGGACTGATCGGCGAGGTGATTTTGTGCGCCGGCAGCATCGGCTCCCCACAAATTTTGCAGCTTTCAGGCATCGGCCCCGGCGGCCTGCTGCAGCAGCATGGCATTGACGTGGTGAAAGACCTGCCCGGCGTGGGCGCCAACCTGCAAGACCACCTGCAAATCCGCTCGGTCTACAAATTCAGCGCCCCGCCGGGCAGCAAGCCCTGGGGCACGTCGCTCAACACCATGGCCCAGACGATGCTGGGCAAGGCGCGCATTGGGCTGGAATATGCCCTCAAACGCAGCGGGCCTATGAGCATGGCCCCGTCGCAACTGGGCGCGTTCACCCGCTCGTCGCCCGACCAGCCGTACCCGAACATCGAGTACCACGTGCAGCCGCTGTCGCTCGACGCCTTTGGCGAGCCGCTGCACAGCTTCAATGCGTTTACTGCCAGCGTCTGCAACCTCAACCCCACCAGCCGGGGCAGCGTGCAGATCAAAACCCAGCGTTTTGAAGACGCCCCGGCGATTGCCCCCAACTACCTCAGCACCGCCGAAGACCGGCAGGTGGCCGCCGACTCCCTGCGCGTCACGCGCCGCATCGTCAGCCAAAGCGCGCTGGCGAAGTACCAGCCCGAAGAGTACAAGCCCGGCGTGCAGTACCAGACCGACGAAGACTTAGCCCGCCTGGCCGGCGACATTGCCACCACGATCTTTCACCCCGTCGGCACCACCAAAATGGGCGCAGACAACGACCCCATGGCCGTGGTCGACTCCCACCTGCGCGTGCGCGGCATCCGCGGCCTGCGCGTGGTGGACGCAGGCGTCATGCCCCTGATCACCAGCGGCAACACCAACTCGCCGACGCTGATGATTGCGGAAAAGGCAGCAGCGTGGATTCAGGCCGGGGTTTGAGGGCTAGGAGCCTGGGCGGCAGAAGGCGTCGACGTGAAAACAAAGCCCCAGCGAGGACAGTTTTTGACGATTTTGCTGGCAAATATCTAGATATTTACCAAGAAAGCGGCGAAATTCGCTGGGTGGCTCTACACCGAGCGTTTTGTGCATCAAAACAGCTGCTAGCCCAGGCGTTTACTGCTTGCATAGCTATTTTTATGATAGCAATTTAACCCGCTGCTCAGCCCTCTAGTAGTAGTTCACAACGACCGAGTGCCGGTCGCGTGAAATGCCGTAGAAGCTGCACATCACGCCACGGGGCGTGGGGTCCATCATGGCGGTGTAGTGGTTTGCCGTGCCCGGCGCGGCGGGGCCTTCCTTAAAAATCAGCTTGGGGCACCAG
>JANLUZ010000186.1:0-9467 GCA_031363755.1 Polaromonas sp.
CGCACCGTGTAATCCTGATAAGCAGGCAGAGCCACGGCAGCCAAGATACCGATAATCGCCACGACGATCATCAACTCGATGAGGGTAAAACCCTTTTGCATAGAACGTTTCATTGAAAACTCCTTGAAGATGGAAGAAAAAAAAACACCTGGGAAACTAAGTCACTTTCGTGCTGACATGGTCTTATCAGCAGATACCGTGCCAGCCTGCGAAGCCACTGCACACCGTGACTTAGTTTGCAAATCGTAGGAAGAGGCTTACATTTTTTGGCGTGTGTGGCGTTTGGGGGTGACACTTTTGTCAGTGTGGTTCACAGGCAGGTGTGAGGGCCTTGTGAGGTGCTTCAGGACATAAATATTGGTCAAATCTAGCGTCTGTCCAGGTCTTTATTGCCTTAGCAGCTATTAGTTTTATAGCAAAACACATGGATTTTCAGAGGAAGTGCATTTGAACCTGCGTCGTTTGAATTGCGGGCGATTTCGACTCACGGCTTCCGTTCCTCTTGTTCCCTTTCCCGTACGCGCGAGAGGGTTAGGGTTAGGGTGAGGGCAAGCGGCTTCATAACACCTGCGGGAGTTGGTTGACGTTGCTGCCCTCACCCCTGCCCACTCCCGCGTACGGGAGAGGGAGTTAATTGGGTAACCTGCGTAGCTTGGCTGCTGGGCGGGGCCAGCAAGCGGTGAGGCCGTTGGTGTAACGCTTACTTGATGCATACCGACCGGACCTGCTTTAGGTCAGTCAGGCCCATCAGCACTTTCTCCATGCCGTCCATTTTCAGGGTGCGCATGCCGCTGTTGACGGCTGAGGCGAACAACTCGGCCACGCGGGCTCGTTCCTGAATGAGTTTTTTGGCGGCGTCGTCGGCAATCATCAACTCGTGCAGGCCGATGCGGCCTTTGTAGCCGGTCTTGTTGCATTTGTCGCAGCCCACAGCGCGGTAGAACGACAATTGGCCGCCCTTGCCGTAGCGCTCTGTCCATTGGTCGAGCAGCAGCTGGGACTCGCCGCCGACGTCGAGCTTCCAGGCGTCTGTGGCTTGTAGCTCCTGGGCGTATTCCTTGATGAAGTCTGTCAGCTCCTGGCTGCTGGGCACATAGGCCTCTTTGCAGTCGCACAGCTTTTTGGCAAGCCGCTGCGCCAGGATGCCGAGCAAGGCGTCAGCGAAATTGAACGGGTCCATGCCCATGTCGAGCAGGCGGGTGATCGACTCGGGCGCGGAGTTGGTGTGCAAAGTGGAAAACACCATGTGCCCGGTGAGGGAGGCCTCGACCCCCATGGCCACGGTTTCTTTGTCGCGAGATTCACCGACCATGATGATGTCGGGGTCGGCCCGCAAAAAAGCGCGCATGACCAGCGCAAAGTCAATGCCGGCTTTTTTGTTGATCTGCACCTGGCGAAGGCCTTTTTGCGTGATTTCCACGGGGTCTTCAGCCGTCCATATTTTGGTGTCGGGCGTGTTGAGGAACTTCAGGATGGAATGCAGCGTGGTGGTTTTGCCGGAGCCGGTGGGGCCGCACACGTAGAACAGCCCGTAGGGTTTGGAGACTGTTTTTTCAAGACGCTCTTTGTTGTGGGCGGTCAGGCCCAGCTTGTCGAGCGCAATTGGCTCGCCGGCGGCCAAAATGCGCATGACCACGTCTTCAACGCCGCCCGACGATGGAATGGTGGCAACGCGCAGCTCAATGTCGAGTGGGCCGTACTTCTTGAACTTGATCTTACCGTCTTGTGGTTTGCGCTTTTCTGAAATGTCGAGGTCACACATGATCTTCAGCCGGGTGACCATGGCCTGGCGAAACTGGGCGGGCACTTCAATGTACGGCTGCAAGGTGCCGTCAATGCGAAAGCGAATGCCGGTTTTGGCCTTGCCGGGCATGGGCTCGATATGAATGTCAGACACCTTCTGGTTGTAAGCGTCGATGATGACCTTGTTGACGAACTTCACCAATTCGTTGTCAGCGGCGGCGGACTCCAGCGCGGAGTCGTCGGGGCTGTCGTAGTCGGTGGGTGAGTCCATGTCGGCCAGCATCTGGTCGATGGAGTGAGCGCCGCCCCCCACGCCGAAAAGCTGGGCGAGTGTGTCGTCAAATTCACCCTGGGTGGTGACGCGGTAGGCAAATTTGGCGGTGCGCGGGAAAACCTGCGGCACCACCCGCGCGGCACGCACAGATTCTGGGTCAATGCACATGATGAGCAAGCCGTCCGGTGATTCTTCCAGCGGTAGCCAGCCCTGCGACTCGACAAACTCTCGCTTGAGCAGCCCGTGCAGCGGCTCTGAGCGGATGCGCCCGGGGTTGAACGGCTCGTAGGCCACGCCGAAGAACCTCGCCAGAGCTGGCCCGAGCTGGGCTGGGCTGATATTCAGCTCGGTGACCAGCAGGTTCTCGACCGGCACGGCCTGGTCGCGGGCTTTTTGAATACACGCCGTTAATTCGCCCTGCGTCAGGACGCCTTGCAGCACCAGGGCGTCGTAGCGGGTTGGTTTTTTGCGCTGCTGCTCTTCAGCGCGCTGCATGCGCTGCCGCATAGCGATGCCGAGGGTTTGGCTGAGTTGCCGGGCGCCGTCTTCATCCAGCTTGCCAAAGGCTTGGTCGCTGCGGCTGTTGATGACTTGCAACACGCCGTAAAGCACGTTGCCCGCCACAACAGGCGCGACCAGCATCTGCTTGGTGCGGTAGCCGGAACGCTTGTCAACTTCATTGAGAAAACTGAGCTGCGGGTGCACCAGCTGCAGCGCTGCGCTGTCATAAACGTCCACAACATTGAGCAGCTGGCGGCTCATGGCCACATAGCCCGCGATGCTTTGGGCGTTCACCGCCAGTTTGAGGTCTTTGGTGGTGTTCAGCCCGGTTTTGACTTTGGCAACAATGGCAGTTCGGTCTTCATTGACAGCGTACAGCGTCAGGCGGTCGGCGTTGAAGAGGCGGCAAATGTCAGCGCTGGCCTCGAGCATGATCTGTTCGATGTTTTCGGTGTCATGAATGCGCGTGGTGACCTGCTGCAGTTGCCGGAAAAACAGGGCCTCAAATGTGGCACCGCGCTGCACTGGCGCTAGTGTCTGCAGCCGAAAAAACTCAAGCTCGGCGTCCACCCCCTTTTCAGAGAATCCGGACGCACCGAACGCAGCGCTCATATCTCAAACTCCTGCCCGGCGCGAAGCCAGCGAATGTCGTGTGGGTGATGGCTGCTACCTGGGTGCAGTTCGCCAAAGCTCCTGATTTCTTCCATGATCAGCTCGGTTTCAGCGGGTTTGGTGTGGGTCACATAAATGGGGTAGCGCTGGCCGGGGTCGATGTGTTCGAGCTCGTCTGCAAGGGCGTCGGGCGAGAGGTGCAGGCTCTTGCGGGCAAGGTCGCTTTCGCGGTTGCTGAAGGCAGTTTCAATTACCAGCATGGCGACGTTGAGCTGGTTAACGCGTGCCCAGAGTGCCGGGTTGCGTTCGGTGTCGCCGGTGAAGACCCAATGGCCTGCACCGCCCAGGGGCCTGACGGCGTAGCCGGCAGCGGGCACCGTGTGAACCGCAGACAGCACTTCAATGTGCTTGCCGGCCAGCTGCAACTGCTCGCCGATGCGGATGGGGTGAAAACTGATGAACGGCGCTTCGCAGCTGGGGATTTTTGAAAAATCGGGCCAGATCACGTTGTTGAAAATATGCAGCTTCAGCGCGTCGATGGTGCCCTGCAAAGCGTGAATCTTGACGGGGGAGCAGCGGTGGGAGGCAGTCGCGTCGATCATCAGGGGCAGCGCCGCGATGTGGTCCAGGTGCGAATGGGTCAGCAGCACATGGTTAATCTTGCGCATTTCTGCAAGTGACAAGTCACCGACACCCGTTCCGGCGTCCAGCAACACGTCGTCATCGATGAGGAACGACGTGGTACGGCAGTCTTTGGCGATGGCGCCTGAGCAGCCGAGTACGCGAATTTTCATAAATCTTTTCTACCTTACCAAAAGGTGATGTCGACAAAATAGTGCAACATCCCGTCCGCTGGCACGAGCCGGCTCAAAGCAACCGGGCGGCGGTTACTTGGTCTGAAAACGTGTGGTGCCATCCCAGTTTTCATCGACAAACTGGCCACGCATGGACCCTACCCGCTGGGCATACAGTTGGTAAAGGTATTTTTCGGCATTTAGGCTTTGTAATTGCAAAAGCAACGCCGAACACGCGTCCCATTGCTGCAGACGGTAGGCCCGCAGGGCTTCAGCCCACAAGGCGAGTTCGGCAGACTCGGCCACCTGCGGGTGCGGTATTTGGGTGGTAGGCGCCTGCCGCACGCGCGGTGAGTAAATGGCGTCAGCATGGCCTTTGCCTTTGACGCTGACCCGGTCAAGCTCTTGCCAGGTGAAGCCGGGCGCCTGGTGGCGAGTCGATGCACTGGCGACGATCTCCACCCCATAAGTTTTGGACAAACCTTCCAGCCTTGAGCCCAGGTTAACGGCGTCGCCCACCACGGTATAGCTGCGTCTGTCGTGCGAGCCCATGTCGCCGACGCACATGGTGCCGGTGTTCAGGCCAATGCCCATGCTGATTTCAGGCAGACCTTTTTCTCGACGTTCAATGTTGAGCAGCTGCATGGCCTGGGTCATTTCAATGGCGGCTTTCACCGCCAGGGCGGCGTGTTCGCGGGTTTCGACAGGCGCGCCCCAAAACGCCATGACACAGTCGCCCATGTACTTGTCAATGGTGCCGCGGTTGCGACGAATCACATCGGTCAGGCGGCTGAAAACACCGTTGAGCAGCGCCTGTAACTGTGTGGGCGCCATGGTTTCTGACATTGCCGTGAAACCCCGCATGTCGCAAAACATGACGGTGAGTTCGCGCGTGGTGGCGGTCATGCTGTAGCGGTCGGGGTCTGTGAGCATTTCGTCCACCAGCTCCGGGGGGACATAGGTTCCGAAAAGCTCAGCGAGTTGCCGCTTAGAGCGACTCTCGACGAAGTACCCAAAGCTCATATTCAGCACAAACGCTGCCGCGCCCATCACGACAATGCTGGCCAGCGGCATCACGAGGCCGAAACCCAGGTAGAGCCAGAAATTCAAGCCGATCACCGCTGCAATCACCGCCAGACTGAAGGCCACCGCCTGCGAAGCCGACAAAAACGGCAGACACAATGCCAGCGCCAGCCCAACCACCACCAGCAAGGTGACTTCAAACCCGTCGGCGTAGTCGGGCTTGACCAGCACGCGGCCATCCATGAGGCCGGCCATCAAGTTGGCATGGGTTTCAACGCCAGGGTAGGCAGCCCCCACTGGGGTGACCCGAAGGTCCAACAGGCCAGGCGTTGTGGTGCCAAGAAGCACAATTTTGCCGCGCAGCGACCGTGCCGGGATGCGGTGAGCGAGCACATCTGCCGCCGAGATGTAGCGAAAAGACCCGGCGCGCGGACCGCCCTCGCCGCGAAACGGGATCAGTGCAGCAACCCGCGAATCCACGGGAATCGCCAGCTGCGTACTGCCCTGGCGAAGTACCACGCTTTCGAGTTGCTGCTGCATGGCCGACAGAAACTTCTCGTTGGAAAACCGGGGTTCTACTTGCGGCATTCCGACCCAGCGCCGAAACATGGCCAGCGACAGCGACTCGTAATACTGGCCTTGGAAGCGCGCCAGAAGTGGCAAGGCCCGCACCACGCCGTCGGGCTCAGTCATGGCGTTGAAAAACCCGGCTTGTGGCGCTGCAGCGGCCAGGTCACCCAGGTTAGCACCGTAGCCTGTCCAATCCACGATTTTGGTACTTCGCCCTGCAAAAGCCTCGGCCCCTACAACAGGCTTTGGAATCACGCCGCTGCGGCGCGCCTGGCCGTCATGGGTGAAGTAGTAGCCCAGAACCACCGGTTTGTCGTCCATGGCTTTGGCAAACAGCGCGTCGTAATCAAGGTCTTTTGAAAGCCGCGCCAACTGGGTTTGAAATTCAGGAATTCCCCCCAGCTCTTGCTGCGCCAGGGTTTGCATGCGTTTGAGGCCCGAACTGTCGTCGGCTTCTGCAAACACGACGTCGAACCCCAGTAGCAGTGCCTGCTGACGACTGAGAATTTCCTGCGTCAGTTCGGCCAGCTTGTTTCGACTCCACGGCCAATGACCGACCTCTGCAAGACTCGCTTCGTCGATGTCCACAATGACAATGCGCTCGTCGAGCGTCCTGGGCATGGTGGCACGAAGGCGAGCGTCATAGACAAGGTTGTCCAGGTTGCTCAACACCCCCAAGGGCACCACGCCAATAGCGTGGAGCAAACCCAGAACCAGCGGCACCAGTGTGAGCGCGATGCGGCGCCAATGCCGAGCGAATGGGTGGGTCATGCCTCGGCAACAGCGGTTGGCAGGCCGTTCAGACAGCTATCCACCCCCAAGGGCAGGCGGCTTAGTTATGGACGAATTGCATTTGCGTGCCCGCCAGCTCAAGCAGATCACCGTTTTTGAGCGAGACCGGTTCGGCACCAATGGGCGAACCGTTGAGCAAGGGTTTCTCGGCGCCTTCGACATGCGCCACGACAAAACCCTGGGGCCGCTTGGTGATGGCGGCCACCGCTACGCCGGGTTTTCCGATGGTGGTAACCACCTTGATCAGCGCGACCTCACGCCCAATGGCCGCGCCCGACATCACGCGAACCGCCGCCGGAACGGCCTGAACCACCGCTGCCGTGCTTCCCGCCACTGTTGCCGCGGGCGCAGGCTTTTCGACCGCAGCAACTTTTTCAGCCTCGAACCTGATCTTGTACTTGCCGATCTCCACCACGTCGGCATGCTGAAGCAGCTGCTTTTTTACGGCCTTGCCATTCACATAGGTGCCGTTGGTGCTGTTGAGGTCTTCGACATAGACGTCGGATGCAGCCATTTGCACCACCGCGTGCTCACCGCTGACCGCCAGGTTGTCGATGACGATGTCGTTGTAAGGACGCCTGCCGAGCGACGTGCGGTCTTTGCTCAGCTGAACTTCCTTGATCACGACACCGTCGATAGAGACGATCATTTTCGGCATGGCCGGCTCCTGTTTGTTTGCAACAATTCCACCACGACTCTATTTCCCCAGCATTCTCGACAGCAAGCTTTTTTTGCCGACATCTTCCGATGCAAGCGCCAGCAGCACTGAAATGTTATCCCGACCCCCATTGTCGTTGGCTGCCGCCACCAAGTGTTGGGCTTTTTCATCCAAAGACGACTCGCCGGACATGATTTCGGCAATTTGGTCGTCCGCCAGCATGTCGCTCAGGCCGTCCGAGCACATCAGGTACAGGTCGCCCGCTTCCACGCGGTGTTCGTTGACTTCAAGCAACGCCGTCTCTTCAACGCCCAATGCGCGGGTCACCAGGTTTTTATGCACCGATGTCATTGCCTGCTGCGGGGTGATCAACCCGGCGTCCAGTTGTTCTTGCAATAGTGAATGGTCTTTGGTGATCTGCTGCAACGACGGCCCGCGCAGACGATAGCACCGGGAGTCGCCGATGTGCCCGAGTACCAATCGATCGCCATGAAAAACACCAACGACCAAAGTGGTACCCATGCCTGCGTACTGCAGGTCGGAATGGGCCGCGTTGAACACCGAATTGTTGGAGTTTTCGACGCAGATTTGCATGGCACGTCGCACTTCTTTGGCGCTGGCGTCTGCACCTGCCTGCTCGAGCCAGCGGCCCAACTCGGAACGAATGAACGAGACCGCCATGCTACTGGCGACTTCACCAGCGTTGTAGCCCCCCATGCCGTCGGCCAAAACACACAACCGGGTCACAGGGTCAAAGGCGACCGCGTCCTCGTTGTTTTCTCTGGCCAGGCCTGGATCGGTCTGTGTGCAAATCTCGTAAATCATTGTTGTTCGCGTCAGGGTATCTTTTTTTCAGGGTCGTGAAGAGCGCTCAAAATGCCCGATCACTGCAGGGCGCTCGATCGACTCCAAAGACCTTAAAGGACTCTTCAACGGCTCCCCAGCAGACATCGCCGAGCCCTCGCCGGTATTTTATCCACAGACATCATAGGGCATTGGCCTTCTCCAAGGCGATTTCCTCATTGGAAAACAGCGTGTAAATGCCTGCACAAGTGCACCCAACGACGCTTTCAGCGCCAGCCCACAACTGGGCCACGCCGCCACATCACGCCCGGCGGCTGCGCCGCATCAGACAGGTGCCGAGGGCTACCACGAGTGCGGCGCCGACCAGCCCCGTCATCGTGATGGTCTGCTCGTTCATCTCACCGAATTGGTTGCTCACTGCGGGATCGGTCAGCAACATTTCGCCGGCCAGAAAGCCCAACAACGCCGCGCCAACGGTGATGATGATGGGAAAGCGCTCCATCACCTTGGTAAGCAGCGTGGCCCCGAAAATGATCAGGGGAATGCTAACCAGCAGGCCCAAGACCAGCAGCGGCAAGTTTCCTTTGGCCGCCGCCGCCACCGCCAGCACGTTGTCCAGGCTCATCACCAGGTCGGCGATCAAAATCGTGCGGATGGCCGCAGCCAGGCCGTTGACTTCCTTACCATCGCCCTCGTCGTCGCCTTCGCCCTTGAGCAAATCCACACCGATGTAGACCAGCAAAATCGCGCCGACGATTTTCAGGTAAGGCAGGCTGAGGAGCTGAATGGCGACAACCGTCAGCACAATGCGCATGACGATGGCGGCCGCGCTGCCCCAGAAGATGGCTTTGCTGCGTTGCTCAGGTTTTAGGGTGCGTGCTGCCATCGCAATGACCACGGCGTTGTCTCCTGACAACACAATGTTAGCCAGCACGATGGAGCCAAAAGCGCTCCAGAACAGCGGCGACAAAAGATCAAGTCCGAAAAACATGGCAACTCCGTTGTGATGAATTAAAAAAGCGCCGTGAAGCGCTTTTTTGGTTGTCCAACGAGTTTAAGACGCGCGCTAGGCCCGGCTTGTTGGTAGTTTTGCTTACAGCAGTGCTTTGAGCAATTTCGCCATTTCAGACGGGTTGCGCGTCACTGTGAAGCCGCAGGCTTCCATGATGGCGAGCTTCGCGTCCGCCGTGTCAGCACCGCCAGAGATCAGCGCGCCTGCATGTCCCATGCGTTTGCCGGCCGGGGCTGTCACACCAGCGATGAAGCCGACGATCGGTTTTTTCATGTTGGCTTTGCACCACTCGGCGGCTTCGGCTTCGTCGGGTCCGCCGATTTCGCCAATCATGATGACGGCGTCGGTGTCCGGATCGTCATTGAAGGCCCGCATCACGTCGATGTGCTTCAAGCCATTGATCGGGTCGCCGCCAATGCCCACGGCACTTGACTGACCCAAGCCGATTTCAGTCAGCTGCGCCACGGCTTCGTACGTCAGCGTGCCAGAGCGGCTGACCACGCCGATGCGGCCTTTGCGATGAATGTGACCGGGCATGATGCCGATTTTGATCTCATCTGGCGTGATCAAACCCGGGCAATTGGGGCCGAGCATAAATAAAATATTGTTCAAGTATGAGATAAGAACGCCATGTGATAATGTGTAGAAGTGACAAATTATTAATTTTTCGGTATATTTCATTAC
>JANLUZ010000200.1:0-6832 GCA_031363755.1 Polaromonas sp.
CGGTGCGGCGCGCTGTCGGTGAACGACAGCGGCGTGACGCGTGCGGGCGCCAGGTCAACGTGAGTGGCCATGGGAAAGTAGCCGTACAGGCGCTCCCCCACCGCCACACCCGGACAACGCGAGTCGACCACCGTGCCAAAACCCCACACCGGAATGCAGCCCCAACCCCGGTCTTCAGTGCCGTCGTCCTGCAACACGGGAAAGAACCGCCAGTAATTCATCGCCTCGCCAAAAGCAGCGTACGTGATGTTGTTGGACGTCAGCGCAAACGACGCAATCGCGATGCGAACCTGCCCGTCAGGCAGCGCCGCAAGGGTGCGGCTGTGCGTTTGCGTGGTGGTGAGCTGGTCTTTGCGGACGCGAAATTCGGTAGAGTTCATGGGCGCACCATAAGGTAAAGCCTGCAGGTTCACAACCAGCACGCGACGCCTGCGCGTCACAGCATCGTGCTGACTACACAACTGGCAAACTTTGCTTAAAAGGCGTCCATGGTCACTCCGCTCGCATCAGTACTGGTGAGCGAACCGCCGTCAACTCGTCAAGCGGAAGCACTCGTAGCAGGGTTCGGCATACGCTTGTCCCTACTGATGGGCGAGCATCATTACAAAGCCGGTCAATGTGGCGCCAAACTTGTTTGAATCCACCCCCGTTATTGCTGACAGGCGAACTGCTGCGCCGTTAGAAACTTGACGTGCGGCGGAAAGTTTCAATCCACACCCGTCATTACTGACGGGCGAACGCTTCGCTTCCAAAGCAATGTTTGCAAACACTTTTTTGACGCATTTGCGCGAACTCCTCGACTCATGGGCAATTAATGCCCACGTTCGCATGGAATGCTGAGGAAAGTTCATTTAAATCAATGGTTTGCGTCGCGCGCGAACCCAGTAGGGAAAAGACCGTTACTTGGGGTTCGCGATAGTAACCTTAGCATAGCTAGGCGCTGCGCCAACGCCTAAGTTATGGGTCAAAGCACCAGCGGGCCGTCGAAGTCCACTGCTTTGAAGGCACCATGCTCACGCGCTTCAAAGCCGCGCGTTTCAGGCATGCGGTATAAGCGCAGGCAATCTTGGGTGGGGTCGATTTCTTCCAGCAGTTTGCGCTCCAGCGCTTCAAACTGCGCCACGTCCACTTGGCATTCAAACACTGACTTTTGCACGCGTTGGCCTGTGCTTTCGCACACACGGGCCACACGGCGCAAGCGGCGGCGGCCTGCTTTGGTTTCTGTACACACGTCGTAGCACACCAATACCAGCATGCTCAACTCTACTTCGCCACAAACGGCACGTAGGGTGCACCCTCGTCGCGCAGGGCACGGGCCAGCAAGCGCGCCTGCACCAGGGGCACCAGGCCCAGGGGCACCGTTTGCGCCAGCAAAGGGTGGTTAATTTCTTCTTTCTTTCGCTCCTGGTAAGCCACCACGACGGCCTTGCGCGCATCTACCTCCAGCGACACCCCGCCGCCCTCGCGCAGCGCAAAATCTTCTGCGGCAATTTGCCCGCGGTTGATCAGCGTCAGCGCCAGCCGGTCTGCCCAGGGGCGAAACTCTTCCATCAAGTCCAGCGCCAGCGCGGCACGGCCTGGGCGTAACGCGTGCAAGAACCCGACTTGCGGGTCCAGGCCCGCAGCCTCCAGTGAGGAGCGGCAGTCGTTCATCCACATGGCGTATAAAAATGAAAGCAAGGCGTTGAAACAGTCGCGCGGTGGGCGGCGGCTTCGCCCGTCCATCCGGAAGGCTTCACGCTGGTCGGCGCGCACCAGCCAATTCAGCCCGCTGAAGTATTGGCGTGCCGCTTCACCCTCAAACCCGCGCAAGGTGTCCAGGCTGGTTGCGGTGGGCAACGCGCGCAGACTAGCGGCCAAATCGTCCGCGAGTCGGGTGAGCAACTTGACTTCGTCGTCGGTTTTGGCTTCACGTGCGCCTCGTTGCAGCACTTGGCGGGTGTTCTTGATCTTTCCAGCCACAAAGGCACGCGCCAGGTCCAGGGCAAACGCTGGGTCTGCAGCACGCTGAAACTGTGCCTGCCGCAGCAGCACATTGCCGGACACAGCCCCTTCCAGCCGGGCTTTGAAACGCCCGCTGTCATTGAGCAACACCAAGGCAATGCCCTCGTCTGCCAGCCGGTGCATCAAAGGGGCAGACAGGTTGATATGCCCAAAGCACACCACGGCCGTCAAGTGGTGCAGGGGCACACGCAGCCGGGTTTCACGCTCAACTTCTACGCGCAGGGTGTCATTGTCCAGCCGAAGGTAAGTTTCAGGCGTGGTGATGTAGAGGGTGTTGAGCAGTTGCATGGCTTTGGACGAAAAGGACGTTCACACCGCACTAGGCGTCAGGGTCAAACAGGGCTGCGCGGGCGGCGGACATGTCTGCACGCGCGGCTTGGGGCTGGCAACGCTCGATCAGCGAACAGGCCTTGCAGCGCTTGGCTGCGAGGTCTGGTGCCAGCACCGGGGGCAACGTGGCCGTAGCAAACATCTGGCGAATGGCATGGGCCGTCAGCTCAACCTGCGCACGCAGTGGTGTGGTGATTGGCACCACGCGCCGCCGCTTGGAAGTGGCGTAATAAATAGCCCCTTCATTGACGGTGTGGCCGGTCATGGCCTCCAGGCACATCGCCTGCGCTGCAAGCTGAATGTCGTCACAGGCGGCAATGTCAGCGGCCTTGTGGCGGCTGCCATGTTTGTATTCCACCGGGTAAGGCGCGCCGCTGGCTGAGAACTCCACCACATCGGCCTTGCCCACCCAACCCAGCGCGTCATGCCACAGCGGCAACGCCCGCTCGACCCGCAAGCCTTTAGCGGTTTCAACGCCGGGCTTGTCCACCTTGGCATGCTCCGCTTGGCCACGCAGGGTGTGAACGTTTTCGTCAAACACCTGCTCCAGGTGAATCAACCCGCACTGGCGCGGGCAGTAGTGCCAGTGCTGTAACGCAGACAGGGAGATCGGTTCAAGATCAGTGACCATGAGGTCTGCAGCCTGATGTTTGATACCGCAGCGCTTTAAGCATTACGCCTTACGCGGTGCCTTCAAGGGCTTTTTGATACTGTCAGCCGCTGGCGGCAGGTAGTTGCTGCTGGAGACGACCGACTTGCCGGTCTGGCTTTCGAGCTGATGGCGAGCCTGGCGGGCGATACGCCCACCGGCCTTGGCAGCCGTCTTGTTTTGCGGCATGCCGGTAGCGTCCAAGTTTTCAGCGATTTGCCGAGTGGACAACTCCGCCAGCGCCGTAAAAATCAGCTCAGCCTCGCTCATGTGGTCGCGCAGGTTGTGACTTTTCAGGCCCTTCATGCCCTTGTGCTCAGCAACACTCACCCCCGCCCACTCCTGGTGAATGATGTTGGTCAAAATGGCAAAGTCATTGCCCTCCTTGATGTCATGGCCGCGCCAGTAGTCAGTGAGCTTGTTGCGCGTTTCCTGCCCCGTCATGCGCTGCTGAATCCACTTGTCGCTGCGCCCATGCTGCTGCCAGGTCTGACGTGCCCGGTCCAGTGACAAGGCCGGGTCAGCGAGTTCCTGCATGCGCTCATAACCCACCTTGGCCAGCCAAAGCTTGATGGGCTCAGCCTTGGGGCTGGGGATGGATTGGACAAGACGCAGCAGCGTTTGGGCGGTGGCGCAGTCTGTGAGGTAATTTTTGCCGTCAGCAGCCGGCAATTTCAGTTGGTGACAGTCTGTCACCAACTGACTACCCTCCGCACTGAGTCTGCGTTTGAGCTGATTCCAGTATTTACGGGCCGTCAAATCATCCGGCTGCTGCGTGAGCACCTGCACCACGTCAATCACCGAAAACCACCAGGTTTCAGTGTCCTCGTCGTACACCCGACGAATAGACTGAGCATCAAAGTCAGCGGGGAGGATTTTCAAGTCAGCACATCCGCGTCAGCGTCACACCTGCTGCAGGCTGGAGTGACTGCCCGACGGACAAGGTTTGGCCGTCAAACGAAACCGAGTAAGCGTCAAAGCTGCGGGCAACTGCACCTTCTTCTTTCGGCTTGACTTGCAGGCGGTCGAACAGGGCGTGGGCCGGGGCGTTGCCAAGCTCGCTGTCGTGCTTGAACACGTACAGGCCGCGTGTGGACATTTCACCGCGCGCGGCAGACCGGTCGTGTTCAAACATTTGCGTCAACGCCTGAAATACCAGTTCGAGGTCGTCGTCACCAAAACCCGTTTGCTTGGCAAGAAAGGATGAGACAAAACCGTGGGCCACATAGACCCCGTAAGGCACGGTGTGCTTGCGGCCCATGGTGCGGTTGTCACCCTGTTGCTTTTCGGCTTCGGCTTCGGTGGCCACCGCCATGCGGGTGATGGAGTGCTCCAGCGCCACGATGGGCTCCACTGAGCGGGCAAAGGTCAGTTGCACCGGGCCACGAACTTGGCCGCAGTTGGTACCCAGCGACATCACCGCGCCAAAAGTACGCACGTCAAAGAAGTTTTGGCACATCCATTTGCGCGCTTGTCCAACCTCATCGGCGCTGCCTTTGCGCTTTTCTTTGACGGGTTTCTTCTTCTTTGCGTCAGTTGCTACGTTTTCAGTAGCGTCTTCCGCAGATTCCTCGGGGGCTACAGCCAGATTTAATGCCGAATACGCTCGTTGGTGCTCCAAGTTCAAAATGGCCTTTTCGCGCACATAGATTTCAAAGCGCTTTTCGCTGGGGGCGAATTTCGCCTCAAAGCGCTTAGCGTTTTCCGCAGGCTCGGCGTTGTCGTCTGCCCTGACCAGCCCGATGAAATTGCGAATTTTGCGCTTGAGCGACACGTCCGTCACCAGCCCATGACCCGACTCCGCATCCATGCGCGGCATGTTGCCTGCATCTGGGTCGCCATTGGGGTTGCCGTCTTTCACGTCAAAAATGAGAACAAAGTCGTAGCGATTGGCGAGTTGTTTATCGAGATTCATGATGGGGTTCCTTCGGTGGTGGGGGTGGATTCGTCAGGTTTTTTGGCAAAGAAGTCTTGGCGCTGCTGGTAGTACCCCAGCGCAAAGCTGCCCTGGTCGGGTAGCGGCAAATGTTTGGGAAAGTCGGTCACGGAATCCAGAATCTCGCCCACTAGTTTTTCAAACCAAGCCGCTTGGCCGACTGCCAATTTCTTCAAGTGGGCGTTTTTCAAGCGCAACAAGGTGGTGAACACTGCGACAGGGGTGCTCGACGCCGCGCCGTAATAGCGGTCCCGAATGGTGGAGTTGAGCTTGCCCGGCCCGCCTGCGGACGCCTCTTGTATCCGCTCCAGAACAGCAAAAAGCCGCCCCAGCCGATAGGCCGGATTGATGTTGGTAAGGTCAAGCATGGGCAAAAACTCCTTCTCGGGGGGCTGGTGGTTGGGTGTTACAGAGGAACGGCGAATCTGGCGGTTGAGACAGGCTTTGATTACTGCTGCTCTTGCATACGGTACGTTTGGAGCCTGTTTTCCTTGCTGCGTCTTCTTTGCTTGTTCAGCTCGGCAGCGGCCCACCGCAGCATTCAGCCACGCGCTGGGATATGGCACGTCTGGCCCGGCGAAAACTGTATCGACGATTGCACCGCCCAAATTCGGCGGAAGTCGGTCAATATCGCCAAAGGGCTGACTGCTGGTGGCCAGGCACACAGCCTGCAGCAAGCGCTTCAAACTCGGGTACTGCGGGTCGTATTGACCACGCACCATTTCGAGATCTTCAAAGTGCTGGCCGATGCGCGCGCCCAGTTCAGCCAACGGCAGGCAGTGATAGAAACGAATGCTGATGCGGGCCGCGTTGGGGGCCAAGCCCAGCAAATGGAAGCGGTTGTTGTCGTCCACGCCGCCGTGTTTGCCCGACTGGATGGCTTTGAACAGCGCTTGCACTGCGTGCGCGCCCCGGTCAGGATCGTCCTTGGGTGGATCACCAAAGATGTCAGCAGCGATAGATTCAAACTCTGAGTCTCGGTCGGCCCAAAACACGGTGGAAGCGTCGCCGATCTGTATGCGCTGGTCCGAGTCTTTGCGCAGCAGGTGATTCAATGCAGTGGTGTAGCCAAAAGCCGCTGATTGGCTCACCGGCGCGTTATCCCCCTGGCGTTCCGTCTTGCCGTAGGATTCGAAGGCGCGGGCGTTAAAAGAGACGATGTTGGCCCCGGACGATTGCGCACCCCACACGCCTTTGATGGAAGTATGCAGGCGCTGCACAGGCGCATCGTCACCAGTGACCAGACACATCGCTGGCCGCGCATCTTCATCGGTGGTCACATTCAGTACAGCTTTGACAACGGTGGGGCGTTGGCAGACTAAATCGACATCGCCGTGCAGGCGGAAGCTCATTACCGCGTTGGCTT
The DNA here is from genome assembly GCA_031363755.1 of Polaromonas sp. Classification (GTDB taxonomy): domain Bacteria; phylum Pseudomonadota; class Gammaproteobacteria; order Burkholderiales; family Burkholderiaceae_C; genus Polaromonas. The sequence continues at coordinate 6,286 of JANLUZ010000200.1, forward strand.
CCAGCGCTTGCGGCCAAGCGGGTTGCGCTTCAAGCGAGGGCAAATTGAAGCTTCCAAAGAACTTCAAAATGGCCTGAATGCCTGCGTCGTCGCGAGCGCTTTTTGGCAGAGCTTCAATGCGGACCATAAATTGTGCGTGCTGGTCTTTTACCCGCTTGGGATTGCCTTTGGTGTCCACACCCAGCATGTATTCGAGCGTGTCCCATAGCAAATTGGCAGCGACGCCGGAGGTAGTCTGCGGGACGGCAGTCTGGGAGATGTAAAGATCGGCGTCGCCGCCCGTCACCGTGAGCCCGGTCTTCCATGCGCCGATGTCGGTGGCCTGGGTGTTGATGTGGAAGTAGTGGCGGCCGGCGCGGGTGTTGGTCTGGCTAAGGACCTGGGTGCCGGCATCGGCGGTGCCGGGGTCCCAGGTGAGTTCGTGAATGACGGGCTGCCAGTCGCTGAGCGTGACGGCCGTGGCGGTGTAGGTGATTTTCAGCGTGCCGTGGTCGTTCGGGAAAGTGATGCGGGCGTTGTCCGGGAGGCCGGTGAAGGTGCCGGTGAC
>JANLUZ010000207.1:0-10759 GCA_031363755.1 Polaromonas sp.
GTCACCGCTTGAGTTGGCAGTGGATATTGGAATAATTGGATTTATTCAGTGTGTTGCTCTTGGGTATGGGGTGTACGCGGTGGCACAAGCGCGGCCGTTATTTCTCGTTATGGAGATAGATCGTTTTAAGGTTGTCACAGCGGTAGATTTGCAAGAGCCGGTCGCGAATGCAGAGCTTAAAAAGCTGCCACTATGGTTAGTGCCTAAAATATTATCAGGTCCAAAAATAGTTGCAATACGCAACCCAGTCGATGAAGCTGAGCGGCTGAAGGTAATGGTTGAGTCGGTACAGGGCGGGAGAGATTACTCTTTACGGCCTGAGTTTTATACGGAATATAATGAAGATTTTGCTTTAAAAGCTATGGTTCGAGCTAAACCGATTGGTAATTTCTTAGAAAAATACCCAGGCCAGCGATTAAAGGCCACCGCGATTTCAGAGAAATCAAGTCTTTCGTTAGATGTAATGAAATATATTCCTGTAGTCGCACGCCAAGACTGGATTGCCGTGCTCGACCAAAAGGGACAGATCCAAGGTTTCCTGAAAGGCGACGGTTTCTAAGTCGCGCTTTGATATCGTGCTGGCAGAGCGGAGCGTCGGCACGGGGGCGGTTTGTGGGTACCCTTGGGGCTGCTTCGACTTGCTTGTCTTCGTGGGCACTAACGTAAAGCGCCGCCGCCGTTCGTCAGCCACACAGCTCGCAGCGCATTCGGGCGCAGTCAACTGCGGCTGCTAGGCGCCTGCTTTCTTTGTTAACATATTATTGTTTTACCAACCTGGTCGGGCTTTTCGTTGAACTAAAGATGCTCCTAACATTACCAATTAAAGCCGTCGTCAACTTTCTTTTGAGATTGCCCCCAACAATATCTTTTGTAGGGCTTGTTATAGCAGTAACTCCATTGTTATCTTTGCCGTCTTTGACTGGCACCGGTTACCACGACGGCCAACGTATTCTTTTGATAACTTGCTTACTCGGCGGAGTTTTAATGACGTCGGCGCGTATATGGCGAGCTAAACTAACCTCCTCCACTTCCTTAATAGTTTTGCCGGTGAGTAAACTGGTTCTATTACTGCTTGCCGTTTTTATGGGGCTAGGCTTTGTGTCCAGCATCAGAGCTCACTCCGTGCAGTTTGCATTGTACGAATGGGCAACCTTTGCGCTGATGTTGGTGTTGACATCGGCAATAGCGGTTGAGTTTTCCGAGAAAAGGCTAGCCACAATCCGGATTTTTGCTGTGCTCGGCACGGTCAGTTGCGGCTTGTACGTTTTTAACACGCTGACTGCCTATGTCGCGTCAGTTCGTCTCGGTATTCAACTCCCCCCAAATCAACTAATCATAGGTTTTGACAATTATCGTTTTTTGAACCATATTCAAACAATTACTTTACCGTTATTGGCGTTACTCACGCTTCGCGCTGACTCAACCGAATCAAGCGCCTTTCGATATCGGCACGGTCTGAAAATATTGTTGGTTTTATGGTGGATGCTTTTGTTCGCAACGGGCGGGCGTGGAACTTTCGTCAGTTTACTGGTTGCATGTCTGGTTGCGCTGGTGTTTTTTCGCCAACATGCAATCACATGGTGTCGTCACATGACCGTTGGAGCTGTAGCGGGCTTCTTTGCTACTTTACTACTTTATAAATATATACCATTACATTTCGGCTTACAGCCGTTTGGCCTCTTGGGCAATTTGGCAGCACGCACCATCGAAAATGTGGATGGCGGACGCTTGCCGCTTTGGAGTTTGGCATTTGGAATGACTATAGAACACCCTTGGATGGGGTTTGGGCCACTGCATTTTGCTCATGAAGGGCGCTTTCAACAAATTGCCGCGCATCCGCATAATTGGGCGCTTCAAATCTCAAGCGAATGGGGTATACCTGCATTACTATGTTGCTGCGGGCTGATTTTTTGCGGGCTGCAGCGGTTAATCACAACAGCGAAGTCACCCAATGAAAGTAGATGCGATGAATCTATAGTTTGGGTTGCGCTGCTGACTACTGGTGTAGCGATTGTGATTGATGGGTTGGTTTCAGGGTTAATTGTGATGCCAGTTAGTCAATTATGGATCGTGTTGTACTTGAGTTTTGCATGGGGTTGGACTGAAGTTTTAAAGAAGCCAACACACGTGAACCCCAACAGGTTAGGCGGTTTGATATGTGGCATTTCTACTGCTACGCTTTTTTTACTTTCGACAATGGCTGTATATGGACTCTGGCCTGCTGTGCTTGATTTGCCAAAGCATGAAAAAAATAATCAACAGTACCAAACGAGCCAAACTGATGGACATTTAAGCCCCCGCATTTGGCGGCATGGTTTTTTTGAATGAGGTGGCGGTTGTATTGTGCTTAACCGTAAACTATTTTCAGTTCGTCTATCGGCCACGTCCAAAGCGGTAATTGTTTACTCGGTTGATAGCGTGTCTACAGCTCTTGCAGCTGCTACGCTCGTGTTTTTACTTCGGTACCCCGCCCCTTTTGCGAGCTTGCGGGCGATCGCTAGCTTTGCTTGATTACTGTATCTTTTGACGTCGTTTGCTACCCATTATTAACCCTTATACTTTTCAATCCCGCCAAACGCAGCCGTGAGTGATGGTGTAATTTGTGTTTTGTGTTTTGCGTCATGAATACAATTGATTGAGTTGGGGTACGGGTTTCACACAACAGCGCCAGCGTTACCGTTGTTATTCGGTCGCCGAAAGTTGCAGAGGAACGTGGGAAAGTAATGTTCGAGTCCTCCCAAAGCTGTCGTGACTTCGCTGTGCGCCCGGAGTTCTGCCTCCTCGATGTGTCAAGCACGATTCATTTCCCGGGTAATCTAGTCTTAAGCTCGGCCGAGCTGAATGCCACATATCGGCAGTGGGCGCACATCTCGTTTAAGCCGCATTGACCGCCCCCGCTATCCTCGCCCCATGCTGAACTCCCTGATTCTTTGCCTGCTCGCCCTCCCCTGGCTCAACCCATTCGCTCCTGGCCCGTCGCCAGCGGCCATGCCGCTTTTATTTTCATGGGGATGTGCTTTAAGCCTGCTGGGCTTGCAATGCTGGCAGCGGGGTGCGTCGGCACGCGGGCGGTTTGTGGACAACGTGGCTGGCGCCTGGCTGGTGGCGGGGCTGCTTAGTAGCGCCATTGGCTTGCTGCAATACTTTGGCGCGGCAAGCGGCCTTGACCCGTGGCTGAACCAAACCGCTGTGGGCGAAGCGTTCGCCAACTTGCGTCAGCGCAACCAGTTCGCCACGTTAACCAACATGGCACTGGCGGCTTTGCTGTGGTGGGCGCATCGCTTGTCGCTGGCCAGCCCTGCGCCGGGTACCAGCGGCAAGGGTGGCTCGATGGCATGGCCCACCTTGCCGTGGTGGCGGGCTGCGGTTGTACCGCTGACGGGGCTGGCTGCCGCGCTGTTGGCCGCTGGCAATGCGGCGTCGTCGTCACGCACCGGCTTGCTGCAGCTTGTGGCACTGGTCGCCCTTGTGCTGTTCTGGGGGGGGTGGCGCCATCGCGCTGTGCGCCGGGTGTTGGTGGTGGCAGCGGTGGGCTATGCCTTGGCGGTGGTGGCATTGCCGTGGCTTGCAGGGTTTGACCTGGGCTCTCAAAGCATGTTTGCCCGCTTGCGCGATGGTGCTCCCGCTTGTTCCAGCCGCTGGCTTCTGTGGTCTAACGTGCTGGAGCTGATTGCGCAAAAGCCGCTTGGGGGGTGGGGCTGGGGTGAGCTGGACTACGCGCACTACAGCCACCTGTATGCAGGCCCCCGGTTTTGTGAGATTTTGGACAATGCCCACAACCTGCCGCTGCACCTGGCTGTTGAGCTGGGGCTCCCGGTTGCCGTGCTGGCGTGCGGCGGCCTGCTGTGGTGCGTGTGGCGGCAACGGCCCTGGCGCGAGGCCGACCCGACGCGGCAGCTGGCGTGGGCGGTGCTGGCCGTGGTCGCGCTGCACAGCCTGCTTGAATACCCGCTGTGGTACGGCCCCTTCCAGATGGCGGTGGTGCTTTGTGTGGTGTTGCTGTGGAGGCAGCCGCAAGCCACATTGGGTGAAGAAAAACAGCCAAATAAGCCGCTAGTCCAGGTATTTACTGCCTGTATAGCTGCGTTTTTAATAGCATTTGTTGCTTACGCCGCCTGGGACTATCGGCGCGTCAGCCAAATTTACCTGGAGTCATCCGAGCGCGATCCGTCGCTGCGTGAGGACACGCTGGCCAAAATCAGCAGCACCTGGCTGTTTCGCAACCAATTTTTGTTTGCCCAGCTAGGCGTGACGCCCTTGACGCGCGAGAACGCCCAGTGGACGTACCATACCGCCACCGCGCTGCTTCATTACTCGCCAGAGCCACGGGTGATTGAAAGAGCCATCGAAAGCGCCACCCTGCTGGGGATGGACGCCGAGGCTGTGGCGCACTTGGCACGCTTGCGTGCGGCGTTTCCCAAAGAGTATGGGCAGTGGTCCAGCGCGCGAAAAGCGCAGGATGCGCGGCCTTTGTGACGTGGAAATTACGGCCTTCAGGTGTTCACAAAGCTGCCTGATTTGCCGCCGTGTTTTTCCCGCACCCGCACATCGGTCATGCACATGCCGCGGTCTACGGCCTTGCACATGTCGTAGATGGTGAGCAGCGCCACCTGCACCGCGGTTAGGGCTTCCATTTCGACACCGGTGGGGCCCACCGTTTCCACCACGGCGGTGCAATTGATGCTGTGCGCGGCCTCATCGGGGGTGAACAGCACGCTGACATGCGTGAGCGCCAGCGGGTGGCACAGGGGAATGAGATCGCTGGTCTTTTTGGCCGCCATGATGCCGGCGATGCGCGCCACGCCCAGCACGTCGCCCTTTTTGGCGCTGCCCGACAACACCAGCGCCAGCGTGGCAGGCAGCATCGTGATGCGGCCTTGTGCTGTGGCGCTGCGGTGTGTGGCGAGTTTGCTGGCAACGTCCACCATGTGGGCCTGGCCCTGCGCGTCAAAATGCGTCAACAGCGCTGAAGTTATGGGCGAAGCCGGGGGCGAAGAAGTTGTCAACGTCGACAACGGGGAAAGCGGGTCCATCATGGTGTTACGAAACCTTTACAGTCATCAGCCATCATAAAACGATGCCCATGCCCGCTTATCGCCGCCCTTTCGTTGCCTCGACTTTTGCCTGCCGTGCCGTGATCGCCCTGACGCTGGCGGCCACCGCGTCGGCTGCCATGCCGCAGGCGAGCGTGCCCCGCAGCGTGCCCACCGGCTCCTTGCCAGCGCTGGGCGACAACTCTGATTTGACGGCCGCCGCTGAACGCCGCATTGGTGACCGCATTGCTGTGAGCATTTACCGTGACCCGGACTATGTGGACGACCCGGTGCTCGTGGACTATGTGCAGGGCATCTGGCAGCCGTTGAAAGCGGCCGCGCGCGCTCGGGGTGAGCTGGGTGCCGAGCTGGACGAGCGGTTTGCTTGGCAGTTTTTTTTGCTGCGCGACCGCAGCATCAACGCTTTTGCGCTGCCCGGGGGCTATTTCGGTGTGCATTTGGGTTTGATCGGTGCTGTTAGCAACCGCGATGAGCTGGCTGCCGTGTTGGGCCATGAGATGAGCCACGTCACGCAGCGCCATATTTCCCGGTTGATGACGCAGCAGTCGCGGCAAATGCCGTGGCTGGTGGCGGCCATGGTGCTTGGCGCGCTGGCCGCCCGCAAAAGCCCGGACGCCGCCAGCGCGGCTGTGGTGGGCGGCCAGGCGCTGGCGATTCAAAACCAGCTGAGCTTTTCCCGCGACATGGAGCGCGAGGCCGACCGCATTGGCTTTGGCGTGATGACCGATGCAGGTTTTGAAAGCCGCGGCGTCACCAGCATGTTTGAAAAGTTGCAGCAGGCGTCGCGCCACAACGACAACGGCGCGTTTCCGTACCTGCGTTCGCACCCGCTGAACACCGAACGCATCGCCGAGGCGCAGTCGCGCGTGCAGCTGGCTGCCAGCAATGCGCCGCCACCGAGCCCGGAAGCGGCGCAGGCCGCTGCCCGCATGCGCATGCTGCACGCCATGATGGCAGGCCGCGCACAGCTGCTGGCCGCGCCCGGGGTCGATGCCCAACGCACCGCCGTGGCGGAGGCCCAGGGGCGAATGGCCAGCCTGCCCAGCGTGCCGGCTGACATCGGTGGGGCCGAAAGTGCCGGTGGTGTCGGTGCTGCCACATCTGTTCCTGCCATTTCTGCCAGCCCTGCCAGCGCCGGCAGCCCGGTCGCGGCCAGCACGAGCATGAGTACCACGGTGCTGCCCCCCGTGGTGGTGCGTGATGGCCGGGACCTTGCCGCGCAGCGGGCTGGCGTGCTGTATGCCGGGGCGCTGGCGGCGGCCCAGCTGCGTGACTTTTCAACGTCCCGCAGCTTACTCGTGGCGTTGAAACCCCGCCTGGCAGGCCATGCCGAGGCGCTGACGGTGTTCGCCCTGCTGGCCACGGAGGTCGACCTGCTGGAAGGCAAGGTGCCCGCGTCAGCCGCGACCACCGACATGAACCGCCTGCAAACGCGTGCCGAAGTGCTGGTGCAGGGCCGCGCACTGTTGGCAGCGCAGCGCCCCAAAGAGGTGGCCAGCCGACTGCAGACCTGGGTGTCTGACCACCCCAAAGACGCCGGAGCCTGGCAGTTGTTGTCGGCGGCTTGCAGCGCGCAGGGCCTGGTGGTGCGGGCGATTCGGGCCGACGCTGAAAGCCGCGTGGCCGAGCTGGACTATCCGGCTGCGCTGGACCGCTTCAAGGCAGCGCAGGGCATGATGCGCAGCCATCCGGCGGCTGCCGATTACGTCGAGGGCTCGATCATCGACACGCGCGCCCGGCAAACCGAATCAACGGTTCGAGAGCAGGCGCTCCAGGACAAAATCGATCGCTAGCTGCAACACCGAGTAGATCAGCGAGCCGATGAGCGCCGCTCCAAAACCCGCCACGTTGAAACCGCTCAGCAAACTTGCAGCGGCCCAGAACATCAGCGCGTTGATCACGAACAAAAACAAGCCGAGCGTGACCACGGTAACCGGCAGCGTGAGCAGCACCAAAATGGGCCGCACCACGGCGTTGAGCAAGCCCAGCACCGCCGCCGCGATTAGGGCCGATGTGAAGCTGGTCACTGTCACACCGGCGTAGAGGTGCGCCACGGCCAGCAGCGCCACGGCGCTCAAAATCCAGTTGAAAATAAGTTTCATGCGGTAAGCGTACCACCGCGGCCCCGGGGGCCTGGCGCCGCTTCTGGTGTGCCTGCGCACTGCTGGTCAGTCCATGCCAGCGAGCAGCGTGGCGCCTGCCATGGCGGCGGCAAAGCCCATGGCGACCTGGCTTTCAGGTGCTTGCGTGGCGGTGACGGGTTGAAAGTCTTGGCCCAGCTTGGGGCGGCGCGCGTCCAGCACACGCGCGCGCCCGTGCTGCCGGATCAGCGCCTCGGTCTGCTCGGTCAGGCTGGCGTCGGCCAGCAGCGTGGTGACTGTGCCGACTTGCCACTGCAGCGCTGGCACGATGGCCGAGAACACCTTGTCGGCCCACTTGCGGCGCCAGCTGTCCCGCGCACTGTGAGTGACCCATTTGCTGACCCGGCGCGTCACGCGAGGCGCGCAGCCCACCAGAATCCAGTGGGTACCGGCCTCTTGCGCACTCGCAGCGGGCAACATGGGCTGCAGCATGTGCAGGGCGTAGGCGGCGTCGTCGATGTACACAATGATGTTGTCCATAAGAGAGTCCTTTCGAGGTGTGTTGGCAAGCATGCCGGTGATGAAAGTTGACGATTGAAAGAAGCAGGGATGCAGCAGATCAGGTCAGCACGTCGTCGCTGGCAGCGCGCGTGGGGTTGGCTTGTTGCGATTGCTGGGCTTGGTTTTGCGCGTGGCGCCTGGCTTTGCGTGCAGCCCCGAAGCCCCCGGCCAGCACTCCGGCAACCGCAAGGGCATAGGTCACCCACTGGGCGGCGGTGTGCAGCGTCTGGTCAGCCGGCGCCGTGGTGGGGCCGCCATAGATCGGGTCGAGCAGCGGCTCGCTCACAATCATCTTGGCGGCCGTGAAGGCCAGCACCGCCGCGCCGATGTTGATGATCATTGGAAAGCGCTCGACCAGCTTGAGCACCAGGGTGCTGCCGAACACCACGATGGGCACACTGATTAGCAGGCCGATGATGACCAGGTCGAACGCGCCATGGGCAGCGCCCGCCACCCCCAGCACGTTGTCAATGCCCATCAGCGCATCGGCCACCACAATCGTTTTCATGGCGCCCCAAAAGGTGCTGGCCACCGGGCCTTGGTGCTCGCCGTGGTCCTGGTCGGCCAGCAGCTTGTAGGCGATCCACAGCAGCCCCAGGCCACCAATGAGCATCAGGGACGGGATTTTGAGCAGCCACACCACACCCACCGTCATGGCAGAGCGCACGACGATGGCGCCCACCGTGCCCCAAACAATGGCTTTGCGTTGCAGCTGCGGGGGCAGGCTGCGCGCCGCCAGCGCAATCACGATGGCGTTGTCACCGGCGAGGACCAGGTCAATCAAAATGATCGCCAGCAGCGCGGACCACCAGGGGGCTGTAAAAAATTCCATCGACTCATTTCCAATCACGTGGCAACAAGGGCGTCCGTGCGGCGCTGTCGTTTATGACGCGGCGCGCGGCTGCCCGGCTTCGGTTGAACCTGTACGTGTTTGTGAGGTGCTGGAAACTGGAAATCAGGCCACGAACACTTCGACAAAAACCGCGCAGGTTTTTTAGTCGAAGGTCTGGCTCGGCAGTCAGTGGCGCTGACTGCCCAACAAGCCGGAAACAGCGGAAGGCTCCGTGGTTTCGTATTGACGACTTGTCGATCGTGGGCGGCTGGTGAGTGGGTTATTGAACCAGTGCAGCCGCACCCTGGGAGTTACTCCCCTTCGTGGCCGTATTGGACCCGAAAAATCGCCCAGGCGCAAACACCGCCGTGTAGGACGGCAGCGCTACCAGCGCCCCATCCAAAGCCGGATTGAAGGCCTGCAGAATGCGTGGAAAAGGTCTGGCAACGCATAATCCGCCGCTCTGCTCTTTGATTCCCCGACCGCGCCCCTCACTGACCGACATGCCCGCCATCCACATCACCGACATTGAATCGGCCATCAATTTCTGGCGCGCGAAAAAACCATCGCCCGACGGCGTCACGCTGGCGCCCGAGTTACGCGCGCTGGCCGAGGTGTATGCGTTGTTGGTGTTCTACCGCGAGGACACCGCCGACGAGGCCAGCTTTCCGGCCGAGGCCATGGACGCCTGGTCGGGCTGGTACGCCACCACCATGGACACGCCCTGCATCGCCATTTGCTCGACCAGCCAGGGCGACGCGATGTGCAAGGGCTGCGGCCGAACCTTTGAAGAAGTGCAGCACTGGCTGGCCATGAGTCCGGCTGAAAAGCGCAGCACCTGGCGGCGCATCACGCTGGAAGGCGACGCCTGGCGTTTTGGCCGTTACGCCGACCGGGCGCTTGAAAAGCCGCCAGCAGCGTAAAAAGACCAGCGGCGAGCTGAAATTCAGGGTCAAAATGCCCGCTAGCCCAGGTGTTTATTGCCTGAGTAGCTATTGAATAAATAGCAAACCAACCACAGCCCCCGCATGATCCGTCTGACCCGCGCGCCGAATATTGCGATTGCTACCTTCTGGGCCGATGCGCTGCAGCAGGCCGGCTTTTCCGCCACGGTGCAGCGGTATTTCCTGGGCAGCATTGCCGGTGATTTGCCACCAGACCAGTGCCTGCCCGAAGTCTGGCTGCTGCGCGACGACGAAAAAACCGCCGCCAGCGTGGTACTGGATGCGCTGCAAAACCGCCCGCAGCGCCTGTGGCAGTGCGCTTGCGGTGAAACGGTCGAAGGCGGGTTCGACCAGTGCTGGCGCTGCGGCACGGACATGCCGCCCGCGCCGGGGGCCGTCTAAACCCGGCGAGCAAGTTCCGCTGCCATGCCCACGTAACTGCCCGGCGTCATGACCAGCAGGCGCTCTTTTTCACCTTCGGGAATTTCGAGCGAGCGGATCAGCCCGTGCAGGTCTTCGGCGGTCACGGTTTTGCCGCGCGTGACTTCCTTAAGCTTTTCGTAGGCGCCGGCCACCGCGTAGCGGCGCATCACCGTCTGGATGGGTTCGGCCAGCACTTCCCACGCGTTGTTCAGGTCGTCTTGCAGCGCTTCGCGGTTCAACTCCAGCTTGCCCAGGCCCACGTTCAGCGAGTTGTAGGCCAGCACGGCGTAGCCCAGCGCCACGCCCATGTTGCGCAGCACGGTGGAGTCGGTCAGGTCGCGCTGCCAGCGCGAGATCGGCAGCTTCTCGCTCATGTGTTTGAGCAGCGCGTTGGCCAGGCCCAGGTTGCCCTCGGCGTTTTCAAAATCAATCGGGTTGACCTTGTGTGGCATGGTTGATGAGCCAATCTCCCCCGCCTTCAAGCGCTGTTTGAAGTACCCCAGGCTGACGTAACCCCACACGTCGCGCGACCAGTCGATCAGAATGGTATTGGTACGGGCAATCGCATCAAACAGCTCGGCCATGTAGTCGTGCGGCTCAATCTGAATGCTGTACGGTTGAAAAGTGAGCCCTAACCCCAACGGCTCTGGCGTCTCAATCACCTTGCGGCTAAAGGCCTCCCAGTCGTGCTCAGGCCAGGCGGCCAGGTGGGCGTTGTAGTTACCGACCGCGCCGTTCATTTTGGCCATCAACGGCACGGCGGCTATCTTGGCCCGGGCATTGACCAGGCGCACGACGACATTGGCAATTTCTTTGCCCACTGTGGTTGGGCTGGCAGTTTGGCCGTGGGTACGGCTCAGCATG
>JANLUZ010000008.1:0-2286 GCA_031363755.1 Polaromonas sp.
GAGTCGGGCCAGCAGATTGTGTTTTTGCACCACATCGAGCCCGGCCCCGCCAGCAAAAGCTACGGCATTGCAGTGGCCAAACTGGCCGGTGTGCCCGGCGCTGTCGTCAACCACGCCCGACACGCGCTGGCCGCGCTGGAGGCCCAGCAAACCGCCGCGCAGCAGCAGGTTGATTTGTTTGCGCCGCCACCCGACGCGCTATTGCCCGAGCCCAGCGCCGCTTTGGCCGCATTGGCTACGATAGACCCTGACGCCTTGAGCCCCCGCGAAGCGCTGGAAGCGCTGTACCGCTTGAAAAAACTGAATTCCTGACATCCCCCCGTAGAAAACAACATCGATATGACCTATTGCGTAGCCCTCAAACTCGACGCCGGACTGGTGTTTCTCTCCGACTCGCGCACCAATGCGGGCCTGGACCACATCAGCACCTTCCGCAAAATGATCGTTTATGAAAAGCCGGGCGACCGCTTCATGGTGCTGCTGTCAGCGGGCAACTTGTCGATCTCGCAGTCGGTACGCGAGATTTTGCAGATCGAGCAGATCAAGGACGCCGACGGCGCCGAAGACGGCCCGCCCATCACCATCTGGAACGCCAAAAGCATGTTCGACGCCGCCCGTGTGCTCGGCTCGGCCATTCGCCGTGTGTATGACCGCGACGCCGAAGCCCTGAAACACGGCGGGGTAGACTTCAACGCCTCGCTGGTGTTTGGCGGCCAGATCAAAGGCGAAGGCATGCGCCTGTTCCAGATGTATTCGGCCGGCAACTTCATTGAAGCCACCCGCGAAACGCCGTATTTCCAGGTCGGCGAGTCCAAGTACGGCAAGCCCGTGCTCGACCGCGTCATCACCCCCGCCACGCCGCTGGCCGAAGCCGCCAAGTGCGCGCTGGTGTCGATGGACTCGACGATGAAGTCCAACTTGTCGGTGGGCATGCCGCTCGACCTGGTGGTGTACGAAGAAGGGACGTTTTCAAGCGACAAAATTGTGTGCCTGGACCACGACAACCCCTACTACGCCATGCTGCACAACACCTGGGGCCGCAAGCTGCAAGACGCGTTTGACAGCATCGAAGACCCGGTCTGGGGAGACGGCAAAACCGACATCCCCCTGAAAATGCCTGCCGAACGCCACGCCGCCCTGCGCAAAATCTCCAACCCCGGCGAAAAACTGATTTGAACCCGGCTGCGCCGCACCCGATGCCTGCTGAGACCGATGCACCGCAGCTGGTGATTTTCTCGCACGGCAACAGCTTTCCGGCCAGCACCTACCGCGTCATGCTGCGGGCGCTCGAGGCGCGCGGATACGTCGTCAAAGCAGTTGAAAAATTCGGCCACGACCCGGCTTATCCCGTCACCGGCAACTGGCCGCACCTGGTGCAGCAGCTGGCCGACTTCACCGCGCGCGAGGTCGAAGCCGCTGGCCAGGGCGCATGGCTCGTGGGCCATTCATTGGGCGGCTACCTGAGCCTGATGTGCGCCGCGCGCCACCCGGCGCTGGGCGGCCAGGCGCTGCGCGGCGTGCTGTTGATGGATTCCCCCGTGATTGGCGGCTGGCGCGCCGCCGCTGTGGGCGTGGCCAAAAGCGCCAATCTGGTCGGCACCGTCGGGCCAGGCACCATCAGCCGCCGCCGCAAAAACCAGTGGGCCAGCCAGGCCGAAGTGCTGGCGCACTTTCGCAGCAAAAAAGCCTTCGCCCAGTGGGACGAGCAGGCGCTGCGCGACTACATCGAGCACGGCACCCATGACGCAGCGGGTGAAACCACCGCCGAGGTGCTGCGCCACCTGAGCTTTGACCGCGACGTGGAAACCGCCATCTACAACACCCTGCCGCACAACATGGACGCACTGCTCAAGCGCAAGCCGCTCAAATGCCCAGTCGCCTTCATCGGCGGACTGCAGTCGGTGGAAATCCGCCAGGTCGGCATGGCCCTGACCGAAAAAATAACCCAGGGACGCATCAGCATGATCGGCGGCACCCACCTGTTTCCGATGGAGCGCCCGCTGGTTGCAGCCGCTGCAGCCGAGGCTGCAATGTGCAACATGGCTGCTTGGCCAGCGCCAGCCCGTGTGGCGCAAATTACTCCTTAAATAGGAGCAGCGTAGGCAGCAAACACCCTGGACTAGAGGCCGAATTGGGTTTAATTTGCATTCCCAATCAGCTCCCGCTCCTGTCATCCCGGACTTGATCCACTACTGTCCGGAGATTTAGCCAAACAGTCCGATTTGCGTATTTGGAGGCTGAATTTGCTCGGCTTCATCGAGCACGCACAGAAGCTTATCGAGCGGT
>JANLUZ010000012.1:0-30651 GCA_031363755.1 Polaromonas sp.
TAGAACTGGGCCTTGGCATTGCTCACGTTGCCGAAAGCCGCTTCGATGCGCCAGCGGGCGGCCGTCACATCGGCCCGGCGGCTCAGCAGGTCGGCAGGCAGGCTGGCGGGCAAGGCCATGTTTTTGATAGCACTCTGGGCAGATAACACGGGGGCTACAGCATCATTTGGGCTGCCCACCAGTGCGGCGAGGGCGTTGCGGCTCAGCGTGATCTGCTCCTGCAGGGTTTCAAACTGCAGGCGCGCTTCGGGCAGGCCACCTTCACTCTGGCGCAGCTCCAGCTGGGTGTCCAGGCCAGCGGCCACGCGGTCGCCCACCAGCTTCAGGGTCTGGGTGCGCTGGGCCAGTGTGCGCTGGGCCAGCGCCGCCTGCTCATTGAGGCGAAGCAGGTTGAAATAGGTGCGTGCCACTTGGCTGGCCAGCAGCAAGCGCGCGGCCTGGCCGTCGGCTTCCACCGCGCGGGCGGTGCCCAGGGCGGCGTCCAGCGCGGCGCGGTTTTTGCCAAAAAAGTCCAGCTCCCAGCTGGCAGCCAACTGCGCCGTACCGTTGTTCACCACCGCGCCGGCCAGGGGCCGGGGCACCAAGCCGGTTTCGGTGTATCGCTGGCGGGTGATGTCTACCTGGCCGATGACCTGCGGCAAGTCAGCAGCTCGGCTCGCGTCGGCAGCCGACTGGGCCCGCGTCAGCCGTGCCTGAGCCACCTTGAGGTTTGGGTTGGTGGCCAGGGCCTGGGCGATCAGGCGGTTCAACGGGTCGTCGCCAAAGGCAAGCCACCACTGGGCATCCACCGCCACCGGCGTCGGCGGTGTCACGGCATCGGGCGCCAGGCCCAACGACGCGGGCGTGCGCAGCATGGCCACAGGCGCGATGCCCGTCATGTCGGCGCAGCCGGTCAGGCCGGTGGCAATGAGTGCGGTGGCTGCCACGCTAGCGGCAGTGATCACCGCCATGCGCACTGACGCGCGCCACAGTGGCAGCGGCGCTTCAACCGCGTGCGCACCGTCGTCAGACGCGGCGCCTTGGGTCAAAGCAGAAACAGAACAAACGCTGGGGCAGTTAGACATTTTTAGGGCCGCCGATTTGGTCAGTGGCGTCGCGTGAGGTTGAGGGCGGTGCGGGGGGCGGGGCGGGGGCTGCAATTGGCGCCCCGTCGGTGGGGCTGTGAATGCGCTGCGCCGTCTCCAGCATGCGGCACAAATAGCCTTTCAGGGTCTGCCATTCGTCAACAGAAAACCCCGCGAGCAGCTGGTTTTGAATGCCGCACAGCACTGCCGGAATGTCGTGGGCAGCCGTGCGTCCGGCGTCGGTCAGTTCCAGGTGCACCACGCGCCGGTCATCGACCGAGCGGATCCGGCGCACCAGCGCCTTGGCCTCCAGCCGGTCAAGCAGTCGGGTCACGGAGCCAGCGTCCAGATCGCATTCACGGGCCAGCTCGGCCGCCGTCGAGGCCAGGCCCATGTGCAGCTTGACCAGCGGCACCCACTGTGCGTTGGTCAGGCCAGCCGGCTCCAGCTCGCGTTCGACGCACTGGGTCACAGTGGCCACCACGCGGCGCATCAGGTAGCCCACGCTTTCGCTGGGCTGGTAGTTGTCGGGGCAATAAAACGCCGGGGTCAGCGGCGGTACCGGGGCACCACCCGGCGAAGAGTCAGTGGCGGCATTGATTGGTTTTAAATCCATGGCGTGATGGTAATTGCTTAAGCAACTATTGTCAAGCCTGTGGTTGCCATAGCAATGTCATGCGGCACATGCGTACACTGCAGGCATGGCGACACCCCACCCCACCCGCGTCGGCGCAAGCCCTCCTCCCCCCTCCTCACCACCTGCCCAAGGCCCTGCAGCCTACGTGGCAACTGCCAGCGACCCGCGCAAAGGCTCACCGCGCTCCCTGTCGGGGTTAGGGCCCTTTCTTCGTCCCTATCGCGGCCGCATCGCCATGGCGGGCTTTTTTCTGGTGATGGCGGCGCTGGCCACGCTGGTGTTTCCGCTGGCGCTGCGCAGCCTGATTGACGGCGGCCTGGTCACCGGCGATGCCAGCGATGCGGGCAAGGGCACGCAGCTGCTGGCGCTGCGCGACCACTTTTTTGAGCTGTTCGCGGTGGCGGCGGCGCTGGGCTTGTTCTCGGCTGGGCGCTTTTATATGGTCAGCTGGCTGGGTGAGCGTGTTACCGCCGACCTGCGCAACGCGGTGTATTCCCACGTGCTGCGCCAAAGCCCGGAGTTCTTTGAAACCACGCAAACCGGCGAGGTGTTGAGCCGCCTGACGGGCGACACCACGCTGGTGCAAACCGTGGTGGGCTCGTCCCTGAGCATGGGGCTGCGCAACGCGGTGATGGGCGTGGGCGCGCTGTTCATGCTGATCTACACCAACCCCTACTTGATGGTGCAGGTGCTGGGCGTGCTGGTGCTGGTGGTGGCCCCGTCGGCCTGGTTCGGGCGGCGGGTGCGCAAGCTCTCGCGCGCCAGCCAGGACCGCGTGGCCGACTCCAGCGCCATTGCGGCCGAGGTGCTCAACGCTATTCCAGTGGTGCAAAGCTACACCGCCGAGGCTCGCGAAGCGGCGCGCTTCAATATCTCGACCACCAACGCATTCAACGTGGCCGTGCGCCGCACGGCCGCGCGTTCGGTGCTGATTGCTTTCATCATCATTGCCACATCCGCCGCGCTGCTGTGGGGCCTGTACCAGGGCACGCAGGCGGTGATTCGCGGTGACATCACCGCCGGGCACCTGGGGCAAACCGTGGTCTACGTCATCATGCTGGCCGGGGCCACCGCTGTGCTGGGCGAGGTGTATGGCGACCTGCTGCGCGCCGCCGGGGCCACCGAACGGCTGATGGAGCTGCTGGACACACGTCCAACCATCGTTTCACCGTCAAAACCTGCTCTAGTCCCCGTATTAACTGCCGGGAGTGCTATCGATTTCGAAGCGGTTGATTTTCACTACCCCTCACGCCCGCTGCAGCCCGCCCTGCGCGACTTCACGCTGAGCGTCGCCCCGGGCGAAACCGTGGCCATCGTCGGCCCCAGCGGTGCGGGCAAAAGCACGGTGTTCCAGCTGCTGCTGCGGTATTACGACCCCCAGGGCGGCCGCATCGCGCTGGACGGCATCGCCACGAATGACATGGCCCTGAACGACCTGCGCCAGCGCATCGGCATCGTGCCGCAAGACGCGGTGATTTTCTCGACCAGCGCGCTGGAAAACATCCGCTATGGCAAGCCAGATGCGACCAACGAGGAAACGATTGCCGCTGCCAAAGCGGCATTCGCACACGACTTTTTGATGCAGCTGCCGGAAGGCTACGACACCTTTTTGGGCGAGCGCGGTGTGCGCCTGTCGGGCGGGCAGCGACAGCGCATCGCCATTGCCCGCGCCATGCTGAAAAACGCCCCGCTGCTGCTGCTGGACGAAGCCACCAGCGCCCTTGACGCCGAGAGCGAACGCATGGTGCAAGCCGCGCTTGAGTCCGCCATGAAAGGCCGCACCACCCTGGTGATTGCCCACCGCCTGGCCACCGTGCAACAGGCCGACCGCATTCTGGTGCTGGACCACGGCATGCTGGTGGAGCAAGGCACGCATGCGGAGCTGGTGGCGCGCGGTGGGGTTTATGCGCGGCTGGCGGCGCTGCAATTCACGAGTTGAGCCTTCCACAAGCCCGCAAAACGTTCTTTTATGCGTTGCACGCATAGATAAAGCGCAATGCGGCCTTGGACATTTGCGCGGCGTGCTTTTAAGCTCTGACTTTCTTTTGCAACAGTTCACCCCAAACGGAGTTTTTATGTCACAAGCATCGCTCACCGAACAAGCTGCCGCCGCGTCTGCATCACCAGACGCCAAGGGTGCCAGCGTGGCGCTACCCGTGCACCCGCTGCCGTCTTATCTGGACGCCGACAACCTGGGCCCGTGGGGCAATTATCTGCAGCAAGTAGACCGGGTTATTCCGCACCTGGGCAGCCTGGCGCGCTGGGCTGAAACGCTCAAGCGCCCCAAGCGCGTGCTGATCGTGGACGTGCCGATTCACATGGACGACGGCACCGTGGCCCACTTTGAAGGCTACCGGGTGCAGCACAACGTCTCACGCGGGCCCGGCAAGGGCGGCGTGCGTTTTCACCAGGACGTGACGCTGTCGGAAGTGATGGCGCTGTCGGCCTGGATGTCGGTGAAGAATGCGGCGGTGAACGTGCCTTACGGCGGCGCCAAGGGCGGCATTCGCGTCGACCCGAAAAAGCTCTCACGTGGTGAGCTTGAGCGCATGACGCGCCGCTACACCAGCGAGATCGGCATCATCATCGGCCCGAACAAGGACATCCCCGCACCTGACGTCAACACCAACGAGCAGATCATGGCGTGGATGATGGACACGTATTCAATGAACACCGGCTCCACCGCCACCGGCGTGGTCACGGGCAAACCGGTGGACCTGGGCGGCTCACTGGGCCGACGTGAAGCCACTGGGCGCGGCGTGTTCACCGTGGGCGTGGAAGCGGCCAAACACATCGGGCTTGAAATCTTGAACGCCCGCGTGGCGGTGCAGGGCTTTGGCAATGTGGGCGGCGTGGCGGGCAAGCTGTTTGCCGAGGCGGGCGCGCGCATTGTGGCGGTGCAAGACCACGGCGGCACCATTTACCAGGAAAGCGGCCTGAACGTGCCGGCGCTCCTCAAGCACGTGGAGCAGCACGGCAGCGTGGGCGGCTTCCCGGACGCGGAAGTCATCGCCAAAGACAGCTTCTGGGACGTGGACTGCGACATCTTGATTCCTGCGGCCCTGGAGCAGCAAATCAACGCGGGCAACGCCGGCCGCATCAAAGCCAAAATGATCATTGAAGGCGCCAACGGCCCCACCACACCGGCGGCCGACGACATTCTGGCCAGCCGCAATGTTCTGGTGCTGCCCGACGTGATTGCCAACGCCGGTGGCGTGACAGTGAGCTACTTCGAATGGGTGCAGGATTTCTCGAGCTTTTTCTGGGACGAGGAAGAGATCAATGCACGCCTGGTCAAAATCATGAAAGACGCGTTTGCGGGTGTCTGGCAAGTCTCCCAGGACCAAAACGTCAGCCTGCGCACCGCCACCTTCATCGTGGCTTGCAAGCGAATTCTGCACACCCGCGAGCTGCGCGGCCTGTACCCTTGAGGTAAACGCTGGATTTGTGTTGCTATTATTGTTATAGCTACATAGGCAATAAATACCTGGACTAGCGGGTGTTTTTATATAAAAAATGGCTCCTCGGAGCCATTTTTTTCGTCTTCTGACGCGACGACCAGCTGTTTTGCGCCATTTGCTTTATCTAGGAGAGGGCGCAATAGAGGTATAAAAACCTGCGGATGACTCACACCGCCGCTTTGGCCGCCTCAGCCTCCTGCAGCGCTCGCCACATCACCTTGCCTGCGCCGCTTTTGGGCAGCGCGTCCATGAACTGCACCACGCGCGGGTATTTGTAGGCGGCCATGTTGTCTTTGCACCAGCTGATGATGTCGTCGGCGCTGGTGCTGCCTTTGTGGCTGGCGCGCAGCACCACCAGGGCCTTGACCGACTCGCCGCGGTACGCATCTTGCGTGGAAATCACGCAGGCTTCCTGAATGGCGGGGTGCTTGAACATCAGCGCCTCCACCTCGGCCGGCCACACCTTGAAGCCTGACGCGTTGATCATGCGTTTGAGGCGGTCGGTGATGAAAAAGTAGCCGTCTTCATCGACCCGGCCCAGGTCGCCCGAGCGGAAAAACTGCTTGCCGTCCAGTTCGATGAACGCCTGGGCCGTGGCGTCCGGGCGCTTCCAGTAACCCTGAAACACCTGCGGGCCACTCATAATGATTTCGCCCTGCTCACCGGGCGGCACCTCCAGCAGCGTGAGGGGGTCAATGACGCGGGAATCCACACTGATAAAAGGCACGCCCAGGCACTGCTGCTTGGTCGCGTCATGTGGGTTGCTGTGCGACGGCGCGGCAGTTTCCGTCAGGCCGTAGCCCTCGGCGAAGCGCAGGCCGTACAGCTCCCACAGGCGCTGGGCGACGGCCTGTGGCATGGCGGCCCCGCCACCGCCGATGTAGAGCAGGCTGCTCAAGTCGTAGTTGGCAAAGTTGGGGCTGGCCAGCAGGTCAATCACCATGGTGGGGATGTTCGTCCAGTGGCTGACGCGCCAGCGCGAAATCAGCTGCCCGGCCAGTTCGCGGTCCCAGCGCGGCATGATGACCAGCGTGCTGCCGCCGTACAGCGTGGCGTGCATCACCGACACCATGCCGGTGATGTGAAACATGGGCACCACCGCCAAAATGACATTTTCAAAGGTGCTGCTGCCCCACAGCGCGGTCGACACCGCGTTGTGCATGATGCTGGCGTGCGTATGCATGCAGCCCTTGGGCAAGCCGGTCGTGCCGCTGGTGTAAGGCAGCACGGCCAGGTCCTGCGGGGTGCGAGTGTGCGGCGGCAGGTCGTCTGCCGGGGCGGACAGCGCTTCAGCCCAGTTCATCACCTCGCCGTGCAGCAAGACAGGCAGCGGGTGCGCCGTGCCTAACCAGTCTTGCCACGCGGCGGGCATCGGGCTGCTGGTGTCGGTGATGTCAAACGCATCACTGTAGTGGGACACGATCAGATTTGTGAGTTGCTCGGCCGGGGCCAGCTGGTTGTTGGCCTTGACGAGTTCGCCCGCCAGGTCGGCGGCAGCAATCGCGAATTTCACGTCAGGGTCGGTGATGTAGTGCTTGAGCTCTTCGGCCCGGTTCATCGGGTTGACCGGAACCACCACCGCGTTGGCCCGCAAGATGGCGAAATGCGCCACCACCCACTGCGGGCAGTTCTGCATCAGCAAAATCACTCGGTCGCCGGGCTTAACACCACCCCGACACAGCGTGGCCGCCAGCCGTTCAGCCTGCGCAAGGACTTCGCCATAGGTCAACACGCTGTTGAAAAAGACCAGCGCTGGTTTGTCAGGAAACCGCAGCGCGTTGATCGCCAGGTTGTGCCACAGGGACGTGGCGGGCGCGGTGATGTGGCGCGGCAAACGAGCAGGCCAGCTCTTGTAGTGGCGCTGGTGAGCGGGGAGGTCTTCAGCGATTGCAGTTTGAACGGAATCAGGGGAATTCATTGAATTGAAGCTCCAAAACAGATGAGGCAATGACACAAGCCTACGTCAGCCGATGCAGGCAAGCATCGGGGAAGGCCCCGATAAAAACCTGTCGCCTGAGGGACCGCCGCACCCGCGCCGCATGCACGACATCTGGCCATCCGCCGAGATGCTCGACAGCCCACAAACCGCCATACGCAAGCCGGTTTTATCGCTGATGTGCACTGCCTTTGCGATCAGGTCCGGCGTCAATCGTCGTGGCGGTGCCGATGGTGGGCGTCCGGAAAATGCAGGTGGCTGTGCCGCTGCGGCGTGTGTTGGTGGCGATGCGCGTGCCGCAGCGGCACAGCCTCGCCTGATGGGCCACCATGCCCATGCTGGTGATGTGCGTCGTGGGTGTGCGAATGCTCATGCTCCAGGGCCGCGTGGTCATGGGTGTGGCCGTGCTGCTCGGTCAGATGCAACCAGACGCCCAGCGCCATCAACACCGCTGCGGCCAGCAACGGCCAGCTGACCGACTCGCCCAGCAGCAACACCGCCGCCACCGCCCCCACAAACGGCGCCACCGAGAAGTACGCCCCAGCCCGCGACGCGCCAAGGTGCCGCAAACCCACCACAAACAAGGTCAGGCTGACACCGTAGGCCAGAAAGCCCACGGCCATGGCCGCCAGCGCCAACGGCCAGGCCGGCACACTTGCCCCAAGGGCAAACGCCAGCAACAAATTGGTCGTGCCCGCCACACTGCCCTTGACGCAGGCCACCCACGAGGCATCTGCCAGTGCTACCTTGCGTGTGAAATTGTTGTCAAGCGCCCACAGCAAGCAGGCCGCCAGCACCGCCGCAGCGGGCCACAGCGACACGGCGGGCGCGGTAGCAACAGCCGCCAGCCCCCCCGACGGCCAGGCCAAAATCACCGCACCGAGCACGATGGCCGCCATGCCGAGCACGATGCGCGTACCCAGGTTTTCCTTGAACAACGCCCAGGCCAGCAGCGTAGTCAGCACGGCCTCGGCATTGAGCAGCAAGGCCACGTGGCTGGCGGGCAGCCGGGACAAGCCCCACATCAGCAGCACCGGGGCCAGCGCACCGCCGCACACCACCGCAGCCAGCATCCAGAGTTTTTCCGAACCGCTCAGGCGGGGTGTTGCCAGCCGGCGTAACCGGCGGTAGATCGCCAGCCCCAGGCCTGAACCCAGATACAGCAGCGCGGCAAGCAGCCACGGGCTGACGCTGTTCAGCAGCAGCTTGGCCACCGGCGTTCCAGCACCAAACAGCAGGGCAGAGCCCAGGGCAGCGAGCACGCCCGGGTGCCAGGGGTGAGCAGACAAGGGGGTATCAGCAGGCATCTTCATCGGCTAAGCGTACCGTGGTTTGGTGCTTCCAGCGGCGCAGGCTTCACCGACCGGTTCGCCAGCGCCGCGCTGAAAGCAGGAACTTTTGCGTCAAGCACTTATCATCTTGATATGCGCGTTTTGTTGTTCGCCTTGATGATCGCCCTGCTGCCCCTGCGCGGGTGGGTGGGTGACGCCATGGCCACCCGCATGGCTGTGGCCGAGCTGGCGCCGCAAGCCCACACGGTGCATGCTATTAAAAAAGTAGCTGCGCAGGCAGTAAATACATGGACTAGCGGCACTTTTGTTATAAAAAATGCCGTTTTAGCCGCTCAACAACACCATCAGGCCCCTTCAGCAGACGCCAGCGCTGCGCACGGTGACGCCGACGTGCTGATGGCAGCGCCCGATTGCGCAGGACACACTGCAGGTGCTGCCACCGATGTGGGAAACGATGCCTGCGGGACCTGCTCGGCGTGCGTGGCCTGCCACCTGCCGGCAATGCAGCCCGGCAACACCGCGGTACAAACGTTTTTGCTTCCCTGCCCTGCGCCCGTTCTGGCGCGCCACAACTTTGCCAGTGCCGACACCGCACTGAGCCAAAAACCACCGATTTCCTGACACCCAGGCCCAAGTTGGGCCTGTACTTTGCCATCTGGCGCGGCGCATGCTGCCTGTGCCAGATGAATCGGGCCACTTGCCCGCCTTGCATCACGTCAGGAGAATCTTTGTGAATACCCGTTTTTTGATCCCGGTCTGCGGCCTGATTAGCTTGCTCAGCCTGCCTGCCAACGCGCAGCCCGCCCCGCCAGCCGCACCACAGCTGCCCGCCTTCCGGTCGGCCATGCAGGGCTACCAGCCCTTTATTGACAAAGCGAACGAAGGCAAAACCATCGACTGGAAAAAAGCCAACGACACCACCGCCCGCATCGGCGGCTGGCGCACCTACGCCAGGCAAGCCAGTGCGTCGGGTCAACCCGAGCGGGCTGGTGTGCCTGATCTCCCTGCTTCTGGCGCCGCCCCTGATGCGCCAGCCAAAGCAGTCACCCCTGGCGGGACCACCCAGCCATGAAAGCCATCGCCATGACCCGAACGTCACGATATCTGCAGCTGAGCACATTGGCCGTTGCAACACTGGTGCTAGCCGGCTGCGCGTCGGTAAATTTTGACGACGCGCTGCAGGAAACCAACCAGCAGACTCGCCCTTTCACACAGGGCAAACTGGCGTTGAGCCGCACCGCCGAGCAACAGCAAGCGCGCACCTCACTCAGCGCTGAACTGCTGGCCAAACCCCTCGGCATGGACGACGCGACCCAACTGGCCCTCAACAACAGCCCGGCAGTACAGAGCCTGCTGGCTCAAAGCTGGGCCGACCTGGCGCAAGCCAAGCAGATAGGACGCATTGCCAACCCCTTGTTCACGTTCGAGCGAACGCGGCTGGGCAGTGAGCTGGAAATCAATCGTTTGTTGTCATTTGGGCTGCTCGATTTGCTGACGCTACCCAGTCGGCAGGCCATTGCCAAAAGTCAAGGAGCACAGGCCAAAGTTCAGCTGGCTGCCAACGTGGTCGAGCAAGTCACGCAGACGCGCCAAGCCTGGGTACGTGCCGTGTCGGCGGAGCAGTCGCTGGGCTACGCAGAACAAATCAATACGGCCGCGCAGGCCAGTGCGGAATTGGCCAAACGCATGCAGCAGGTAGGCAATTTCACCAAACTGCAGCGCGCGCGCCAGCAGGTCTTTTACGCGGACGCTGTGACAAGGCTTGCCAGCGCACGGCACACCGCCACGGCGACGCGGGAAGAACTCGTCCGGCAACTGGGGCTGACCGACGCGCAGGCTGCCCAGCTCACGCTGCCCGAGCGCCTGCCCGACCTGCCCCCGGCCCCGTTAGACGCCGAAGCACTCAACAAGGCTGCGCCCGAGCAGCGGCTCGACGTGTTAATCGCCCGCCATCAGCTCGACGTCGCGGGCAAGTCGCAGGGCTTGGCGTTATTGACCAGTTTGGTGGACGTGGAATTGGGCGTTCGACGAGACACCGTGTTGGACAACGCAGCAGGCACCAGCACGCCCCGCAAAGGGTTTGAGTTGGGCATTCGTTTGCCAATTTTTGACGGGGGCAGCGCCCAGCGTGACGCCATGAATGCCAACTCGCTGGCCGCCGCCAATCGCTATGAAAGCGTTGCGCGCAGTGCCACATCACAGCTGCGTGAGAGCTACTCGGCCTACCGCACGGCCTATGACGTGGCAAAGCATCACCGCGACGAAATCGTGCCGCTGCGCAAGGCCATGGCCGATGAGAATGTGCTGCGCTACAACGGCATGTTCATCAGCGTCTTCGAGCTGATTGCCGACAGCCGTGACCAGATCTCCAGCGTCCTGTCGGCCATCGAGGCGTACCAACAATTCTGGCTGGCCGATGCGGCGCTCAGCGCGTCCTTGATCGGCAAACCCACCAGTATGGCGATGGCTGCACCGACCGCAGGCGACGGCAAAGCCGCTGGCCACTAACCCCCCATGCATCGTTCAAAGAAATAACCCATATGACCAACCGACGAAACTTCCTGGCCGGTGCAGGCGCCATCACCTCCGCCCTGGCCACTGCCGCCGTGAGCAAGGTGGCCATGGCCGCCCTGCCCGAGCCTGTGCTGCAAACCACGCCCGACACCATGGCTCCTCTGGTGCCCGAAACCGGCCGCCCCTATAACCCGGTCGTCACGCTCAATGGCTGGACGCTGCCCTGGCGCATGAACAACGGCGTGAAGGAATTTCACCTAGTCGCTGAGCCGGTGGTCCGTGAGATGGCCCCCGGTTTCAAAGCCCACCTGTGGGGCTACAACGGCCAAAGCCCCGGCCCGACCATCGAGGTGGTCGAGGGCGACCGCGTGCGTATTTTTGTCACCAACAAGCTGCCCGAACACACCAGCGTGCACTGGCACGGCCAGCGCCTGCCCAACGGCATGGACGGCGTGTCAGGACTGACCCAGAAAGCCATTCCTGTCGGCAAAACCTTTGTGTATGAGTTCATGGCGCGCCGCCCCGGCACCTTCATGTACCACCCGCATGCGGACGAAATGACGCAGATGGCCATGGGCATGATGGGCTTCTGGATCACCCACCCAAAGGCCAAAACGCCGCTGATCGAGGAGGTGGACCGCGACTTCGTGTTTTTGCTCAGCGCCTACGACATTGACCCCGGCGCGTACACCCCCAAGATCATGACCATGCTGGACTTCAACATCTGGAGCTGGAACAGCCGCGTGTTCCCCGGCATCGACCCGCTGGTGGTGCGCAAGAACGACAAAGTGCGCATTCGCTTCGGCAACCTGACGATGACCAACCACCCGATCCACCTGCACGGCCACGAGTTCACCGTGACCGGCACCGACGGCGGGCCCACACCCAAGTCCAGCCGCTGGCCCGAGGTGACGACTGACGTGGCCGTGGGCCAAATGCGGCAGATCGAGTTTGTGGCCAATGAAGAAGGCGACTGGGCTTTTCATTGCCACAAAAGCCACCACACCATGAACGCCATTGGGCACGACGTACCCACCATGATCGGCGTGGACCACCGTGAGATTGTCAAAAAAATCACCAACGTCATCCCCGACTACATGGTGATGGGCGAGCGCGGCATGGCCGACATGGCCGAGATGGACATGCCGCTACCCGACAACACCGCCAGGATGATGACCGGCGAAGGTCCGTTTGGCAGCGTCGAGATGGGCGGCATGTTCAGCATGCTCAAGGTCCGCAAAGACCAAAAACCCGGCGACTACAAAGACCCTGGTTGGTACAAGCACCCCGCTGGCACGGTGGCCTACGAGTGGACCGGAGCCACCCCCAACCCGGCGCGGTTCGCGTCCGAAGGCGGCCAGACCATGAAGGCCCAGAACATGCCGGCCCAAGAGGTCGAAGTGCAGGTGCGCAAGCCTGTTATGGGTGGCGGCATGGGCGGCATGAAGCATTGAAGTTTCTCGTTAGTTTTTCCATCTACAACGAAAGGTACTTTTATGAAGTTACAACATTCACTGACCACTGCGATGGCTATTGCTGCATTGCTGATGTCCCTGTCGGCTTTTGCCGCAGGCAATCACGCTGGTGGACACAGTCACGGCGACGACCCAATAGGCCAAGCAGGCGTGGCCTCCCAAGCCACACGCACCATCCATGTCGAGATGCTGGACGCCATGCGCTACAACCCGTCGAGCGTTGCCGTCAAGCAAGGCGAAACCATTCGATTCGTCATTAAAAACAGCGGCCAAATCCCCCATGAAATGGTGCTGGGAACTGAAAAGGAACTCAAACAACACAATGAATTGATGAAGAAAAACCCGGAAATGGAGCATGCAGACGCCAATATGCTGACCCTCAGGCCAGGTGCGACAGGCGACATTGTTTGGCAGTTCACAAAGGCCGGATCGGTGAAGTTCGCCTGTTTGCAACCCGGGCATTACGACGCTGGCATGAAAGGCGTTGTGCGGGTGGCAAGTCGTCAGGTGGTGCTCAAGAATGTCCGCAACGAGCACTGAGCGCGGCGCAGCACCGATCAACGGCTGGCGCGTTTAGAAACAAATAAACTGCTGCGTACAAGGTAAATCACGCCCTCTTGACGTCCATCTCGTTTAATAAACTTTTGAAAGAAATCACCATGAAAAACATCACATCACTTTTATTCGTATCCACTGTTCTCGTGGCGGGCTTGGCTCAGGCAGCCTCCCATACAGGTGCGCCTATGTCTACGGACACCAAAAAAGAAATGCTTGCTTCCTCATCTTCTGCAATGGCCGACGGGGAAATCCGCAAGGTCGACATGGAATATAAAAAAATCACCATCAAACATGGCGAGATCAAAAACCTCGACATGCCCGGGATGACCATGGTGTTCGGTGTGAAAGACCCAGCCCTCCTGTCCAAAGTCAAGGCGGGTGACAAGGTGAAGTTCAGCGCGGAAAAGGCGGGTGGTGCGATTGTGGTGACAGACATTCAGATCGCTAAGTAAATCCAGGTACTCGCCGATTGGCAGGATTGGCGGGCTTTGTTGTACGCGCCCGATGAAACCTAGACCTTGGCGTTGCGCAAACGCAGGGCATTGAAAATCACGGACGCAGAACTCAGGCTCATGGCGGCGGCAGCCACCATGGGCGACAACAACCAACCGGTCACAGGATAGAACACCCCGGCGGCAATCGGGATGCCGATGGCGTTGTACACAAACGCAAACATCAGGTTTTGCTTCATATTGGCGACCGTTGCCTCTGACAACGTCCGCGCGATGGCAATGCCGCGCAAATCGCCTTTAACCAGGGTGACTTGGGCACTGTTCATGGCCACATCGGTGCCAGTGCCCATGGCAATGCCCACGTCGGCTTTGGCCAGCGCAGGGGCGTCATTGATGCCGTCGCCGGCCATGGCCACCACATGCCCTTCTGATTGAAGTTGCGCCACCAATTTAAGTTTGTCGGCAGGCTTGACGTCCCCACGCACGTCGTCAATGCCCAGGCGTTGGGCAACGGCTTTGGCCGTGGTCAAACCGTCACCCGTGGCCATCACCAAACGCAGGCCTGATGCTTTCAACGCCGCGAGGGCTTCGGGTGTGCTTTTCTTGACGGGGTCGGACACCGCCAGCAAACCGGCAAGACGTCCGTCAACCGCCAGATACATGACGCTGGCACCTTCGGCGCGCAAGGCTTCGGCCTGCGGCAACATGGTGTCTACCGGCACACTCGATTGCTGCATCAATGTGGTGTTGCCCAACGCCAGCTGCTTGCCGCTGACTTGACCTTTCACCCCAATACCAGAGCCGGAATCGAAGTTCTGAGGTGTAACAAGTGCCATGTTTTTGGCCTTGGCAGCGCGCATGATGGCGTCGGCGAGCGGATGTTCGCTGCCTTGGTCGAGGCTGGCCGCCAGGCGGAGCACCTCGTCGGGCTCGAAGCCTGCCGCCGCCACTACGCTGTGAAATTCGGGATGCCCTTCGGTCAAAGTCCCGGTTTTGTCGATCACCAGGGTGTCGACCTTGCGCAGGTTTTCGATCGCTGCCGCGTCACGAAACAACACGCCCTGCGTGGCCCCTCGGCCTGTAGCCACCATGATCGACATCGGTGTAGCCAGCCCCAAAGCACATGGGCAGGCAATGATCAAAACGCAAACGGCATTGATTAAACCGAATACCCAACTGGGTTGGGGGCCAAAAAATCCCCACACCAAAAACGTGGCAACGGCTGCCGCCACCACGCCATAGACAAAGTAGCCCGCCACCACATCGGCCATGCGTTGCATAGGTGCTTTCGAGCGCTGCGCCTGAGCCACCAGTTGCACGATCTGCGACAACACGGTGGCGCTGCCCACGTGCTCGGCCCGCATGACCAGCGAGCCGTTGGTGTTGAGCGTCGCACCGATCAGCTTGTCACCGACCCGCTTGCTGACAGGGAGCGGCTCGCCCGTCAACATGGATTCGTCCAACGCGCTGCTGCCCTCTGTGACCTGTCCATCGACAGGCACCTTTTCCCCAGGTCGAACACGGAGCAGGTCGCCTTCGTGCACGTTGCTCAAAGGGATATCGTCTTCTTTGCCATCAGCACCAATACGCCTTGCCGTCTTGGGTGCCAAGCCCAGCAGAGACTTGATAGCCGCAGAGGTTTGTGAGCGCGCTTTCAATTCCAGGAGCTGGCCCAGCAGCGTTAGCGAGATGATGACGACCGCTGCCTCAAAATAAACGGCGACCCGCCCCATGGAAATGAACGAGTCAGGAAATACCTGAGGGAAAAATAGCGCCACTACGCTGTAGACAAATGCAGCGCCCGTGCCCAAGCTGATCAGCGTCCACATATTCGGGCTGCGGTGGACCACCGACTGCCAACCGCGCTCGAAAAACGGCCAACCCGCCCACAGCACCACCGGCAAGGACAGCGTGAACTCCACCCAGCTCTGGGTGGCCATCTCAAACAAATTCAGCTTGTGCCCCACCATCGCTAGTGCGGTCACCACCACGGTCAAGGGCAAGGTCCACCAGAATCGGTGTTGAAAATCAACCAGTTCCTGGTTGTCGCTCTCATTGAGTTCAGGGATCAGTGGCTCCAGCGTCATGCCGCAAATCGGGCAACTGCCCGGCTTGTCCTGCCTGATTTGCGCATGCATGGGGCAGGTGTAGATGGTGTCGGCCTTTCTGGGAGGCGCGGCTGGGGAGACGTCGGCGACCGCAGGCACGTTTTTTACTGGAGCCCGTCGTGTCGCTGCGAATTGAGCTGGATCAATATCAAATTTGGCTTTACACCCGGAGCTGCAGAAGTAGTACCAATTGCCATCGTGCAGCTGTTTGTGCTCCGACCGCTCGGTAACCGGCATACCGCACACGGGGTCTTTCAAAGGCAGGGTTACAACGCTTTTTTGCGCCGGTATTGGCTTATCCACAGCAGCCGCCAGATTTTTTTGTAAACACGGTTGCGCCTGTTGCCGTAGCAACTTTTGCGGGGTAACCCGCAGCGCTCAACACCACCGCCAGTTCATCGCCACCCTCGGCCAAATCGCCACTGACACTGACGCGGCCAGAGACGAGATCAACGGTAACAGTCCTTACCCCCTTCAAACGTTCAAGCGTGTCGGTAACGCGTTTAATGCACCCGCCACAGCTCATACCCTGGACTTCAAGTTGGATGGTGTTCATATGGGCTTTCTAAAAAACAGTCGCTCAGTTTGTTGTTGCGGCTCACGGTCAAAAGATTTTTGGCTTGTCCTCGCCAGATGGACATCAAGCCTGCACGCGAAAATTGATCATCATTCCCGCGTCCTCGTGTTCAAGGTTATGGCAGTGAAACGCGTAGGTCTGAGTGCCCGGATAGTCGTGCGAAAAGTCGATAGCAATTTGCACGGTTTCGCCAGGCCACACCAAAACGGTGTCTTTCCAGCCCAGGTCACTGACGGTGCGCCCATTGCCGAAACGCGCTGCACCGGCCACTTGCGGCGGGCTGTTCAATCGCTCCACGACCTGGAACGAAAATCCATGGATGTGCATTGGATGCGGCATGCCGACTGCGGGGTTGTGAATGCGCCAAACCTCTGTCGCCCCGCGTTCCACTTCGAAGGCAATTTCATCCATCCGAAAACTACGGTTGTTGATCAAAAACCGATCGCCCTGCATTGACAAATCAATTTTTCGCGTCACAGCGCCACGCAGTGAAATCGGCTTGACGCGTGAAAGCGCTCTGGGCAATGTGATGGGCACCCGTTCGCCAGCCAGGACGCTGAGTTTCAGAATATTGAACTCAATGCCCATCGCAATTCTGGACGAACTTTCCCCAACGGTTTCCATGCCCTTCATGGATCCCATACTGCCCTCGTTTTCCATCGCATCGAACGCCAAACTTTTGAGAAAAATATCGGTGCCGCCCGGTACTTGCCCAGCGTCAAGCAGCACATCAAGGCGCTCCCCTGGCGCCAAAAACGCCTCTGCGGTGGCTTCGGGCTTCTCAATCAAGCCTCCGTCAGTGCCGATAACAGTGAAGCTGAGCTGCCTTTTGTCAGATACAAAAGCCAGCCGATAAATACGCGCATTGGAACCATTGAGCAGACGCAACCGGTAGACGCGGCGCGTCACCGTCTGAACCGCGTTGGGCGTCAGGTTTGCCAAGACCACATCGCCGAGCCAACCCATCATTGATTCTTGGCGGTTTGGCGCATAACGCAGTGCGCCCGCCGCGTCGAACTGCTTGTCTTGTATGACCACGGGTAAATCTGTTGTGCCCAACTGCAGATCAAGTGCTTTGGTCAAAGCGCGCTGGTCGTCATCTTCGACCAGAAAAAAACTTGCGAGGCCGCTGTAGGCCTGCCTCGCGGTTAACTCGTGCGCATGGGTGTGATACCAATACGTGCCGCCGCGATTACGAACGACAAAGTCGTAGTTATAACGGGCACTTGGCGCAATCGTGGTGGATGGATGCCCGTCCATAACCGCGGGCGTGTGCAAGCCATGCCAGTGGATGATGGTGGGCTCTGACAGTTCGTTTTGCAGACTCGCCGTAAAACGAGCGCCCTGCTCAATCCGAAAAATAGGGTTTTGAAAAGGCTTGCCAGCGTTTTCTGTTTGATATAACAGAAATGGCGACGG
This sequence comes from Polaromonas sp., assembly GCA_031363755.1. Taxonomy (GTDB): domain Bacteria; phylum Pseudomonadota; class Gammaproteobacteria; order Burkholderiales; family Burkholderiaceae_C; genus Polaromonas. Next base: position 17,494 of record JANLUZ010000012.1, read on the forward strand.
CGGCTGATGCGCAGGACCGGGCAGCAAAGGAAAGCTGGCTGCAGTGGCACGAATTGTTAGTGGTCCGACCACGTCAAGCACACCGAAGGCACCGTCGTTAACAGGCACGAACAGCTTTTGCTTGAAATTGTTCTCTGCAACCGGGTCAAAAGGGTAATGGCGAAAATTTGCCTCGCCCGATTTACCCGCCTTGCTGCCGACCCTGCCGTAACCTGAAGTTGAATAAGCAGACACAGCAGCGCCAGCGAACTTCATGAGTCTTCTTCGTGTGAACATATAACCTTTTTGCGTGTTGCTTGGCACCGTTGTGGGTGCTACTAAGCAATACCGACGGTTTTGCCACACCATCCTAGACAGAGCATGGATCGGCATATTGATCTGCGTCAAAAGTTGGCACCCCAGACGCCATGCCCGTCGAACGGTACGACGCGGGGGGTGCTGTTATTGACCCATTGGCGCAGCGGCGTCACCCATCTTCATTCCGGGTTCGCCCCGTTTCGCCAAAAATTTGTCAAAAACCGCGATCTCTTTTTTCTGCGCATAAATGATGTCTCTGGCCATCACGCGCATTTGCGGGTCCTTGCCGCTTTGCAGCTCAGCTTCTGCCATGGTGACAGCCGCCTGATGGTGCATGCGCATCATCATGGCGAAGTCAACATCTGTATTGCCGCTCGGCTTCATCATGGCCATTTTGTCGTTCATGCCCGCCATCATCGATTTCATGTCCATCCCAGGGGCGGGCATCGCGTGCTGCGCGGACATACCGTCAGGTTTTTGCATCGCGTGCGGCATGGTGCTTGGCTGGGCTTGCGCCGTAGCAGACAACGCAGTGAGGGCAGCAACAGTAAAAACGCGGCTGAAAGCGCCGGTAAAAGTGGGGAGCGTCATTGGATTTTCCTGGTGAATGTGAATGGGCGCTTTCGACGCGTAAACGTTCAAGTTACCCGTCGCGCACTTTCATCATGAACCCCCATAACCAGTGCGGCGCAAGGCAGATTCGCCCCCGGCTGTCAGGCAATGCCCTGCCCTGCATCCCGTCCAACAGGCGAACAACTCCGAAGTTTTTGCGGGCTGACTTATCATTCCGCGATGCGTTTGTTGTTCATCATCTTCCTGATTTGCCTGATACCCGCGCGCGGCTGGACGGGAACAGCGATGGGGATGCAGATGGCTGCGGCGAAGGTAGCGGCCAGTGTTAAAAGCGTTCAGACCGCCCTGCAAACGAGTGACAAGACGCCAGCGGCCACCATGCCAGACGACTGTGGCATGCACATCGGTGCCAACGAATCGCCAACCCACCAGCAGCCTGACATCAGAACCCCGCCGTGCAGCGGCTGCGACAACTGTGAACTGTGCTTGGCCATCGCGTCGCCTACCACCTCGCAGGTCTACGCCACGCCTTTCACCCCGAGCGTGGAACCGGCGGCGGTGCCGCACGGCTTTTTCAGCGCGGACCACGCCAACCGACTGAAGCCACCGATTTCCTGACGCCCGCGCCACAGGTCCGTCTGCACCTTGCCCGTATGACACCTGCGGCACCCCTCCGGTTCTGAACATTCCGGGCGCCATGACCCCCATGGTGCCCACCCGGTTACGTCAAGGAAACACCCATCGTGGACACATTTCAACGCCTAAAAAGCGCCCGCAACCGGCACGCTGCATGGCTGGTGCTGGCGCTGTGGAACACCGCCGCCACGGCCCAAACCGGCCCCGCGCTGGACTTTGCAAGCGCCCTGCGTGCGGCGGAACAGCACGCCCCCCTGCTGCAGGCCCGCGCGGTCAGCACCCAGGGCGCGGCGGCGCTGCAAACCAGCGCCGGCCTGTTGCCCGACCCCAAACTCACGTTGGGTGTGCAGGATTTCCCCATCAGCGGCCCAGTGCAAGGCAGCCTGACACGCGACAACTTCACGATGCGCCAAATCGGTATCAGCCAGGACGTGCCCAACCGCGCCAAGCGGGCGGCTCGGGTCGAGATGGCGCAGGCCCGGACCGAGCGGGAACGTGCCTTGGCGCGGGTCGAAGCGCTGGCCGTGCGCCGCGAAACCGGGCTGGCCTGGATAGCCCGGTTTTTTGCTGAAAAGCGCCTGGCGCTGCTGGCCACCCTGGTGGCCCAGCAGCGCCAGCTCGTCGACACTGCCCCAGCGCAATATGGGGCAGGCAAGTCCATGGCGTCCGTGGTGCCCTTGGCCCGACTAGAAGGGCTCGCCCTTGCCGACCGGCAGGACGAGCTTCAGCGCGACGTGGCGCAGGCCAGCGCGCAGCTGCGGCGCTGGGTAGGCCGCAATGCGAGTCTGGCAGGTGAGCTGCCGACCCTCGACGTGGACGCCGACTACTTGCACACCCACATCGAGCGCAGCGCCGAGATCGCCGCCATCACGCCGCAGCAAACCCTGGCCCAGGCCGAGGTGCGCGAAGCAGACGCTGCCAAGGTGGGCGACTGGGGTTGGGGCTTGAGCTACGGCCGCCGTGGGCAAGGCTACGGCGACCTGGTATCGGTTCAGTTCACGTTTGAGCTGCCACTGGCGCCCAACGAACGCCAGCAGCCGCTGGTCATCGCCAAACAAAAAGAGCTGGAACGACTTAGCAGCGAGCGGGACGACCTGGTGCGCCGCCAGACCCTGGAACTGGATACGCTGCTGGTCGAGCTGGACGAAGCCAACCGCAAGCTCACCCGTCTGACGCTGGAGGCCCAACCGCTGGCCATCCAGCGCAGCGCCTTGACGCTGGCCGCGTTTGAAAATGGGCGCGACACGCTGAGTGCGGTGCTGCAAGCCCGCCAACAACAGACCGAACTGGCCCTGCGCGCGCTGGAGCTGCAGGCCAAGCGCGCTGCTGTGCAGTGGCGTTTGAACACCCTGATCGAGCAGTAAACCCATGACCAAAAACACCCTCATTCTTGGCACCGTGGCCGCCGCGCTTTTGGCGGGTGTTGGCTACGGCCTGTACCAGCTGGGCCTGCACCACAGGGCCAGCAGGCCAGCAACGGCCACCACAGAGCCTTCAACTATCGCCGCCGGTGAAGCCGCCACGCGCCGGCACATCGCGGCCAGCCTGAAAGCCGGCGATGTGGACCCGGCCAATGGCCAGCAGGTTATTTACTACCACGACCCCATGGTGCCCGGCAAACGCTTTGACAAGCCCGCCAAATCCCCCTTCATGGACATGATGCTGGTGCCCGTCTACGGCGGCGGTGCAGGTAGCGACAACAGCAACGTGACCGTCAGCCCGCGCATCCAGCAAAACCTCGGGCTGCGCACCGCCGAGGTCGTGCAAGGCACGCTGGCCCCGCAGTTGCAGGCCATTGGCAACATCGCCTGGAACGAGCGTGACCAGTCCGTGGTGCAGGCGCGTGCGGCGGGCTTCATTGAGCGGCTGTACGTGCGCGCCAGTTTTGACGCCGTGACCGCAGGCCAGCCGTTTGCCGAGGTGTACGTGCCGGAATGGATAGCGGCGCAGCAAGAGTTTTTGGCGGTGAGGCAAGCCGCTGGCGACGATGTGGCTCTGGTCGCTGCCGCGCGCCAGCGCATGCTGCTGCTGGGCATGACCGAGGCGCAGGTGTCACGCATCGCATCAACGGGCGTCGCCCAGCCCCGCATCACGCTGACGGTGCCTACCAGCGGCGTGGTGGCCGAGTTGGTCGCCAAGCAGGGCATGACCGTGACCCCCGGCATGACGCTGGCGCGCATCAACGGCATTGCCACAGTGTGGGCACTGGCCGATGTGCCCGAAAGCCAGGCCGCGCTGCTGCGAAAAGGCAGCCCGGTGGAGGCGCGCAGCCCTGGCGCACCGGGTACCGTGTTCAGTGGCCGAGTAGAGTCCATCCTGCCTGACGTGGCTGCGGCCACACGCACGCTGAAAGCGCGGATTCAGCTCAACAACCCGGGTGCGCTGCTGTCCCCCGGCATGGCCGTGACGTTGAAATTCACCGACCCGCGCCGCACACCCGCCCTGCTGGTGCCGACTGAAGCCATCATCGCCACCGGCCAGCGCACCGTGGTGATGCTGGCCGAAGACGGCGGGCGCTACCGGCCGGTGAATGTGGAGGCCGGCGTGGAATCCGGCGGGCAGACCGAGGTCAAACAAGGCCTGACAGCGGGCCAGAGGGTGGTGGTGTCGGCGCAGTTTTTGATCGACTCGGAAGCCAGCCTGAAAGGCGTGGAAGCGCGGTTGAACAACGCTCCGGCAGCAAGCCCCGTGAAGCACCAGGGCACCGCCAAGGTAGACGCCATCAACGCCGACGGCGTGACGCTGTCGCACGGCCCGATTCCCTCGGCCGGCTGGGGCGACATGACCATGACCTTCCAGCCGCCCAAAGCCGGGTTGCCACGCAACGTGGCCGTGGGCGACACCGTGCAGTTTGAGTTTGTGCTGCCCAAGGATGGCGAGCCGACGCTCACCCAGATCGGCCCCGTTGCCAACGCACCAGCCACCGCCCCCGCCAAAGGGGCTTCCAAGTGATCGCCGCGCTGATCCGCTGGTCGCTCGTCAACCGCTTTCTGGTGCTGCTGGCCACGGTGATGATGGCAGCCTGGGGCGTGTGGGCGGTGCAACAAACCCCGCTGGACGCGCTGCCGGACTTGTCCGATGTGCAGGTCATCATCCGCACGCCCTACCCCGGCCAGGCCCCGCGCATCGTGGAAAACCAGGTCACCTACCCGCTGACCACCACCATGCTGTCGGTGCCGGGCGCAAAAACCGTGCGCGGCTATTCCTTCTTTGGTGATTCGTTCGTGTATGTGCTGTTTGAAGACGGCACCGACCCCTACTGGGCGCGCTCGCGCGTGCTGGAGTACCTGAACCAAGTGCAGTCCCGCCTGCCACCCAACGCCAAGCCCGCGCTGGGGCCGGACGCCACCGGCGTCGGCTGGATTTACACCTATGCATTGATCGACCGCAGCGGCAAGATGGACGCGGGCCAGCTGCGTGCGCTGCAAGACTGGTTTTTAAAGTACGAGCTGAAAACCGTGGCCAACGTGGCCGAAGTCGCCTCGGTCGGTGGCATGGTGCGCCAGTACCAGGTGGTGCTCGACCCCGACAAACTCGCTCTCTACAACATCCCCCACACCCGCGTGATTGAAGCGCTGCAAAAGGCCAACCAGGAAACCGGCGGCTCGGTGCTGGAGCTGGGCGAGGCTGAAGTCGTGGTGCGGGCCTCCGGCTACCTCACAGGCCTGGACGACTTCCGCACGATCCCGTTGACCACCAGCAGCGCCGGAATTTCCGTGCGCCTGGGTGATGTGGCGCGCATCCAGATCGGCCCCGAAATGCGGCGCGGCATCAGCGAGCTGGACGGTGAAGGCGAAGCCACCGGCGGCGTGATCGTCATGCGCACCGGCAAAAACGCGCTGGAAACGATTGCGGCTGTCAAGGCCAAAATCCAGTCGCTGCAGAGCAGCCTGCCGGCGGGTGTGGAGATCGTGCCGACCTACGACCGCTCTATCCTGATCGAACAATCGGTCAAGAACCTGGGCTTCAAACTGCTGGAAGAATTCATCGTGGTGGCCGTCGTGTGCCTGGCGTTTTTGTCTCATTTGCGTTCAGCGCTGGTGGCCATCGTCTCGCTGCCGTTGGGCATTCTGGCGGCGTTCATCGTGATGCATTACCAAGGGGTGAACGCCAACATCATGTCGCTGGGCGGCATTGCGATTGCTATTGGTGCGATGGTGGATGCAGCCGTGGTGATGATTGAAAACGCGCACAAACACCTAGAGCGCTGGGCGCACCAGCACCCTGCCTTGCCCCGTCCCCCGCTGGGGGAAGGCTGGGATGGGGGCGAGCGCAGCGCCGACGTCCGACCGGAGAGCCCTCACCCCAACCCTCCCCCACGGGGGGAGGGAGCGCAACAGATGACCCCACAAGAACGTTGGCGCGTCATCGGCGACGCAGCGGCCGAGGTCGGCCCGGCGTTGTTCTTCAGCCTGCTCATCATCACGCTGTCTTTCATCCCGGTGTTCACCCTCGAAGCGCAAGAAGGCCGCCTGTTTGCGCCGCTGGCTTTCACCAAAACCTACGCCATGGCGGCGGCGGCGGGCCTGTCGGTCACGTTGATTCCGGTGCTGATGGGGTATTTGATTCGCGGGCGTATCCCCGACGAGCAAAAGAATCCGCTCAACCGCGTGCTGATCGCCACCTACCGCCCGGTGCTGGATACGGTGCTGCGCTGGCCCCGCGCCACCATTGCCATCGCGCTGCTGCTGCTGGCGGCCACCGCCTGGCCCATGCTGCGCATTGGCGGGGAGTTCATGCCGCCGCTCGACGAAGGGGATTTGCTCTACATGCCCACCGCCCTGCCCGGTTTGTCGGCCGGCAAGGCCGCCGAGCTGCTGCAGCAAACCGACCGCCTCATCAAGACCCTGCCTGAAGTCGCTACCGTCCACGGCAAGGCCGGGCGCGCAGAAACGGCCACCGATCCGGCTCCGATGGAAATGTTTGAAACGACCATCCAGTTCAAACCCAAAAGCCAGTGGCGCGTGGGTGTGACCCCAGACAAGCTGGTCGAAGAGCTCGACAAAATCGTCAAGGTACCCGGCCTGTCCAACATTTGGGTGCCGCCGATTCGCAACCGCATCGACATGCTGGCCACCGGCATCAAAAGCCCGGTGGGCGTGAAGGTGGCGGGCACCGACCTGAAAGAAATCGACCGCATCACCAGCGAGATCGAACGCGCGGTGAAAAACGTGCCCGGCGTCAGCAGCGCGCTGGCCGAGCGGCTGACGGGCGGGCGCTACGTGGACATCACCATCAACCGCGACGCCGCCGCCCGGTTTGGCCTGAACATTTCCGACGTGCAGTCTGTCGTGGCCAGCGCCGTTGGCGGGGAAAACGTCGGCGAAACCGTCGAAGGCCTGCAACGCTTTCCCATCAACGTGCGTTACCCGCGCGAGCTTCGCGACTCGCTCGACAAACTTCGCCGCCTGCCGTTTGTGACCGAACGGGGCGCACGCCCGCTGCTGGGCGATGTGGCCAGCATCACGCTGAGCGACGGCCCGCCGATGCTGCGCAGCGAAAACGCCCGCCTGTCCGGCTGGGTCTACGTGGACATTCGCGGCCGCGACCTCAAATCCGCCGTGCGCGACATGCAGCAGGCTGTGGCGCAGCAGGTCAAACTCACACCCGGCTATGCGGTGTCTTGGTCTGGCCAGTTTGAGTACCTGGAACGCGCCACCGCCAAACTCAAGGTAGTCGTGCCCGCCACGCTGCTGATCATTTTTGTGCTGCTTTACCTGACGTTCAAGCGCGTGGACGAAGCGTTGCTCATCTTGCTGGCCATGCCGTTTTCACTGATCGGCGGTTTTTGGCTGCTGTACGCGCTGGGGCACAACCTGTCGATTGCCAGCGCGATTGGCTTCATCGCGCTGGCGGGCGTCACGGCGGAGTTCGGCGTCATCATGGTGCTTTACTTGCGCCAGGCGTGGGACGATCGATTGGCGCGGGGCTTGACGGATGACCCGTCGCTGCTGGACGCCATCCGCGAAGGCGCGGTGCTGCGCGTGCGCCCCAAAGCCATGACGGTGGCGGTCATCCTGGCTGGCCTGCTGCCCATTTTGTGGACCAGCGGCGCAGGCAGCGAAGTCATGCAGCGCATCGCCGCCCCCATGGTCGGCGGCATGGTCACCGCGCCGCTGCTGTCGATGTTGGTGATCCCGGCGGCGTACTGGTTGATGCGCAAGGCGAGGCGGAAGCGGAAGGCCACTTCCAGCATGGTGTAAATCGGTATTATTTTGATAGCTGCACAGGCAATGAATACCTGGACCAGCGGGTGTTTTGGTGCCTAAAAAGATGTTTACAGCGTTTGAAAGGTGTTGGGTGCCTGTTGGGGGCAGAAAATGGCTTGTGGCGCCTCCAAAATCTCACCTGGCGATCAGCTTTTGAGCCCCCGGCGCAGGCCATCGCCCGGTCAACCCCATGCTATGGTTTGCGCCATGCCCCAACACATTCACTACACCCTGCTGTCCCTGCGCGACCTGGCCGTGTCGATTGGCCCGTTTGTGCTGCTGGCGGCGACTTTGCTGGGGATAGCCTACTGGTGGCTGGACCCGAATCCACCCAGGCGCGTGACGCTGGCCACGGGCCCGGCCCAAAGTGCCTACGAGGCCTTTGGCAAAGGCTATGCAAAGGCGCTGGCCGCCGAAGGTATTGAAGTGGTGCTGGTGCCGTCAGAGGGTTCTGCCGCCAACCTGCAACTGCTGCGTGACGGCACCGTGGACGTGGGCTTTGTGCAGGGCGGCACCAGCACAGGCGCCGAGGCCGACGAGGACCAGCTGGCGTCGCTGGGCAGCTTGTTCATTGAGCCGCTGTGGCTGTTCTACAAAAGCGACACCGAGCTGGCGAGTCTTTCGGCGCTGGCGGAAAAGCGCGTCAACGTCGGCACGCCCGGCAGCGGCGTGCCCAGCCTGATGGGCAAGCTGTTTGACAGCAACCGAATCGACCCGGCCAGGTTGACGTTGTCCCACCTGGAGCAAACCCCTGCGACGGTGGCGTTTCTGGGCGGTGAGCTAGACGCCATCGTGTTTGCCTCCGCGCCGGAGTCGCTGATGGTGCAGATGCTGCTGCAGACGCCCGGTGTGCGGTTGATGAACTTTGCGCAGAGTGAGGCGTATTCGCGGCGGTTCCCGTTTTTGACACCCACCCGGCTGCCGCGCGGTGTGGTGGACCTGGCCGCCAATATTCCACCCGACGACGTGCGGCTGGTGGCCCCGACCACCTCTCTTGTCAGCCGCACAGCCACGCACCCGGCACTTCAGCAGCTGTTTGCACAGGCGGGTAATACGCTGCATGGCGGCGCGGGCTGGTTCAAAAATGCGCGGGAGTTTCCGAACCGTGACAACGCCGAACTGCCGATTGCCAAAGAGGCGGAGCGCGCCATCAAAACCGGCGCGCCCACACTGCAGCGCTATGTGAGCTTCTGGGTCGCCAACTTGGTGGAGCGCATGGCACTGGTGATGGGCATTATTTTGGCGGTCATGCTGCCGCTGTCACGCATCATTCCGCCGCTGTACGCGTTTCGGGTGCGCTCCCGCATCTTTCGCTGGTACGCGCAGCTACGGGACATCGAGGCGCGCGTGGCCGACGTTACTCACGTCAACCCTGCCAGCCAATTGCTAAGCCGGGATACGTTGCTGGGCGAGCTGAACGCACTGGAAGTGCGCGCCGAAAACATCAATGTACCGCTGTCTTACACCGACGAATTGTATGCACTGCGCAGCCACATTGCGCTGGTGCGCGCCAGGTTACTGAGCCAGCGCAGGGGGGGGGAGAAGTCGGGAGCTTAGGGACGCTTGGGTGTCCAATACAAGGATGCCCAACCACCACACCGACCAGCGCCTTGACTCACTTGAAATCAAGGCCATCTATGCCGAAGAACTGCTCGAAAAACTCGACCAGGTCATCGTGCGGCAGCAAGCTCAAATTGACCTGCTGATCCTGGAGATTCACCGCCTGCGTCAGCCCGTTGCAGACGTGGACGGCGTGCTGCGCTTTTCGGCCAGCAGCGACAGGCCACCGCATTATTGAAGCCAGGTTAAAGGCCGAGCGCCTTCCAGCCAGAATGGCCAAGCTTTTCCAGCGTGGCGATGTTCACCTCAAAAATCGCCTCGGCCTCGGGGAAAGCCGCCACAGCCTTTTCGACGCTGGCTTCACGCAGCAGGTGCAACGTGGCAAACGGGGCGCGGTTGGTGTAGTTGCTGATGTCGTCTGGTTCGGTGCCGTCAAACTGAAACTGCGGGTGAAAACTCGCCAGCTGGATCACGCCCTCCAGCGCGTGCTCGTCCACCACGCCGTCAGCCACTTCCAGGAAATCATTGAAGTCCAGGAAGTCGGCAAACAACGTGGGGTGTATCAGCAGCGTGGTGTCAATCTCGTCGGCAGGAGCCGCCACCAGCAAATCCAGCTCGCGGTCCAGCTCTTCGAGCAGGTCGTCCGCATGGCGCGCCTGGCTGACGACTAACCGCACCTGGTTTTTGACGTACACCGCCTTGGCAAACGGGCACAGGTTCAGGCCAATCACAGCGGCTTCTAACCAGTGCCGGGTTTTGGCCAGCACGTCGGCATCTGACGGGCGCAAGCTCATTATTTGAGGGCTTTGTAGCGCATACGCTTAGGCTTGGCACCCTCTTCACCGAGGCGCTTCTTCTTGTCGGCTTCGTATTCCTGGTAGTTGCCGTCAAAAAAGGTCCACTGGCTGTCGCCCTCAGCGGCCAGGATGTGGGTGGCGATGCGGTCTAAAAACCAGCGGTCGTGGCTGATGACCATGACGGAGCCTGCGAATTCGAGCAACGCGTCTTCCAGCGCACGCAGAGTTTCCACGTCCAGGTCGTTCGACGGCTCATCAAGCATCAACACGTTGCCGCCAGCAATCAGTGTTTTGGCCAGGTGCAAACGTCCGCGCTCACCACCGGACAGCGTGCCGACGCGCTTTTGCTGGTCGCCACCGTTGAAGTTGAAGCGGCCGGCGTAGGCGCGGCTTGGCATCTGGAACTTGCCGACGTTCAGAATGTCCAGACCGCCAGAAATATCTTCCCACACGGTTTTTTCATTGGCCAGGTCGTCACGGTTCTGGTCCACGAAAGCCATGCGCACCGTAGCGCCTTTGATCACTTCGCCGCTGTCAGGCAATTCCTTGCCCGCGATCAGCTTGAACAGCGTGGACTTGCCGGCACCGTTGGGGCCGATGATGCCGACGATCGCACCGGCCGGCACCGTGAAGCTGAGGTTGTCGATGAGCACGCGGTCGCCGAAGGACTTGGTGACGTTGTGAAACTCGATGACCTGGTGGCCCAGACGCTCGGCCACAGGGATGAAAATCTCGTTGGTCTCGACGCGCTTTTGGTACTCAAAGTCGCTCAGTTCCTCAAAACGGGCCAGGCGTGACTTGCTCTTGGCCTGACGCGCCTTGGGGTTCTGGCGCGACCATTCCAGTTCCTTTTTCAGGGCCTTGGCGCGGGCTTCTTCGCCCTTTTGCTCGACCGCCAGGCGCTCGCCCTTTTGCTCCAGCCAGGTGCTGTAGTTGCCTTTCCACGGAATGCCGTGGCCCCGGTCCAGCTCCAAAATCCACTCGGCGGCGTTGTCCAGAAAATAGCGGTCGTGGGTGATGGCCACCACGGTGCCTGAGAAGCGCTGCAAAAACTGCTCCAGCCAATCGACGGATTCAGCGTCCAAGTGGTTGGTCGGCTCGTCAAGCAGCAGCATGTCGGGCTTGGACAGCAGCAGGCGGCACAGCGCCACGCGGCGTTTTTCACCGCCAGACAACACACCGATCACGGCGTCCCACGGCGGCAGGCGCAGCGCGTCGGCCGCAATTTCCAGCTGGTGCTCGGAGTCGGTGCCGGCCGTGGCGATGATGGCTTCGAGGCGCGCCTGCTCGGCGGCCAGCGCGTCAAAGTCAGCGTCTTCCTCGCCGTAAGCGGCATACACGGCCTCGAGCTGGGCCTTGGCGGCAAACACCGCGCCCATACCGTCTTCGACGCTTTCACGCACCGTGTGCGCGTCATTGAGCTTGGGTTCCTGCGGCAAGTAGCCGATGTTCAGGCCCGGCATCGGGGTAGCTTCACCTTCGATTTCTTTATCCAGACCGGCCATGATCTTGAGCAGCGTGGACTTGCCCGAGCCGTTCACGCCGAGCATGCCGATCTTGGCACCGGGGAAAAAGCTGAGCGACACGTCCTTGAGGATGTGGCGTTTGGGCGGCACGATTTTGCCGACCTTGTTCATGGTAAATACGTACTGAGCCATGTGTGAGGGTCTTTGAAGTTGAAATGAGAAGGCGGTAAAAGTTCAGTGAGAACGCACCGGGCCGAAACTGCGTTATTTTCGGCGACCGACAGATTATCGTTCCGTGCCACAATCGAAGCTGTTGCGGGTTCCAGTTGCCCCCGACGTTTGGGCACACCTCGGGCATTTCAGGGCTTCGCTTTCCAGTGATACCTGAGTCGATTGTTAGGGGTGTCAACAGCAAATCCTGCCGCCTGACCTTTTGATCCCATCTGCCTTTGACTGGCGGGTCGCTTTCACTCCAAAGCACCCATTAGGCTGATCACCAGCGCTTTTGAAGCGCACAACCATGACCTTTGAAGAATTGAATCTGGCTCCGGCCATCCTGAAAGCCGTGCTTGAGCAGGGCTACGACACCCCCACACCGATCCAGGCCCAGGCCATTCCGGCCGTGCTGTCGGGTGTTGACCTGCTGGGCGGCGCCCAAACCGGCACCGGCAAAACAGCGGCCTTCACGTTGCCACTGCTCCAGCGCCTGTCGACCGAACCCAAACTGACCAACAAACGCGGCGTCAATGCCGTGCGCGCGCTCATCATGACGCCGACCCGCGAACTCGCGGCCCAGGTCGAGGAAAGTGTTCGCACCTATGGCAAATACCTCGATCTGACGTCCATGGTGATGTTCGGCGGTGTCGGCATGGGCGCGCAAATCGACAAACTGCGCCGAGGCGTGGACATTCTGGTGGCTACCCCTGGCCGCCTGCTGGACCATGCAAGCCAGGGCACGCTGGACCTTAGCCAGGTGCAGGTGCTAATCCTCGACGAAGCCGACCGCATGCTGGACATGGGTTTCATTCACGACATCAAAAAAGTGCTGGCCCTGGTGCCTAAACAGAAGCAGTCGCTGCTGTTTTCCGCCACCTTCAGCGACGAGATTCGTGAGCTGGCCAACGGCCTGCTGAAAAACCCCCAGTCGATCCAGGTCACGCCGCGCAACACCACGGTGCAGCGCATCACACAGACCATTCACCCGGTCGGCCGCAGCAAAAAGAAAGCGCTGCTGACCCACATCATCAACGAGCACAACTGGAGCCAGGTGCTGGTGTTCACGCGCACCAAGTTTGGCGCCAACAATGTGGCCGAGCATTTGACGAAAAATGGCATTGAAGCCATGGCGTTGCACGGTAACAAGAGCCAGACGGCTCGCACCCAGGCCCTGCAAGGCTTCAAGGACGGCACGATCCGCGCGTTGGTTGCCACTGATATCGCAGCCCGCGGAATTGACATCGACGAGCTGCCTCACGTGGTGAACTACGAGATTCCGAACGTCAGCGAAGACTATGTTCACCGCATTGGCCGCACCGGCCGCGCCGGCAACAGCGGCGAAGCCGTCAGCCTGGTGTGCTTGGACGAAGAAGGCTTCATGCAGGATATCGAACGCTTCACCAA